>DASVLI010000106.1:0-32876 GCA_036384955.1 Occallatibacter sp.
TCTTTGAGCACGGCCATGGCGGCGTTGCGGCCGTTGATGCCGATGACCGAGCCGCCGGGGTGGGTGCAGGCTCCGCAGAGGTAGACGCCTTGCATGGGCGTGCGCGCGGCCAGGCGATTGGACCACATATATTGCGGCAGGCACTCGCCCTGGAAGATGTGGCCGCCGGTGAGGCCGACCTTTTCTTCGATGTCGGGCGGACCAAGCACCTGCGCATCGATGACGGCCGAGTCAATGTTGGAGCAGAAGCGCTGGAGCGAGCGCAGGGCAAGCTGTTTGACCTCTTCGCGGCGCGAGTTCCAGTTGCCTTGTGCGAAGGAGTAGGGCACGTATTGCGCGAAGACGCTCATGGTGTGGGTGCCGGCCGGGGCCACGGTTGCGTCGTGCACGCTTTGGAAGTAGAGCTCGCACCAGAGGTGCTCGGGCAGCTCGCCGCGGCGGGCGGCGGCGTAGCCGGCCTTCCATTCGGCCTTGGTGAGCGGCGCGTTGATCTGTCCGTAGTGGTGCGGCTGGTTCACCCCAGGGCGCGCGGTGAAGTTGGGCAGCTCGCGCAGGTGCACGTTGAGCTTGACGGTGCAGCCCTGGATGGGCGTGCGCTCGATTTTGGCGCGCCAGGCGGAGTCAGCGTCCGGCCCGAGCATGCGCAGGGTGCGGACGGGGTCGGCGTTGGAGACGACAACGGGCGCATGGATGCGCTCGCCGTCTTCGAGCTCAACGCTGGCGAGATCTGAACCCTGGGCGGGAATAATGCGCGCCACGGGAACGCCGGAGGCGACGACCGCGCCGGCTTCGCGGGCCGCATCGCAAAAGTAGAAGGAGACCATGCCCATGCCGCCGCGTACGTAGCCCCACATGCCGGGCATGCCGCCCAGGCGGCCAGAGGCGTGATGGAAGCGGATGGAGGCGGTGCCGGGGTCAAAGGGGCTGGCGTTGGTGCCGATGACGCCCTGGCCGAGGTAGGCGATGTGCAGGCGCTCGTCCTGGACGTAGCGCTCGACGAACTCGGCCATGGACCAGTCGAAGAGCAGCGCGCGGGCTTCGTCGTCGGAGCCGAGACGCTCCTCAATCTGCTCGTGGGTGGGCGCATCGCCCATCCACATATCGCCATCGCCGGCAGGGCGCAGCGCGTCACGCAGGCGGCGGACCACGTCGCACATGGCGTTGAAGCCTGCGACGTCGCGGGGCGCGAGGCGGCGGACCTCTTCGGTGCAGCGCGCGTCGTCGTCCCAAAGCTGAATCGAGGAGCCATCGAGGAAGGGAACGAAGAGGCCGTTGACGGCGGGTGTCCACTGGTAGCCGCGGCGGGGCAGGTCGAGCTCTTCCACCACGCGCGGGTGTAGCAGGCCGGCCAGATAGGCGCAGGGCGACATGCGGACGCCGGGGAAGGGCTCCTGGATGGTGCATGCGCCGCCAACGCGGGCGCGGCTTTCAAGCACCAAGACGCGTTTGCCGGCGCGGGCCAAATAGGCAGCGCAGGCCAGGCCGTTGTGCCCGGCGCCAACGACGATGGCGTCCCAGGACGCGGATTGCAGCTCGCGAAGGGGAAGGGGCAGGCCGATTTCGCCGAGGACGGCGGCGGTAGGTGAGCTCATACGCGAATAAGGTATCACTGTGGCGTAATTTGGCTTACAGAAAGTGCGCGATTCCAATTTGGATGGCCGGGATTGGATGTGCGGAGCGTCACGGATGGAAGTGGCGCGGCGCTTGCTAAGATGGTGGGCGGCAATTGATAAGGCGCGGCAATGCGCCATTGAGGAGAAAAGATGTCCGATTCATCCACGATTAGCGCAATTCCGACCAAGATTCTGGTTCCGATCGACTTCAGCCCGTCGTCGCACGCGGCACTGGATGCGGCCACGGAGCTGGCAGAGAAGTTTCATGCGGAGGTCGTGATGTATCACGTGATTCCGCAGTTCCCCAGCGCGACGATTCCGGATTCGATTTCCGAGGCGGACGTGATGGGCAAGGCCAAGACGGAGGCCGAGCGGCTGCTGGGCATCTCGCAGACCGCGCTGGGCAAGAAGGGCATTACCGCCACGGCGTTTGTGGAAGCAAGCAACGATGTGGCCGGTAGTATTCTGGACGCGGCCGAACGCGAGAAGGCCGACCTGTTGATCATCTCGACGCACGGTTTGTCGGGCTGGTATCCACTGGTCTTCGGATCGATTGCGGAGAAGATCATCAAGCTGGCGCACATGCCGCTGCTGCTGCTGCGCACGCCCAAGCCGGAGTCGACGGCGAAGGTGCCGTTTGGCCGCTCGATGGAGTGGTGGTAGAAGCAGTTTTTTCGCAGAGAGGAAAAGCCCGGCAGCGGAAGCTACCGGGCTTTTTTCAGCTCCGCGGTGGGAATGGTGAGGGTGCCGATGCGCTGCGTGGCGCGGTCAACGACGAGAAGGCGAATGTCGCCTTCGCCCATTTTGGTGGGCAGAGGCTGCTCAATGTGAATGCCGCCTGCCGCTGCGGCAGCGTAGGTGGCAGGTAGCAATCGCAGGTTGAGCGTGCGGCCAAAGAGAGACGCGCGAATGTTGGCGTTGTCGCGCTGGACGAGGAAGATGTCGAGCGTGCCAGTCCAGCGGCCGTTGGCTTCAGTGAGGCCGAGATCGGCGGCGGCGATGCTGACCTGCAGCGTGGAGCCCTGCACGGTGCACTGAAGCACAATTTCGCGATTGTCGGAGGGTTTCCAGATGGCGTCGCGGAAGCGATCATGTAAGGTGACTGCTGGTTTAGAGAAGAGGTAGCTTGAGCGGTAGCGCAGACGCAAGCCGGAGCGCGCTGGCACGTGCACGTCGATGGTGTGAATTTTGCCGTCTGCTGGCCCCGCTGGCGAGAAGCTGAGCATATAGATGGCGTTGGAATCCGAGGCGATGTCGTTCAGCTCGGCAGCAATGTCACTGGCGCGGCCCAGTGCGCGGCCACCGGTGGCTGCGGCCAAATCGCGGAAGGCGCCTTGAATGGGATGCAGGTCCTGCTGCATGCGCGCTTTTTCGCGGCCGGGCTTGTTTCCAGTGCCTAATTCGCCAAGCGACTGATCGCGAGCACCGTGACCGAACACTTCAACATTTCGAGTTTGGATATCGGCGGCGATGACGCCGGCTTCCAGTTGCGAGACGTCGAGCGGGTAGATGCTGACATGCGCGTCGTTCAGCGTCTCCTGCGCATGCATGACCATGGTGTTGGCATAGGCCTGGCCAGACTCTTCGCGTGTGGCGATGGAGCCGGTCCAGTCGGCCAGTACGTTGTCGCTGGCAATCCAGACGAGGCTTTTTTGGCCGGGGAAGGGCGCGAGGTGGCGACCGATCCACTCGAGCACAGGAATCGCGTGACCGACGGGGTCGTCGCCAAGCGTGAGCAACTTAGGATCGGTGGGTTCCTGAGCCGAGCTTCCATTCATCAGATTAAAGCCACCGGAGGTGTCGGCCGAAGGGTAGATGGTGTTTCCATTACCATTCACGTTGGCCAGGTCGCCGCCGGAGTGCACGTAATCAAACTGTTGACGATTGCGCATCTCCATCTGCTGCGAACGGGCCAAATCGCCGGCGTTGGGCATCCACTTGGCGAGTTCGGTGAGCACGGCGGCGCGGTCAGTGGTGGGCTCACGCACGACGTGGAACTCCGAGCCGCCCATGACGTAGAGGCCGACGGGCTGCTGAGGCGGAACGTATTTGAGGAAACGCTTGACCTCTTCGCGCGCGTTGTTGAGGTCGAAGAAGGAGACGCTGGAGGAGTCAAAGAGAAGGATGACGGGCGTAGCCTGCGAAGGAGTGACACGCGCGGCATGAGCATTGGTAAAGGTGTCCGGAGATTCGGCAGGTGCGGCCTGCGGAGCGGCAGCCTCGCTCGCGGTGGAGGAGGGCGGCTGCGCGAAGTAGCGGATCTGCTGCTTCTGGCCGTTGTCGGCGATTTCGAAGTCTGCCTGGCTAAGGCTGCGCACTGGGCGGCCTTTCTTGTCGGTTACGATGACGGCAACGTCAACCAAGCGGGACTCTGCTTGCAGCGTGAAGGTGGAGGTTTCGTCGTGGTTCTGCAGCACAGGAGAGGAATCGGCGGATTCTTCGGAAACCTCGGGTTGCTGCTGTGGAGGTGGAGCAGGTCCGGCGGCAGTGCCGGCTTGTTGCTGCGCTGGCAGCGGTGCCGTGGTCGGTTCCGGGGCAGATGCGGAAGCCGATTGCGCAGGTGCGGCTTTCGGCACGGAAGGCGCACCTGTCGGAACCGGAGCGCCCGTGTCCGCATCAGCGAGGATGCGCGAATCGGAGCGGAAGACGTGGTAGTTGTCGAAGCGCACATCGTTGAGCCGGTACTGGAGTGGCCGATTTGCATCGACAATGGCAATTCCGTATTGCGAGAACTGCACTTTTTCGGCATGTGAGAGCGAGATGCTGTGGACCGGACATATGTAGAATTTGCCGCCGATCTCCACCGCGCCATACTCCACCACGATGGATGCACGGACAATGGGGTCGGTCGGCTTCAGGTCGGCAATGAGTGTAAAACGCAGAATGGCGCTGGTCTCCAGATCGACAGCCATTTCGCCGTGATACGCGGCGTACTGCAGGAACGGCTTCATCGTAGGCACATTGGCGTCAGGGACGGGAGTGCAGCAGTAGTCCACCTGGTAATGGGAGCCCGCCTTCGGTACATCGAAGCTGAAGACAGCGAGCCGCTGGGCGCCGCGCTGCTCCCAGTGGCTCCACACAAGCTTGTTTCTGGCTGCATCAAGCAGAACAATGCCAAGCACTGGCCCGAAAGTGCCCCAGGTATTCAGGCCCTCGCTCCGGGAAGCTGCGTTCTTCACTTCCTTGCCGGTGTCTATCTCCTCCAGCCCGTTGCGATAGAGGACGGTGTAGCTTTCTGTACCCGTTTGATGCAGCGGATGGTCGTATACCGCCAGGGTGTGCGGACTGTCCTGAAAGTGAGTTACCTCGAGTGTGGCGTAGAAGTTGGGGAGCTGCGGCAGGGTTTTGTTGACATAGGTGACGACTTTGCCGAGCATGGTGCGCTGCTGGTCAATCGAGGGCGCGGGCGTTGTTGGGATTTCGTCCGTGGGTGGATCAAGGAAGGAGGACACGCCGACCGCGGCGACAAGGCGCTGCCGACTCATGGGGCCGGGAAGGTGGGCAGAGAGTCTTTCCATGCGGGCGTTGCTGAGCCGTTGGGTCAGTTCTAGATTGGAGATTTGGGCTGCGCAGTCATTGTCGTCGGGTTTGCAGTGGGCCAGCGCCAATTCGAAGGCGGCTACGGAGACTTTTTGGGCGGCATGTGCGGGACAAGTGAGCGATAAAGCGAGAATGACCGGATAAGTCCAGCGCATAGGAAGCTACCTCATAGCTTTGCCGAAGTTGTCAATTCCGTGACTGTTGCCGATCCTTAATCCTGGGTATTTTATACCCGAGCTATCCATCTTGTGCGAGTTATTCATGTTGCGCGCTGGAGACAGAAGCAGAGGTCAGTGCGGCAGCAGGAAGAGTAATAGATCCGATGCGGTTGGATGCCTGGTCGACGACGATGAGGCGCACGGTGGCAGAGGCCGGCATTTTGGGCAGTGGCAACTCGGCTTGAATGCCGTCGCGCAGGGCGGTTTGATAGCTGGCGGGTTTGAGTCGCAAGGCCAGGGTCTTGCCGTTGATGTGAGCCAGCAGGGCCGTGTCATCGCGGGTAACCAGGATCAGATCGACGCGGTCGATCCAGTGGCCGGACTGCTCGACCAGCGCAAGGTCGGAGGCGGCGAGCGTGAGTTTGAGCGTGGGGCCGCTGGCACTTTGCGCCGGGGCGACGGAGACGCCGATTTCACGCAGGTCGCCGGGCTCCCAGATGGCGTCGCGCAGGCGGTCGCGGATGGACTCGGGCTCCTTGCGGTAGACATAGCCGGCGCGGTAGCGCAGTGAGCCTTTACGCTTGTCAGCCCACTGGACGGTGATGCGGTGATACTGGCCGTCGGCGGGTGTGTCGGGCGTGAAGGAGAGCAAGTAGGCGGCGCGGCCATCATCGACGATGCCGTTCAGCTCCGCGGCGATGTCGCCGGCGCGGCGCAGCGCGCGGCCGCCGGTGCTGGCGGCAAGGTCCTGATACTCCGGCGCGATGGCGTGCAGATCCTGCTGCATTTGCGCGGTGATACGGCCGGGCTGCATGTTGCGTCCGGTGGAAATGTCTTCGCCAGACCTTGAGCTGACTGAGCCTGCTGACGAACCGCCTGTGGCAGCACCAGCCAGGGATGCCATGTCCCGTGCGGTGGGCGTTAACTCGACGTTGCGGTGCTGCATTTCGGCGCCGACACCGCCCACCTCGAGTTGCGAGGCGTCGAGCGGATAGAGGCTGACGCGCGCTTCATTCAGCGCCTCCTGCGCGCGCATGGTGGCGGTGGCGAGGGTGTTGCTGTTCTTGTCAACTGGAGCAGAGCGGCCAGACCAGTCGGCCAGAACGTTATCGCTGGCGACCCAGACCAGACTCTTTCGGCCGGGAATGGCGGCAAGGTGGCGCGCTATGGGCACCAGAGTTGCAAGCGCATCTTGACCAGGCGCCTTGCCATAGTCGCGCAGCTGCGGATCGAGCGCATCGGTGCCGCCGTCGGAGTCGTCGAAGGAGGTGTGGCCGTTGACGTGTTCAAGATCGGTGACCTTGTGCACCTCGTCAATCTGCTGGTGGTTGGTGCGCTCCTGCTCCTGGGCATGTGCAAGGTCCTGTGCGGTGGGCATCCAGCGGGCAAGTTTGGCGGAGACGGCGGCGTGGTCTTCGGTGGGTTCAATGAGAATCTCGAAGCCGACGCTGCGCAGCACGTAGAGACCGACCGGATCGCTGGGGCCGAGGGATTTGAGGAAGGTCTGCATCTGTTCGCGCGCCCAGCTCAGGTCGCTGAAGGCAACGTTGGCGCTGTCGATGAGCAGGATGGTGGCGCCGCGCACGGTGTGCGTGGCGGGCGTGGATTCGCGGTTGCTGACGGTGACCGGCTCATCCGTGGGAGCCGTGGCGGGCGCTGCAGGAGCGGCGACAGGAGCTTCGCCCGCGGCCTGAGAGAACGAGTGGATGGTTTGGCGGTGTCCGTTGTCGAGCAGGATGAGATCGTCGGCCTTGAGATCGGTGACAGGATGGCCTTTTTTGTCGAAGGCGACGATAGGGACTTCGACAAGACGCGTTGCGGTGCGCAGAGTGAAGGAGGAGGGCGATGCAGCCGCGGTTGGCGTGGCCGGTTCTTCCATGCCATTGCCGAGCACGATTTCGGGTTGCTCCGGCGCTTCCGCTGGGGCAGCGGGAGGTGCGGATTGCGCGGATTGCTCCACGGGTGCGGGCTGTTGCAGCGCAGACGCTGGAGGTTGTGCGAAGGCGGTCTCAGACTGCCGCGCGGGCTGTGGAGTCGCGTCTTCCGGCGGGGCGGGAGCGCTCTCGTCGGTGGCGAGTATGCGCGACTCGGCGCGGAAGACGTGGTAGTCAATGAAGTGCGTATCATTCAGGCGCGTCTGGTAAGGGGCATGACTGTACGCGTCGGGCACCACGGCAGCAGCACCAACCGCGCCTCCACGGCCGCCACGCTGACCGGATGAGACAGTGCCGTAACGTACCTCCTGAGAATGAGAGTAAGAAACGGTTCGTGTCGGGCAAATGTAGTTTTGTCCGCCGATCTCGACTGTGCCGTATTCAACCACCATACTGGCTTCGTTGATCGGGTCAAGTGGCTTGAGTTCAGCGATGAGCGTCAGGCGCAGAATGGTGCCGGTGGCTTGATCGACGGCGATTTCGCCGTGATAGCCGGTGTATTGGCGAAACGGCACAAGCGAAGCAAAGGCGCCAGTCTGCTCGACCATGCAGCAGTAGTCCACTTCATAATGCGAGCCTGCCTGCGGCACGCTGTAGTTGAAGACAGCGACCGGATGTCCGGGTCCCGACTCCCAATGGCTCCAGGCCAGCTTGTTTTTAGCGGCGTCAAGCAGAACAATACCCAACACAGGCCCGAAAGTGCCCCATGTATTCAGTCCAGATGTTACGGCGTCCGCGGAGGCCTTCACTTCCTTGCCGGTGTCCACCTTCTCCAGCCCATTGCGATAGAGAATCGTCAGGCTGCTGGCGCCGACATAGTGCAGCGGCTGGTATTCGCGAAAGCCCTGGTCGAGCTGCAGCAGAGGTGTGTCTTCATAACGAGCGATTTCGCGCGTGGCGTAGAAGTTGGGCAACTTCGGGATGGCGTTGTTGACATAGGTGATGACCTGGCCCATGATGTGGCGCTGTTCGTCGAGCGACGGCGGCGGGCTGGGCGGGATTTCGGTCGCAGGCAGATCGAGGAAGGTGGAGAGACTAGCCACAGCCTGCAGACGCTGGCGGCTGACGGGGCCGGGCAGCGTGGCGGCGATCTTATCGACGTGCGTCTGGGTGAGCTGTTCGGTCAGTTCGTAGTCGGAGATTTGCGCGGCGCAGTCGGTGTCAGAGGGTTTGCAATGGGTCAGTGCCTGCTCGAACGCGGCTACATTGATTTTGTGTGCTGCGAGACAAGGAAGTGTAGAAACCAGGGCAAGCACCGGAAAGAGGAGAGCTCTATGCAACATGATCCTCCGGATTTCGGGCACGCAAAAACAGCGCGCTCCGTTTCCGGACGAATTCTAGCGCCTGCGGGATATGCTTGCCTACTTCACACTTAGATCCCCATCCACATCGACAATGAGATTGTCGCCTTGAATCTGCACGGAGTGAATCTTGAGCCGGTCCAGCGTGAGCTTGTAGCCAGTGGACGCGGTGGAACCGGCCAGCGCCTTGCGGAGCAAGTCGGCCGCATTCACCTGCATGGATTTTGGGACTTGATGGCTGAGGAAAGGCGTGAGCAGAAAGTTGAGCTCGCGCCGGTCGCTTACCTTGACCATCTGCGCGTCGCGAAAGCCGATGGTCTCGCCCTCGCCATAGGGCAACATGCTGACTTCGGCGATGGGCGAGAGCGAAACGCCGATGCAGCTATGGCCCATCAACTTGCCGAACCTGGCGTGGGTGCGGATGTCGACCACGATGCGGTCCTGGGCGAAGGCCAGAGTGGCGTCGTCGGCGTAGACCGGGCAGCCGGAGTTGGGGTTGCCCTTCAGGTAATAGCGGCCGTCGGGGCCGCTGAACAGTTGCTGGCGGAGGGTGCGCTGGAGGGCGTCGCGGCTGACCTTGAGCTCGACCCCGTGGCAGGGGAGCGCGGCCAGCACCAGGAGGCCAAAAGCCCAGGCGGGTAACCACCTCGGTGTTGTCATACTAGTTATGGTGCCACTTTGGGGGTTTGGAGGGCCAGTTTTCGACAGAATTGTGCGGGGCTAAATGATTGCCGGTTGAACGATAAAATGCAGGTAAGGTTATTGGTATTAACGCTATAGGGTTGAATTTGGATAGAACTGGGTGGGGAGTGGATATGCCGGGGAAACGTTGTATTCCTATTGATTTTTGAAGGAAAAATCCGTAAAATGAGACTCATGAGTGGCGTCGGACCATGCACGTCCTACCCCCGAGACGCCCGGTTCGCAGTAGCAAATTCACTCCTTTTCTAAGGACCTCTATCCAAATGGCAAAGCGTCGTGGAAATCCGAACTGGGGCAAGCCGGAGCCCATTGGGCCGGTTGTGCCTACCGTTACTTCATTTGAGCAGATTGTGAAGGAGTTCAAGCTCACTCCGGATCAGTACATCCGTTCGACTCGTCTACGTGAGTGGGCGCGCCGGAACAAGAACTCCAAGTACATCCCCGAGGCGCTGTTGGAGGCCTGGGGCTTTGAGATCGAATCCACGTTGTAAGCCTTTCGAGAGACAGTGAACAGTAAAAGCGCCGCCTTCGGGCGGCGCTTTTGCTGTTTGCACATGCGATGGGCGACAATAAAGCGGTTGCCATGAGCGAGAACGAACGTACAGTAAAGGCTCCATTCACCGATGTGCCGGGCGCGGTCGAAGAGATTCGTGCCGGGCGGATGGTTGTGGTGGTGGATGACGAGGACCGGGAGAACGAGGGCGACCTGACCCTGGCCGCCGAGCACGTGACGCCGGATGCCATCAACTTTATGGCGCGCTACGGCCGCGGGCTTATCTGCATGACGCTGACCGAGGAGCGCGCCGACTACCTGCGGCTGTTCCCGATGACGCAGCAGAACTCCAGCCGCTTTGGCACGGCATTTACCGAGACAATTGAGGCGCGCGAGGGCGTGACCACGGGCATCTCCGCTGCGGACCGGGCGCATACGGTGCGCACGGCGATTGCCGAAGGCTCGACGGCGGCGGACCTGGCGCGGCCGGGGCATATTTTTCCGCTGCGAGCGCGCAAGGGCGGCGTGCTGGTGCGCGCCGGGCAAACCGAGGCCAGCGTGGACCTGGCGCGGATGGCGGGGCTGAATCCGAGTGGCGTGATCTGCGAGATTATGCGCGACGACGGCGAGATGGCGCGCGTGCCTGACCTGATCAAGTTCTGCGAAGAGCACTGCCTGAAGATGCTGACCGTGGCCGAGCTAATCCGCTACCGGCTGCGGCATGAGCGCTACATTGTGCGTGCCGGCGAGAGCACGATTCAGACGCGGTATGGGCAGTTCCGCATGATTGCCTACGAGAGCGTGGTGAACGGCGGCGAGAGCCACATTGCGCTGGTGCGCGGTGACCTGTGTCCCGGTTGCCCGGCCTGCCACGAGGGCCCGGCGATTTTGCCGGGCATGCAGAAGCCGGTGCGGCCGCCATGCGCGCATCCAGTGCTGGTGCGGGTGCACACGCGCTGCACGGCGGGCGATGTGTTTGGCGCCGACTGCAAATGCCGCGAGGTGCTGGACCAGTCGCTGCGCATGATTGCCGAGGAGGGCTGCGGAGTGCTGCTGTACCTGCACAACACCTCGCGCGGCTTTGAGATTGACCCCGCGCCGGAGCAGCCGGATGCCTTTGCGCCGGGCGGCGCGGCGCTGCCGGTGGTGAAGCAAGGCACACAGACTCCGCCGCTGGTGCTGCATGAAGAGCTGCGCCGCCGCGAAGGCGCGCAGGACCGCCATGGGCGCATTTTGCGCGCGATTGGTTTGGGCGGACAGATACTGTCTGACTTGGGCATTCATCGCATTCGTCTGCTGTCGAACACGCCGATGCACATTCCCGCGCTGGAAGGCTTTGGGCTGGAGATTGTGGAGCAGGTGGCGGTGCCGGTGGCGGAGCCCTCCGCGGTCAACTGCCAGTAGACAGCGCGCCGTGATCCGCAGGCAGGGCGAGGGGCACGACTTCTGAAATGGACAATGCAACGGGGCCTGGCAGCGCGTGGCCTTCGAGGGTCTGCGCCTGAGGATCGGGAGCGGTCTCAGCGGGGAGCAGCTCGCGGGGATCGGTTTCCGCCAATTCGAGCGGTTCCACGAGCGGTTCAGAGACATGGCCGCAGTGCGCACAGGCGGCGCCGATGGACAAGGGCGCGGTGTGGGGGACGATACGGACAGCAACCTTGAGGATGTCGATCATCTGGCGGATGCGGCGTGTGTCGGAGTAAGGGTTGTCGACGAGATTGAAGAGCTGTGTGAGCGCCAACTGGATGCCGTGGAGGTCTTCAATGGGTCCGAGGTTGAGTGGCTTGGCGCGCAAGTGCGCTTGCTCCACGCGGTGCAGATTGGTGTGGTAGTAGCAGAACGACTTGCCGAGCAGGGCGATGGCATGACAGCGCGAACCACTGGGCATGATGTGGCGGCATTCCTGTGGCATATGGAAAAATCCTATGTTTCTGTGGCTAAAGATTTGATTCTATGGCGCTTATTGGGCGTGTTCGGTTCTAAGTATTTGATTTGATACGGTTTGGCCGCAGAAATTTGATTCTGAAGCAGTTATAGGGACAGGTGGACAAGTGAGCAGGTGGACAAGTGCACAGGTGAGCAGGTGGTCAGTGGCTGTGCCTGCATTGATTGTGCGATGAGTGGGGGTAATTATCTGCAAAGTGGCCGGGGCTGAAGCCCTGGTTTTTTTGTGGCCTTCTTTCGTGGGCCTGAAGGCCCACGCTCCCTCCAGTTTACGGTTCGGTGGAGGGAGGATGGGGCACCCATTTTTCAGTGGAAGGGTTGTTTTCCCCAGGTCACAGAAGCGAGACCTGGGCACCCGGCGGAGTGTGCGAGCACTTTGGAGCCGGGGATTGCATACCAACTGGTTTGCCATAATTGCGAGAAAGTTAGCCATTTTGGCAGGTATGGAGTACACTGCAAGCATGGCAGCGCGCAGCAGTGCAGCAATGCGAACAGTCAAAGAAGTTCAGAGCGGCCAGCAGCGCCACCGCAGCACAAAGGCGCGCGGAATTGATGTTGCGGGCCTGAACTTTGTCGATGTGCCGAAGTTGATTGGCACGCTGAGCCGCGGCTTGAGCTGGCCGCAGTTTGACCGCTTTCGCAAAGAGTCCGGCTTTACGCAAACCGAGCTGGCGGCGTTTCTGGGAATTCCCGAGCGCACACTGGCACGGCGGCGCGAGAACGGCGCTCTCACCGAGTCCGAGTCCGAACGATTTGCGCGGTTGGTGGAAATTTTCAACGCGTGCATAGAGCTGTTCGGCGGCAATAGCGAAGCCGTGCGCGAGTGGCTGACCGCGCCCGCCTACGGGTTGAACAACGCGCGCCCCATCGACTTTACGCGCAGCGACTATGGCGCGCGCGAGGTACGCAATTTGCTCGGCCGCCTGGCCGATGGCATCTTCTCGTGATCGAGGCTTTTCGCATCACGCCGCTGCGGGACAAGGCTGCCGCGTTCGCTGGCGAGGGTGCGAGAAAGTATGGCGGGCGATGGAATAGCGCAGGTGTGCCGGTTGTGTATGCGGCGAGTCACCGCTCACTGGCGATGCTGGAAATTTTAGTGCACTTTCGCGGCAAGAGTTCGCCGCCAGGGTACGTTATCTACCCGGTTCGCTTCGACGAGTCGCAGGTGGAGCGCATTGCGCTTTCGCGGTTGCCTGCGGGGTGGGACGCAGAGCCGGTCTCGGTGACGAGCATGGCGGTGGGCGATGCGTGGGTAAAGGCCGCGGCCAAGCCTGTGCTCGCGGTGCCAAGCGCGGTGGTGCCTGAAGAGATCAACTATGTGCTGAATCCGAATCACACTGCATTCGGATCGATTGCGATTGACGACCCATCGCCCTGCAGATTTGATCCGAGGCTGATGCATAAGTCTTAGGTCCAGCGGATGATCCTCTAAATTTTTCTGTCTCTGCCTACATCGAGCTTGATGTCTTCGTGCTGGGGGCTGGCCAGGCTGCGGAAGTTTTTGACTTCGCGCAGGTCGAAGGTGGTGGCTGCGCCTTGCGGTGTGCGCAGGCGGAAGAAGTCCGCGCCGTCGATGTCGTGGAGCCAGACGGCGGCACGCGCGTCGGGCTCGCGGGTCTGGATGTCGACGTGGCTTACGTCGAGGTTGCGGACGTGGCGTGCGAAGAGGCCGGAGGCGGGCAGATCGCCGAACATGAACGGGTCGGGATAAGCTGCTTCCTTTTCCGGTGGTTCAAGCGCGGCCATGGATGCGGGCGCGCCTCCGGATTGATTGAGGATGACGTTGCTGATTTTTACGTCTTCAATCTTGTGGCCGGGAATGCCGCTGAGGATGCCGGGCAAAAGCGATGAGCCGGTGCAGGTGATGTTGCTGAGCACGATGCGGCGCATGACGCCGACTTGTGTGCCGGCGGGGCCGCGCAGGCGCGCGCCGAGACGCAGGAAGAAGGGCGCGGTGCGGATGTCGCGCATGGTGATGCCGGTGAAGGTGATGTCCTCGACGATGGCGCCGTCTTCGGATTCGAGCGCGAAGCCCTGACAGCTTTCAAAGACGCAATTGGAGATGGCGATGTTTTTGAATCCGCCGTTAGACTCGGTGCCGAGCTTGATGCGGCCGGTGTTGTAGGTGTGCGGGTCGGGCGGCAGGCGCTTCCATGTGCCATCGAGTACAGAGCCGACTTCGTATCCGCCGGTGACGTAGCAGTTGGTGATGGTGACGTTTTCGGTGGGGCGCGCGACGCCGAGAGCGAAGGAACTTTTGGGGCAGATGGCGTCGTCGTAGGGTGAGTTGACAGTGCAGTTGGAGACGCGCACGTTGCGGCAGCAGTCAATGTCCATGCCGTCGCGGATGGTGTCGATCAGGAGGTTGTCGATGGTGAGATTGTCGACGCCGGTGGCGAGAATGCCGAACCAGCCGCCTTCGAGAATGGCGAAGTCGCGTAGCAGGATGTTGCGGCAATTTTTGAGTGCGATGGCTTTGTTGCCCACGCCGGGCTTGCGCGAGTCGGGGCGGGATTTTTCGTCGTCCCATCCGCGGCTGAGGCCTTTGCCCCAGATGAGGCCGCAGCCGGTGATGGAGATGTCGTGGAGATCTTCTCCCCAGAGCAGGGAGTTGTGCCAGTGGTTGTGGCCGTAGTCCTGATAGGGCTCGCATGCGCCTTGGGGTTCGGCGAGGTCGTAGCCGCTGGTGGTAGTGCCATCGTGCGGCGTGGAGCCGGCGAGGATGACCGCGCCTTGATCGAGGACGAGAGCGACGGAGCTTTTGAGGCGGATGGAGTAGCTGAGGTAGATGCCGGCGGGGAAATAGACGGTTGCGCCGCCGCTGGCAGAAGCTTCTTCAATGGCGCGATTGATGGCGATGGAATCGACGGCGACGCCATCGCCTTTGGCTCCGAAGTGGCGCACATTGAGCCAGCCGCTGACGGTTGTGGCGCTGGGCTGGAAGGATTCCGCGTGTGCGGCGAAGGGCTGCGTGCCGAGGGCGATGCCGCTGCCGGCAAACTTCAACAAATCTCTGCGATGCATGGAGGCTCCAATGAGAGGCGCAAAACGAGTGCGCGGCCGCGGTGAAATTGTAACCTGCTGTCCATGTTGCAGAGGCTTTTGCGGTGCCGATTTCTCCGTTTGGCCTGTATGATGGAGGGGAACCCAGTCGGGACGGCTCGCAACCGGCAATTGTGCCGTGTGTAGACGCTCTATCGATCCGCAAGACGCACCCTGCAATCTGTTCATGCACGAACAGAGATCGGATTCGAATGAGCGTGCACCTGGTCAATCCCAGCGATAATGCTTTTGGTACGGCCGTAATCACTCCGCGGTGGCTGTTTGTTTTGGCAGCTGCGACGCCGGAGACGGTGGGCGATCCCATCCTGGTGGATGAGTCGCTGGAACAGATTAATCCCGAGACCATTCATGCCGGCGACATTGTGGGCATTAGTGTGCACACCGGCAATGCGCTGCGCGGCTACGAAGTAGGGCGCATGGCGCGCGGACGCGGTGCATGGGTGGTTTACGGCGGCATCCACGCCACGCTGTTTCCTGAAGAGTGCTTTGAGCGCGGGCAGGCGCACGCGGTGGTGACGGGCGACGGCGACCACGCGTGGGGCAAGGCAGTTGCCGATTGCCTGAAGGGCGCGCCGGAAAGAATGTACGAAGGCGGGAGGATTGAAGGCTCGGAGTTTCTTCCCGCGCGCTGGGATCTGATTCGGCAGGACAAATATATGTGGGCCTCGGTGCAGACGATTCGCGGATGCCCGAAGCACTGCTCGTTTTGCAGCGTGTGGCGCACCGACGGGCAAAAGCCGCGGCAGAGAAATCATCAGCGCGTGGTGGACGAGATTATCACTCTGCGGCGCATTGGATTTCGCTTTATCGCGCTGGCCGATGACAACTTCTATCCGGTAAGCCTGACTGATCTTCGCCTGGCGAAGGAGCAGAACAATCAGGCCAAGCTCGATGAGCTGACGCAGATTCGTGCCGAACGCTTTCAACTGATGGAAGAGCTGTCCAAGTTGCCCAAGGATATGGTGTTCTTTACGCAGATCACGATGGAAGCCGGCGAAGACGGCAACTTTCTGGACGCGATGCGGAAGGCCAACATCAAGGGCGCGCTGGTGGGCGTGGAAGCGGTGACGCCGGAGGGATTGAAGGCGGTCTACAAGGACTGGAACTTCTCTGGCGATGCTCTGGCCAAGCAGTTGCAGACGTTCCGGCAGCATGGCGTGCACGTTTTGGGCTCGTTCATCTTTGGCCTGCCCACGGATACGCCGTCGACGTTCGATGCAACGGTGGATATGGCGCTGAAGGCGGGCATCACGTTTGCGCAGTTTGTGATGATGACGCCGTTTCCGGGCACGGTGGATTTTGGCCGCTGGGAAAAAGAGCAGTCGAAGCAGCCGGAGATGGTGGGCGATGTGCCGATTACGCGGTACTGGCTGATTCCCACCGAGGTGCGGCCGAAGATGTTTACGCCGCACCCCAGCATGAGCTCGGATGAGATTCGCGAGCGCACGCAGCGCGTGTGGGACAAGTTCTACACGTGGGGAGCGATTTGGACGCGGTCTGGGTGCACGCCGAATTTGCGCGCGCGGCTGGGCTTCATCTTCCTCTCAAAGCTGTACCGGCAGATGTACGCGGGTACGGGCATTTCGACGGACAGCGCGCGGCGCAAGAAGTCGAAACGCTGGGCGCGGTGGACGGCCAAGCAGTGCAAGCGGCTGTTCAAGGCCGAGCCCATGCCGGACCTGGCGTTTCCCGCGTGGACGCTGCAGCATGGCGGCGCGGCCGCGGCGTTCTCTGGCATGCACGCGCCAGAGATGACGAGCCCCTTTGTTGTGGTGCGCGACGAGTAAGCGCGGTTACGAGAATTGAAAGAAACGCAGAAGGGGTACAGGCCGCAAGCCTGTACCCCTTTTCACTTTCGCGTCGAAGTTTTGGGCTTTACCAGCCGAGGATGTAGGCGAAGACCAGCGGGGCGACGATGGAAGCGTCGGACTCGATGATGAACTTGGGGGTGCTTTCGCCCAGCTTGCCCCAGGTGATTTTCTCGTTGGGCACGGCGCCGGAGTAGGAGCCGTAGCTGGTGGTGGAGTCGGAGATCTGGCAGAAGTAGGCCCAGAGAGGCACGTTGTCGCGCTGCAGGTCCTGGTGCAGCATGGGGACGACGCAGATGGGGAAGTCGCCCGCGATGCCGCCGGCAATCTGGAAGAAGCCCAGCGGGGTTTTAGGTGCGGTGGCGGTGTACCACTCGGCCAGCTCCATCATGTACTCGATGCCGGTGCGGACGGTGTGGACGTTTTTGACGTCGCCGGAGATGCAGTGGCCGGAGTACATGTTGCCGAGGGTGGAGTCCTCCCAGCCGGGGACGAACATGGGCAGGTTCTTCTGGGCCGCGGCCAGGAGCCACGAATCCTTGGGGTCGATCTGGTAGGAGCCCTTGAGCGCGTCGGAGAGAAGGATTTTGTACATGAACTGGTGAGGGAAGTAGCGCTCGCCGGCCTGGTCTGCCCGGACCCACTCATCGAGGACCACTTTCTCGATGCGGCGCATGGCTTCCATTTCGGGAATGCAGGTATCGGTGACGCGGTTCATGTGACGGGCCAGCAGGGCGGCCTCGTCGGCGGGGGTGAGGTCGCGGTAGTGGGGCACGCGCTCGTAGAAGTCGTGGGCAACGAGGTTGAAGACGTCCTCTTCCAGGTTGGCGCCGGTGCAGGTGATGGCGTGCACCTTGTCCTGGCGGATCATTTCGGCCAGCGAGAGGCCCAGCTCGGCGGTGCTCATGGCGCCGCCCATGGTGAGGAACATTTTTCCGCCGCCGGCGAGGTGCTGGTTGTAAGCCTCTGCCGCATCAATAAGGGCAGCGGCGTTGAAGTGGCGGAAATGGTGCTTGATATACGAAGAAATCGTGGACATTCTGTGCGTTAAACTCCCAGTTTTTACGCTATCACAGGCGTTTGGCGGGGTTGTGAATGCAAGGTTGCGCCGTGGGTGCGCGGGGCAGGCGACTGCGGCGGTAAAGTGGCCCGTTTCAGTCCAAAAGACACAAGGCAGTGCCTTTGCGGGCGCGGGGCAGCCGCATGTGACTCCAATCACTGCGACATTTGGTTGCAGGGTCTTTCCTGAGTAGGAGAAGCAGATGCAGATCACTCGGCGGGAGGGTGGAGCGATCCAGCCAGAGCGGGGAAGATGTGCGGAAGCTCACGAGCAGGGGACGGAGCGGCAGCAGGCAAAGGCCGCGGGAGTTGCAGGGAAGATGAAGCGGAGATGGGCAACTCAGCCGGAAATTTCCGGCAGACTTTTTGGGGCGTTGTTTGCCGGTTTGGCGCTGGCGGCATTGCTGGGCTTTGGGCCGCGTGCAGCGCAGGCGCAGACCGACTGCCTGATGTGCCACGGCGACAAGACCATGCAGGACGCCAATGGGCACAGCATCGCGGTGGACGGCAAGACGTTTGGCGACAGCGTGCACGGGGCGCTGGGCTGCAATGCCTGCCACGCAGACATCAAGGAATATCCGCACCCGGACCACATTGCCAAGGTGGATTGCAAGACCTGCCATAGCGATGAGGCGGCTGCACTGGGCAACAGCGTGCACAAGTCGTCGAAGGACCACCCGTGCACCAGCTGCCATGGCGACGCGCACGCAATCTTTCCGAAGACCGATGCGCGGTCGGCGGTGTATCCGCTGAATGTGCCGAAGACCTGCGGTAACTGCCACGGCAATGGCGGCATGGCGCAGAAGCACGGCCTGGCCAGCGTGTATCCGAATTACATGGATTCGATTCACGGCTTTGCGCTGAGCAAGGAAGGCCTGCTGGTTGCGGCCAACTGCCAGAGCTGCCACGGGTCGCACGGCATCCTGAGCCACAAGGACCCGGCCAGCCCGACGTACAAGACCAATGTGCCGAAGACCTGCGGCACCTGCCACGCGAAGATTGACGCGGACTACGAGCACAGCGCGCACGGCGCGGCGATTGCCAAGGGCAACCTGAAGGCTCCGGTGTGCACCGACTGCCACACGGCGCACCAGATTCTGCAGCCAACAGAGTCGGCCTTCCGCATGCAGTCGACGCCAATCTGCGGCTCGTGCCACAAGGACAAGCTGTCGACGTATCACGATACCTTCCACTCGCAGCTTGGCCTGCTGGGCGGCTACGTGGAGACGGCGCGGTGCTGGGACTGCCACGAGGCGCACGACGTGCTGCCCGCCGCCAATCCGAAGTCGGCGGTGAACAAGGCCAACCTGGTGAAGACGTGTGGCAAGTGCCACGCGGGCGCCAACGCAAGCTTTGTGGAGTATCAGCCGCACGCCGATGCGTACGACTTCAAGGCCAGTCCGGCGCTGTATTTCATCCGGCTGTTTATGAACATTTTGCTGGTCAGCGTGCTGACGTTCTTCGTCATTCACACGATCCTCTGGCTGGTGCGCGCGCGCTTTGAGCAAATGAAGCGCGGTACGGACAAGGGAGGGAAAGATGCCTGATCAGATTGAGAGCCCGGCTGTGGGCACAGTGCAGCAACCCGCGGAGAAGCGCTTTATCCGCCGCTTTACGCGCCAGCAGAGGCAACTGCACGCGGTACTGTTCAGCACGTTTCTGGGACTGGCGGCGACGGGGCTTCCGATTCGCTTTAGCGAGAGCGTGTGGGCGCGCGGCATGGCCAGCGCGGTGGGCGGCTTTGGCGCCATTCTGTTCTTTCACAAGCTGTGCGCGCTGGTGCTTACCGGAGCGTTTCTGATTCACGTGAAGGAAATTTTCAGCCGCGGCATTGGCAAGCGGGAGAAGGGCATCTTCTGGGGTCCGACCTCGATGGTGGCCAATTTTAAAGATGCGAAAGACATGTTCGCGCACATGCGCTGGTTTGTGGGCCTCGGACCGCGGCCGAAGTTCGAGCGCTACGCCTACTGGGAGAAGTTCGACTACTGGGCGGTGTTCTGGGGCATGATCGTGATCGGCTTCTCCGGCTACGCGATGTGGTTTGCGCCGTTCTTCGCGCACTTTTTGCCGGGCTGGGCGCTGAACGCGGCGCTGGTCATCCACAGCGAAGAGGGCCTGCTGGCGATCCTGTTCATCTTCTCGATTCACTTTGTGAACACGCACCTGCGTCCGGATAGTTTTCCGATGGACATGGTGATCTTCACCGGCGTGGAGAGCGAAGAAGAGTTCAAGGAGAAGCGTCCGCTGGAGTACGAACGGGCGATGAAGGCAGGCAATCTGGAAGCGCGTCTGGGCACGGCTCCGGCAGCGTGGTACGTAACGTTCTCGCGGGTTGTGGGCTTTACGGCAATCTTTATTGGATTGCTGCTGCTGGTGCTTACGCTCACAGCGTACTTTAGCTAGGGCGGGCGAAGGAGAGACGCGCCGAAGCTGCATCACCGCACCGAATCAGGACAATTGAAAATCATGGACAGCCGCATGTGACTGCTATCACGGCGGCTGTTCTGTTTAGGGCGTCTTCTCAGAGGCGTGAGACATTCGAGCAGAATCCTGTTTTGCGCGCTGCTGCTGGTTCTGCTCGGCTGGGTCATCCCCGCCGGCGCCGAGCAAAAGCCAAAAGACGAAGAGTGCCTGACCTGCCATGGCGACACCACGTTGACCAAGGACGTGAACGGCAAGCAGGTAAGCCTCTATGTGGATGCCAAGAAGCTGAAGCATTCGATTCACGCATCGATGAAGTTGAGCTGCGTGGATTGCCACAAGGATGTGACCAGCCTTGTGCACGAGAAGACTCCGGAAAAAGTGAGTTGCGGAACGTGTCATGCGCGGGCGCAACAGGCCTGGGAGCAGAGCCTGCACGCCAAGCCGGGGAAGAACAGCACAATGCCCGCGGCCACGTGTCTGGATTGCCACGGCGATGCGCACAGCGTGCTGGCCGGCGGAGCGGCGCAGTCGTCCGTGAACCATGCCAACATTCCCACCACATGCGGACGCTGCCACGGGCAGAAGTTCCTGATGGAGCAGAACGGGGTAAGCGCGCAGCCGTTCCTGAGCTACCAGGACAGCGTGCACGGGCGCGCGGTGGAGCATGGCGACAAGCAGGCAGCGGTTTGCACGGACTGCCACAGCGCACATGCGGTGCTGCCGGCCAATAACAGCAAGTCGCCAATTTCGAAGTTCAACGTGCCGGCGACATGCGGCAAGTGCCACACGGAGATTGCCAACACATTCAACGTCAGCATTCATGGGCAGGCCATCGCGCGGGGCAACTCGCAGTCGCCGGTGTGCACGGATTGCCACGGCATCCACTCCATCAAGCAGACGCAGGATCCGAACTCGCCGGTTTCGCAGCAGAATCTTTCGCGCGATACGTGCGCGCGGTGCCACTCGGGCGTTCGGTTGTCGAGCGAGTTTGGCGTACCGGGCGGCCGCGTGACCAGCTACATGGACAGCTACCACGGCATGGCCAACGAGAATGGCTCGGTGGTGGTGGCCAACTGCTCCAGCTGCCACGGCGTGCACGACATTCTGCCCTCGAGCGATTCGCGTTCGAGCATCAACCCGGCGCATCTTGAGCAGACCTGCGGCAAATGCCACAAAGGCGCCTCGCGGCGCTTTACGCAGACGCGTGTGCACCTGGAAGGCAGCGCCAAGGCGCACGATCTGGGCTCGCGCATTGTGGGCTGGGTGCGGATTCTTTACATCGTTCTGATTGTGCTGGTGATTGGCGGCATGGTGCTGCACAACGTGATTGTGTGGCGGGGCAAGGCCATGGCGCGGCGCCGGACGCTGAATCCGATGATGACGCGCATGACCACGCAGCAGCGCTGGCAGCATCTGGTGCTGCTGAGCAGCTTTATCGTGCTGGTGATTACGGGCTTTGCGCTGAAGTTTCCTGACTCGTGGATTGCCGATTTACTGCACATGAGCGAGTGGACACGCAGCGTGATTCATCGCATTGCGGGCGTGGTGCTGATGGGCGCGGGCATCTATCACTGCTTCTACCTGGCAATGCTGGCCGAAGGCCGCAAGCTGCTGCGCGACCTTGCGCCGACGCCAAAGGACGGCTTTGACGTGGTGGGCACGATGCTTTACTACCTGGGCCTGCGTAAGGATAAGCCGAAGTACGGACGCTTTACCTACGGCGAGAAGGCCGAGTACTGGGCTCTGGTGTGGGGCACTGCGCTGATGGGCCTGACCGGCATTATGCTGTGGGCCAAGGTGTGGGTGGGCAACCTGCTGGCGCGCTGGTGGGTGGATGTGGCGACTACTGTCCACTACTACGAGGCGATTCTGGCTACGCTGGCCATTGTGGTGTGGCACTTCTATCAGGTGATCTTCGATCCGGATGTGTATCCGATGAACTGGGCCTGGTGGGACGGCAAGATGCCCGTGGAGCACTACAAGCACGAGCATGAGCTGGATGAAGAGAGCACTAAAGACGAAGGGACTAAGGGACCAGGGGAATAGGGACTGGGGCTGGGTTCTAGGTGCTAGCGATTAGGAAGTAGTGAGCAGAAGTGCGAAGGGCATGGCCATTGGCCGTGCCCTTCGTGCTGTCAGCTATCAGCTGTTAGCTGTTGGCTGTGTGCTGCTTCTACACGCGGAGGTCGTCGGCGCGCCAGTTCTTGATGCGCTCCTTGATTTGCTTGCGATTGAGGTTGTGTTCGAGGGCCTGCTTGGCCAGTTCGACCACTTCCTCATCGGAGGCGAAGCGGAGTGCGATGAGCTGATCCTCGGTGAGCTTGTAGATTTGCGCGTGCCACTCGGCCGGAGCCAGGGCCTGCAGACGCAGCCGCTCTTCCAGGCGAATGACGCGGTCCTGCACCTTGAGCGGGTACATGCGGATTTTGAGGATGGGCACGAGGGCGATAGCGGAGAGGAACAGGTACCAGGCGGCAGGGAAGTCGCGATGGTGGTTGGCGTGGACGACGGCAAAGATGAGATTGACGACGTAAACGGCGAAGAGAATCAAGTGGTAGGGCGGATCCATCCGCGCGTGGTTCTTCAGACTCTGTGGTGCTTTACTCATCGGTGGGGCCTTGCCTAACAGTGCCCGGTACCGCAGACGCTTTCGACGCGAGTGCCGCCGATGCACCTGTGTCGGGCACGGGTGTGATGGTGATGCTGGCATTCTGTTGTGCCGGTATGTGCGTTGTCAATGCCGCAAGGCTCTCCGGGCCCAGGATCTCACGGTCCTTTGGTATTACGTGATAGCGGCCGCGGACGATGTAGTCGACCACCAGCGCGCCGGCAATGTAGGGATTAAAGACAGCGATGGGGATGGCGTAGGCGGTGGTAATGAGCGACTCGGCGATGTCTTTGTTGTGGTGGCTTTGGCGGCGATAGCCGGGCACCTGGGGAATCTCGTAGACGGCGATTTGCGCCTCGGGGTGTTTGCGGCCGTAGCGCACCAGCTTGTAGGTGATTTGCTTGGGCGTTGTCATGCCGGCATCGGGAAAGATGCTGCGATGAAACTTGCCGGGGAAGTAGGTTTCCAGCAGCTCACGCGCAAAGTCGGAGCAGTTGCTGAAGAGCAACTGGAAGTGCGAGACGTTTTCGCGAGCGTTGAGGTCGGCGATAAGCTGGTCGTCCTGCTTCTCTGTGGTGTTGAAGCGGATGGCGAAGACGCGGCGCTCGTAGGCCACGCCAATCAGCTCGGTCCAGCCGCCGTGGAGCAGGCCACCGCGGGCCACGTCTTCTCCCAGGCTGAGCAAATGCTGCTCGCGGTAGTGGTCGCGCAGGCGGTCGACGAATTCCTTGTCGACCTGCGTGGGAACCGAGCCCGGCTGCTCCACGGAGTAGAGGTAGGGAATCAGCGGAATGGCAACCCAGTCGTATCCATTGATGCCTTGATAGCGCGCGAGGACGGAGCCCATCTCTCCGGGCAGGCAGCGGCGCAAATGGATTGGCGTGGCCGCGCAGATGCGGCTGAAGTAGACAGCAGTGTGGCCGGTTGGGTTCAGCGCTCCGAAGAAGCCATAGGGCTCCTCCATCAGAAGGGCGGCCTGGGCGTGACTGCGTGCGGTGCAACCAAAAAGAGCGAAAACCGCGAGAGCCAATGCGGCGATGCGTAGGGGGCGCAGCAGGGGCATATGTCTCCTTGCTCGGATTTTTGGTCTCCTCTCTACAAGTATGCAGGAGAAGCGGCGTTGAAGGAATGATGAAAAGAAAGAGTTAGAAATTTCGACGTAATGGAATCAAAAAGCCACTGAATCGACTAGGGTTGAACGCGATGCAAAACCGCAAAGCACCCTGCTTGTTTAGACACAAACTGCGCTGAATAGTTGCCCGGGCTGTTGTGGCGCATGGACGGCGATGCGGTGCGTTGTTTACGCTGAAGTGTTTTGCGGTACGGATTATCCAGGGGGAGTAATGCAGCGGATGAGTTGGAAGCGAGTGGCGGCGCGGCTGATGTGCGGCGTGTGTGTGGCGGCAACCGGAGTGGCGACGGCGCAGGTGCAGCTGCCGAAGATACTTTCCAGCCACATGGTGGTACAGCGCGAGCTGCCGGTGCATGTGTGGGGGATGGCGAGCGCGGACGAGGCGGTGAAGGTGAGCTTCCGCGGCGAGACGGCATCCACGGCGGCCAACTCGATGGGGCAGTGGAGTGTGTATCTGAAGCCGGGCGCGGCGGGCGGACCGTTTGCGATGACGGTGCAGGGCGCCAAAGACGCCAAGCCGATTGAGATTGACGATGTGCTGGTGGGCGACGTGTGGGTGGCTTCTGGGCAGTCGAACATGGAGTTCCGCATGCGGCAGGCCGCGACGGCGGCGCAGGATTTACCGAAGGCCGCGAACAACAACATTCGCCTGCTGGTAGTGGACCTGAATGCGGCGGACTACGCGCTGACCGATATTGGCACGGAGGGTTGGAAGGTGTCATCGCCGGAGTCGGCGAAAGAGTTTTCCGCAGTGGCGTGGTACTTTGCGCGCGAGATTGAGCAGCACGAGCATGTGCCGGTGGGCGTGATTGATTCCAGCTGGGGCGGCACGGTGGCCGAGGCGTGGACGCGGACGGCAGCGCTGGGCGCGGATGCGACGCTGGCGCCGATTTTTGTGAACTGGGGCAAGATGACCGATGATGAATCGGCCGCGCTGTTGCGCGATAAGGATGAAGATCGGCAACGTGCGGAGGCGCGCGCGGCGGGCAGGCCGGAGCCGTCATTTCCGTGGCACCCGACGATGAAGAGCTGGGGCCCGGGGATGCTGTGGAACGCGATGATTGCGCCGCTGACGCCGTTTGCGATTCATGGAGCGATTTGGTATCAGGGCGAGAGCAACAGCAAGCTGCCGCGCTTTGCCTACTACGACAAGACCATGCGCGCGCTGATTGAGGACTGGCGGCGGCAGTGGAGCGTGGGAGATTTTCCGTTCCTGTATGTGCAGATTTCGAATTACAAGTCGACGCCGGAAGAGGACTGGGCGAGCCTGCGCGAGCAGCAGTTGAAGACGCTGGGCCTGGCCAACACGGCGATGGCGGTGACGATCGATATTGGCAATCCGGACGACGTGCATCCGACCGACAAGCTGGACGTGGGGCATCGGTTGGCGCTGGCCGCGCGGGCGCTGAGTTATGGCGAAGACATCAGCTACTCGGGGCCGATTTATCGGCAGGCGACGCCGGAGAATGGCGCACTGCGGCTGTGGTTTAACCATCATGCCAAGGGGCTGGTGGCCAAGGGCGGAGAGCTGACTGGGTTCGAGGTGGCGGGCGCCGATGGCAAGTGGGTTCCCGCGGTGGCGAAGATTGATGGCAACACGGTGGTGGTGAGCAGTGCGCAGGTGGCAGCGCCGGTGCAGGCGCGCTACGGGTGGGCCAACAGCCCGCAGTGCAATTTGTTCAACGGAGAAGGACTGCCGGCGTCGCCGTTCCGCACCACACACTGATTTGGGCGTTAGTGCGCGGGGCGCGCGGGCACCCAGATGGTTGACTCCTGGATCTCGATAAGGCCGCTGGTGACGCATTGCTGCAGATCGGGCATCACTGCGTCGACCTTCTCCTTTGTGTCGAAGAAGGAGATGACGATGGGCAGGTAGTCAGAGAGCTCAAGCAGCGCGGCGGAGTGCATGCGGTGTCTGTAGCCGAAGCCGGTGATGCCTTTGACGACGGTGGCGCCGGCGATGCCTGCCTTGTAGAGCCGGTCGACAATGCTGGAGTAGAGTGGCACGCCATGGTGCTTTGCGCCGTCGCTGACGTAGATGTTGACCTTAAGTACCTTGCCGGAAGCGAGCATGGAGTCTCCTAGTGTGCGCTGCGCGAGGGCAGCAGTTGCGAACTGAGGATTGTGCGCCTGCGGTGCGCGGAGTGGCAAGCGCCTAGACCAGCTCGCCCAGCACCGCGCCGAGCCATGTGGCGGCGAGACCGAGGATGAGGCTGCCGACGGCGTAGGTGGCGGCCAGAGCAAATGCGCCGGAACGCAGCGAGGTGAGTGTCTCCCACTCGTAAGTGGAGAAGGTGGAGTAGGCGCCGATGAAGCCGATGGGGATGAGGTAGCGCCAGACCGGACTAAGCTCCACGCGACGGCTGAGGAAGGTGAGTGTGAAGCCGATGATGAGGCATGCGCTGATATTGATGACGAATGTGCCCCAGGGAAAACGCGTGCCCATGCGGCTGCCGACAAACGAGCCCACCCAGTAGCGGGCCAGCGCGCCCAGCGCTCCGCCCAGTGCGATCACGAGAAATTTCTGCAAGACGTGCTCCCCTGGCGGATTGGGCAATGCGCACGCAGGCCCGCATGGCCGATGAGCCACCAAAAATAAATTTGTGCAGGGATCGTGCCGGGGGCGTGGCTCCACGACAGGAAATCCTGCCAGGAGTCATCAGCAGGCGGCCTATCGGCCGCCGCGGTTAAAGGGGAACTCCATCCCCGACTGCATTGATTAGAGCGCGAGGGGAGGGGGATGTCAATCATCTAGATCGAGGGGAGCTGCTTCACTCGGCGCAATTCCGAACGCTCGCAAGATTGCCGTTCCGCCTTTTGATCGCGATGTCAGGCTAGCTGTGCGAGACTGCCCCGCACCATAGCAGAAGATGTTCTTGTCGTCGTCCTCTAAGCCCCATGACTTAACTTGCCTGGTCGCGATCAGCTTCACGGAGCCATTCAGTGATCGTGGCTTGAGGTGCTCTTGGACAAATCTGAGCATCAATGACACGGAAGGAAGTTGATTGATCAAGCTGTGGGCACCGAATGAAAACGAGTGATAAGGAACCAATTCTACCGACGCAATTGTTTTTGATAGAGCCGAGAGAGCGAGTCGATAGTTTCCTTCGAACTTCTTCATGGCAATCGCATTTGCAACTTCTCGTAGCTTCTTTTCCCACCACACGAAGCCGCCATGCCAGCAAAGAGAAGGGTCAAGCCAGGGAAATGGGAAGTCTGGCGTCTGGTCAAAATTCTGATGGAGATTGTTGGCCAGTCGCATTCGAAATTCCGGCCTCACTTCGCCCCAATAGTCTGTGAATCCAAGGCCAGGATTGATGAGCAGAATTACGATCCTTGCATTTTTCAGATCACCGCCATATGGCTGGGGGATGAGATTGAAATGCAGATGTTTTTCTGAAAACTCTGGTCTTTCGATGAATTCATCAAAATTGCTTGGCGATTGCTGGACAATTGAAGGTCTTCTTCGGTTAATCAGATCGCGGTCATCTGGGTGCAGGAATGGCGGTTTATCGAGGTCGCATTTATTCCAGAAGGAAATCAATTCACTCAGCATTCGTCGTCGCTCCAAGACTAGAGACTATAGCTGGGCACTCTCGGATCATATTTGCAAACTTAATGCGCGGCGGGTACTTTCGTGAGGCGGTGCATGAAGACGGCGTTGCGTTTGGCCTGGCGGGTGAGGGAGTCGAGCCAGGCTTTTTCTCCGGGCGCGTGTGCGTCTTCGCCCAGCATGCCTACGGCGACGACGCCGGGTAGATTCATGGTGCCGCTGTTGATGTTGATGATCTTCTCAAGCAGGGCGCGGTCGGCCGCAGCATGCGCGTCGACAGAGCGGGCCATGGCGCTTTCCTGCGCGGAGAGCGGGGCAGCGGGGGATTGCGCGGTGAGAGGTGAAGCGAAGAGCGCGACGGCGCTGAGGAGAAGAAGAGATGTGCGCGGCATGTGCGGATTCTCGCATCCCCGCAACTTACGTTTGCGAGGATGCCGATCTCGCTAGCTGTGCATGCCCTTCCATTCGGCGTAGGGGCCCTGGAAGTCTTCGATGCCGTCGTCGGTGAAGTGCCAGAGGCGGGTGGCTACTTCGTCGATGAGGTCGTGGTCGTGGGTGACCAAGAGCACCGTGCCCTCGTAGCGCTGCAACGCGATGTTGAGCGCGTTGATGGATTCGAGGTCGAGGTGGTTGGTGGGCTCGTCGAAGAAGAGCAGGTTGGGCTTGGTGAGCATCAGCTTGCAGAAGAGCAAACGCGCCTGCTCGCCGCCGGAGAGCGCCTGAGTGGGCTTCGCGCCCTCTTCGCCGCGGAAGAGCATTTGGCCGAGGATGCCGCGAATGTCTTCGACGTGCGCGTCGGGCTTCCAGCGATGCAGCCACTCGGCCACAGTGAGGCCGTGCTCGATCATGGCGCTCACGTCCTGCGGGAAGTAGCCGACGTGGGCTTCGTGTCCCCAGAAGACGGCGCCTGAGTCGAGCGTGAAGTCCTTGTCGGCAAGGCCCGGGTAGTTGGAGAGGATGCTTTTAAGCAGCGTGGTTTTGCCTGCGCCGTTGCGGCCCATCATGCAGATTTTTTCGCCGCGCAGCACGTTGGCGCTGAAGTTGTCGAGGACGTTCCGGTCGTCGTAAATCTTGATGATGTTCTTGAGCTCGAGCACGTGCTTGCCGCTGGGGCGCACCTGCTCAAACTTGATGAAGGGGCGCTGAATGTTGGAGCGGGCCAGGTCGTTGGTCTGCAGGCGCTCAACTTCCTTGCGGCGGCTGGTGACCTGTGAGGAGCGGGTGCCGGCGGCGAAGCGGGCGATGAACTCGTTGAGCTGGTCGATTTTCTTTTCGCGCTGGGCGTTCTGCGACTCGAGCGTGGAGCGGATCTGGGTTTTGGCCATCACCATGTCGTCGTAGCCGCCGGTGTAGACAATGATGGTTTCGTAATCGATGTCGGCGGTGTGGGTGGTGACGGAGTTGAGGAAGTGGCGGTCGTGCGAAATGACGATGAGCGTGCCGTTGTAGCTGAGCAGAAAATCCTGCAGCCAGTGGATGGAGTCCAGGTCAAGGTGGTTGGTGGGCTCGTCGAGCAGCAGGGCTTCAGGCTTGCCGAAGAGAGCCTGCGCAAGCAGCACGCGGACTTTTTGTCCACCCTGCAGCTCGCCCATCTTGCGGTCGTGGATGGACTCGGGGATGTCGAGTCCATCGAGCAGCACGGCAGCGTCGGCCTCGGCGGTGTAGCCGTCCTCGTCACCGATGACGCCTTCGAGCTCGCCGAGGCGCATGCCGTCGTCGTCGGTCATCTCGGCCTTCTCGTAGATGCGGTCACGCTCTTCAAGCGCGGCCCATAGCGGCTTGTTGCCCATGATGACGGTGTCGATGACGCGATAACTGTCGAAGGCGAACTGGTCCTGGCGCAGCACGCCGAATTTGCGCGGGCGCACGACCGTGCCTTTCTGGGCATCGAGGTCGCCGGTGAGGATCTTCATGAAGGTGGACTTGCCGGAGCCGTTGGGCCCGGTAAGACCGTAGCGGCGGCCCGAGGTAAAGGTGACGGAGACCTCTTCAAAGAGGACCTTGGAGCCGTAGCGCATGGTGACGTTGGAAACAGAGAGCATTCTTGAAATCCTGTAGTGCGGGCCGCAGCAGGGTAACGGCTGCGAGGGCCGGGACAATGTCCTGAAAATGATTGCGGTAGGGCAGCGTGCGCGCTGCCCGATGGGATGCAACTGTTCTAGTTTCTCATAGAACGGGTAGACGCAGAAGCGCCGCAGGTTGAAGTGATTGCATGCGCCACGCCGCTGATTTGCAGGGAAGGTATCTGCATCAACATGTGAAGTGATGCGAAAAATGCGTATTGCATCAAAATGCATGATGGTGCATTATGATAGTATGCGCACCACAGTCAATCTTGATGACGAGACCTACTATCTGCTCTCCAACTACGCGCAGGGCAAAGGCATTACGCTGGGCGCGGCAGTGGGAGAGGTGACGCGCAAGGGGTTGGAAGGCGACAAGACGCGCCCCTCGCGGCTGAAGCGGCTGCCCAACGGAATGCTGGTTCTGGCGGGACGCGGACGACCCTTGACCGATGAGATGGTGAAGGCGGCTCTGGAGGAAGTGGATTGAAGGCGCCGGCGTGTCTGCTGGATGTGAATACGCTGATCGCGCTGATCGACTCCGAACACGTGCATCACGCCGCGGTGATGCGCTGGCTGGCCGCGCACAGAGGCGAATGGGGCGGATGCGCAATCTCAGAAGCTGGTGCGCTGCGCGTGCTGACCAATCCCGCAGCAGGGCAGTATGGCGTGGCCGATGTGAGCGGGGCAATCGACGGGCTTCAGGGACTTCCGCGCTTTCGCTACTGGGAGAGCATTCCGTCGTGGCGGCAAATACCGGAGACTATTCGCGGGAAGGTGTCCGGTCACCAGCAAATCACGGACTGCTTTTTGCTGGGAGCAGCGGTGCTGGCTGATGGCTCTCTGGTGACGCTGGACAAGGCGATGCGGCATATGGCTGGGGCGCGCTTTGCGCGGCATCTGCTGGTGCTGGAGTAGCGACGCTTCAGCGCATCAGCGCCAGGGTGATGTGATTGACTGCGAAGGCTGCGCCGTAGGCCAGCGAAAGCATCCAGACAAACTGGATAGCGGGCCAGCGCCAACTGTTGGTTTCGCGCCGCACCACGGCCATGGTGGAGGTGCACTGCATGGCGAATGCGAAGAAGATCATCAGAGCCAATGCGCCGCCCAGGGTCATGTCGAGATGCAGAGCGGTTTGCAGGTGCAGCGACTGGGTCTCGGGGTCTGCGCCGTAGAGCGTGCCCATGGTGGAGACCATGACCTCACGGGCCAGCACGGAAGAGAGCAGGCCGATGCCGACCTTCCAGTTGAAGCCAAGCGGAGCGATGACCGGCTCGATGAAGCGGCCCAGGTGGCCGATGACGCTGTCGGCCAGCTCCGGCGCAGTGTAGCTGCCGTTGGCCAGGGGGACGGGCGGAATGTGGGCCAGAATCCAGAGCGCGAGGGTGACGCAGAGAATGACGGTGCCGGCCTGGCGAAGGAAGACGCTGGCGCGGTCAAACAGGCGCAGGCCGAGCGAACGCAGAGTGGGCATGCGGTACTGCGGCAGTTCGAGGATGAAGGGCGTTTCGCTCGACTTGAGCACCGAGCTCTTCAGCAGCCAGGCGGTGGTCATGGCGGCGATGAATCCGGCGAAATAGAGGCCCAGCATGACGAGCGTCCGCAGGCCGATGATGCCGTCGAGATAAAAGGTGTTGGGAATGAAGGCCGCGATGAGCAGCATGTAGACCGGCAGGCGCGCCGAGCAGGTCATAAAGGGTGTGACCAGAATGGTGGCCAGGCGGTCGCGCTTGTTCTCGATGGTGCGCGTGGCCATGATGGCCGGCACGGCGCAGGCATAGGCCGAAAGCAGCGGGATAAAGGCTTTGCCGTTGAGGCCTGTGGTGCGCATGACGCGGTCTGCAATCAGCGCCGCACGAGCCAGATAGCCCGAATCTTCTAGAACTCCGATGAACAAAAACAGGAGCAGGATCTGGGGGAGGAAGACCAGAACCGAGGAGATGCCTTTCCACGCGCCGTCAATGATGAGTGAGCGGATCCAGCCGGAGGGAAGGAATGCGCCGACGAGCGAGCCCATCTTGGCGAGGATGTCGCCGAAGCCGTCGGAGAGCGGCTGGCCGATGGCGAAGACCACTTCAAAGACCGCGATGACGACGACCAGAAACAGCAGCGGTCCCCAGACGCGGTGCAGCAGAACGTTGTCGAGCTTGCGGCTCTTCTCTTCACTGAGCGGCGCGCGGTAACCGGTGCTGCGGCTGATTTGCGCGGCCCACTTGTGGGTGCTGGCCGCGTTGCCCACCACGGGCAGGGTGAGCGGCTCCTTGTTCTGCGTATGCTGGTTGAGGAAGAGCGGAATGGCGTCGAGACCGGCGCCGCGGACGGCGCTGATTTGCGCGACGGGTACGCCGAGCTCGCGGGCTAGTTGCAGCGGGTCGATTTCGCCGCCGCGCGACTCCATCAGGTCCGTCATATTGAGCAGAACCAGCGTGGGCAGGCCTAGGGCGAGCACGGGCGCGGCCAGCATCAGCTGGCGGGTCAGGTGCAGCGAATCAAGAACCAGAAGCACGGCGTCGGGCTTGGGTGTGCCGGGCATCTTGCCCTTGAGCACATCGACGGAGACGCGTGCGTCTTCGGAGTAAGGCGAAAGGGAATAGACGCCGGGCAAGTCGATGAGGGTGAGGTCGGGGCGGCCGATGCCGGCCATCAGGCCCAGATGTTGCTCGACCGTGACGCCGGGGTAGTTGGCGACTTTTTGGCGCAGGCCGGTGAGGCGATTGAAGAGTGTGGATTTGCCGGAATTGGGCGGACCAATGAGTGCGACCGTTTGCAGCGGACCAGAGGGGGGATTCTTGGGTGGCTCAAACGCGGGCGTGTCGCAGCAGGCGTTCATCGGGAAGTCTCAACCAGTTCAGGAACACCGACCCCGGGCTTGATTTCGCCGCTTGCGGGGCGCAGCCGGATGGACTCGGCAGTTTCGCGCCGGAGGGCGATTTCCATGCCATCGACTGCGTATACCGTGGGATCTCCTGCCGGTGCGTGACGGACGGCGAGAATGCGAGCGCCTGGGACAAAGCCCATGTACATCAGCTGGTTCTGGACTGCCTCAGGCAGCTGCAGTTCGCCCAGAATCGCTTCTTCGCCGATCGCCAAATCGCTGAGTAACGTCAACTTCCGGACCCCCACGGGACGCCTGGAAAAGACGACCCACAAACTGCGACCGGAATGGTCGGACTTAAGTATACGACCATTTTGGTCTGATTCGCAAATGGTCTCGGTTTGGGGAAGTGTAGCCATTGCTTCCTGCAGTCCCTTCGGGGTAGCACAGGCAGTTTGATTTTGTTGCGACTGAGTCACCTACGGCTGGGCCATCTGTACTTGTCACATCGGCCACAGCGCCTGCAATCTTGATAGCAGGCGGCCCAACGCTTGCCAGTGACCTATGTCACGCGAGGGCGGAAAAGCAGTCAGGGGCGGGGTGGGAGAAGCGCATGGATCGAGCGGAGTTTTTGACGAGTCTGAGAGGGAATGAGCTGCCCGAGGG
>DASVLI010000107.1:0-3473 GCA_036384955.1 Occallatibacter sp.
CCGGGTGCTCGGCCAGGTACTTGAGGGCCATCAACCCGTAGTCGGCTTTTTTGGTCAGCTTCAGCATGGGATATGCGACCTCTTAGGTCCGCATTCAGTATACGACCGTTTCTGTCGGCGTTTCAAGGCAATGACCCTCAATCGTGGCGATAGACAGGAACAAAGACCCCGGACGGTCTGGGAGCGGCTGGTTTCCGTCTGGCGCGGAATTGGTGCAGGTTAGCAACTTGGCGCTTGAAAAACAGAGAAAGCTGGATACAATCGGCGGCAAGAGCAGCAAAATCCACCCGAACCTGGACAGATGGCAACCGCCTGCAAACACCCAAGGGTACGAATCGTCTCCCGGCACGAAGACAGTGAATTCGTGGAGTGCCTGGAGTGTGGCGAAGTCTTTGATTCCGAAGAGTTTAATGACATGGCAATCGAAGAAGACGTCGAGAAGGAAGACGTGGAGGAAGGCGAGTAGAAACGGCTCGTCAAGCCTGCTGGCCAAACGTCCGGAACCCCATCCCTGAGCCACAACCGAATGTGCCTGCCCGGCGCCGGCGATGTCGATTGCAATCTATGGCTTCGCCGTTGGAATCGCGTCGCGATAGCGGGGCCAGTGCTGCGCCAGCTCTCGCACCACGGGGCTGGCAACCCGAAATGCGTTTTCGATGGCTTCGTCGTAGGCCGCGTAGTTGCCAGTGGCCTCGCTTTTCAGCAACTCAGCTGCGGTCCCGCCCGGAGGCGGAGCGGTAAAGTCGCTGGCAGTGCGCAGATCGAGAACGCGTGCGCGGTCGGCACGGCCTGCCGCGGCAAGCTGGGTAAGAGCTTGCAGGTACGCGGAGTCCTCCTCGGCGCTGGTGGCCAGCCGGCCCTGCCCGCGCGTCCAGTAATCCACCCAGCGCTCGGCCCAGTCCGTCATGCGTGCGCCAATCCAAAAGCGATCGGCGGTCAGCGTATCGCCCAGCAAAACAAACGGCGGCCGCTGCGCGTTGGGCTGGCCTGCGTAGGCGATGCGCGTAGCCTGCAGCTTTGCATTGTCGGCCAGCTGCACATTGCGCGTTTGCTGAAAGGCCCACGCGGCAAGGCCGGCGTTGAGGTCGTAGTTCAGCGTGCCGTTATCGCTGACGGCGGGCGGCGTGGGCGGCGCAAAAGGAGCGGCGCGATCATAGGGAACAATGCCCGTGGACCAGGCTGCCGGCGCTTCGCGGCTATCGATTTCATAAGCGAGGTCTCCATCGACCACGTGCGTGGCCCACGCGGCCGAGCCAATCGACGCCACGGCAGGATTGACGCCGCCGATGCCGGCCAGAATCCAGTAAGCGTGGCGCAGATCGAAGCGGGGATCGAGCCCGAGGGCCATGATTGTTGCGGCGGTGCGCGACTTGCCAACTCCGCTCAACACCGCGAGCACGCGATCGTGCGCGTTGTAGTAGAGAGCGTGGCCACCGGCGGGAAAAGGCAGCGTCTGCGTAAGCGGATAACGCGCGACCCAGTTCTGCAGCTCGCCGGGAGCGTCGCCTGTGTCGTTGCCGACCTCGAAGGTGGCGACCACCACCACGCGCACCTGAATGGGCGCGGCCAGCGCGGACGCGGAACAGAGAAGAAGAGCAAAAACAGCACGGCGCACGCCACGAAGCAGCATGGCACGACCTCCTATAGGGGGACGGGGTTTCTGTGAGTATAGCGAGCGCAGCGGATTATGCTGGGGGATGCGCAGACGTGCGGCGAGCGGCGGTCCACGCATAGTGCAGGCCGGAGACGACAGTCAGCACCATGGTGGCCCACAGTGCGAAGTCGCGCAAAAACACCACCCACCTGTCCTGAATAAGCTGATGCAGCATGACCACGGCGACGGCGGTAATTTGCGCCAGCGTGTTGAGTTTGCCGAAGACGCTGGGCTGGAATTCGCGCCGGCCTGAGGCCATGTATAAGATGGCGGCCACCAGCAGAATGCAAACATCGCGCCCAAAGACCAGCACGGTCACGCGCACAGGCATCAGCTTCTCGTGCATCAGGACAAGAAAGAGTGTGCTGAGCAGCAGTTTGTCGGCGACGGGGTCGAGGTACTGGCCGAGCACTGTCTTCTGGTGCAGCACGCGCGCCAGCAGGCCATCAAGTGCGTCTGTGACTCCGGTAGCCAGAAAGAGCCAGAAGCCCAGCGCGTAGCGATGCTCAAGAATGGCGGAGACCAGGAATGGCGCCGCGCAGATACGCAGCAAGGTGAGCAGGTTGGGCGCGGTGCGAAACGGATTTCGGACGGGTTTCGGCTGTTCGCTCATACGTTTGATTGGCTCGTGCCAATGCGCGATGTGACCACGCCCAACGGTTTTCAAGCAGCCACGGGCTTGGAGGGCGCATTGCGTGCAACCGCATAGTACCCTACCGGCCCGCAGCGTGTAAGGCCTTTCGTGGCTGGCAGGTACAGCAAGCCGTTTGCCCGGCCAGGCGCCCGCACGGCAACCCGCCCCACTGTGTTCCCCCGGCGCAATAATCCTGATAGACTACTGGAGGTCGGCGTATAGGCGCGTAGCTCAGTTGGTTAGAGCGCTTCCTTGACACGGAAGAGGTCGCTGGTTCGAATCCAGTCGTGCCTACCATTATTTTCAATAACTTAGATCTAGGGACCAGCTGAATGCGGTCCATATTCAAGATCCGCAAAGGGGCCCGTTGCGCGGAAGCCTGCCCGGTTGGAATGCTTGAAGGATGGTTCCTGCCAGGCACTCCAGAACCTCTCTCTTCCATGCCGTGACTGCTGGGGTATTCATGCCCAACGGCACGCTCGGACTCGATTATTGCATTGGCTTCTGACGGATCTTCATAGTTTGCCTGTTCAAGCGGAGCAGGGTCGCATACACCCTGCAGAACGAATACCGGCTTATCCGCCTAGTAATTTCCAAAGCTCGGCTCAAGGCAGCGTAACGGTCGAGTACGACAAGCGGTGCTCCTAAGCCTCGGCAGTCTTCATCGGACCAGAGCACACTCCGCTTCCATTGCGCGCGGGAAGAGCAAATCGTTTTCCAAATGCACGTGATGGGCAAGATCGGCCTGGAATGCCGCCAGGCCCGCATGGAATGCGCTGTTGCGCGAGCAGGCCCATGCCGGCGCCTGAAATCCATGCGTAAGCTTGCCGATCTCTTCGACGATTGCCTGCGCGGAGTCGTGCTCCTGCATCATCATGGAAACGGGCTGCGCGACGGACCGGAAGCACGCGCCCGGCAATGCCGCATGCGCCTCCAGCGCCTCTTCAAGCTGGACGATGTAGGGGAAGAGCACCTGCTCTTCCTTCTCAATGTGCGCGAACATCTCCGTGTGCAGCGCGCAAAGCAGTTGCGCCACGGCCTTGTACTCCGGCGCCTTGTCTCCGTGCTTGGCCGCAATCCGCTGCGACAGCTCCGCAAAGCGCGGCAGCTCCTGGCGCACCGTTTGATGATGCGTCCGGACGATGTGCTGAACCAGCCGCGTGAGCGAGTAGCTCTCGATGTTCG
>DASVLI010000108.1:0-7088 GCA_036384955.1 Occallatibacter sp.
GGCCCCAGCGCCGCGCGCAGTTCTTCCTGCGCGTGATGCAGATTGGCCGGCATCACATCCTCAACGAAGACGCGGCAACCGGCGCGCAGGGCAGCCAGCGCCAGCCGCCGGCCCAGCGGGCCCGCTCCAATCACGGCAACTGTCAGCATGGGGAGACTACTTCTGGTCCAGAAGCTGCAAGACGTCTTCCGCGCTGGGGCGGGCGTTCAGCAGGTGGTCGGCCACGCGCGCGCGCTCCTCGGCAGAGAGTGTAGGCACAACGGCCAGCACGCGCCGCAGGGTCACGGCAACGTCGTCAATCAAATTCATCAGGCGAATGGCTTCTCCGGAGAGCGGCATCGAAATCCTCGTATATGAAGTAGCCCTTCCATCTTAGATGGTCGGCCCCGGTTGCGGAAAAGCTAGCCCTCGGCGCGCTCGGCAATCAGCCGGTCCACCAGCGGCTCCAGAGCCTCACCGGTCCGCGGCAGCACAAACGCCGCCTTGGCCGCATTCCAGTCCAGCTTAAAGCTGGTCGCCAGCGCGGAAATCCATATCTGCCGCACCGGCGTGTTGGGCGTAATTACAAACTTGCCCGGCGGCTCTTCGAACGCCACATTCAGCACGCCGTTCTGTTCTTCCACCTCAAAGCCGGCGTCGTCTTCTTCCTCGCGCGCAAACAGGTGCTTCTTCAGCGCCTCCAGCGCGGCCTCGGCCGCCTTGCGAAACTCCTGCTCATCCTGCATGGCCCCAGTGTAGCAAGCCGCGCGCCGCACTGTTGCATAAGTTGGTTCGCATGTTGCCGTGTTTCGTTGGGTATTCTCCGGTTTTCTTCGGATTTTGATTTCCCGCAAGCTACGCCTGTAACGCATTGCTCGCACAGTGGCAGTCAGGGCCACTTCTCCGGCCCAGGGAGAGTGCCATGCGCGTCGTCTCGCTCGTTTTCGCTCTGCTCGCCGCCGCAACCGCTTTCGCCCAGGCGCCGCCATCCGCTCAAAGCCAGCCGCAAACACCGCCGCAAACTCTGGTGCGCGAGGTTGTCTACAACGAGCTGCACGACCACCAGCGCCACGGCTACTGGCGCTACTGGATTGCCCAGCAGGCCGAGCATCAAAGCCGGCTCTCGCAGCAGGTTGAAACCGCAGATGGCCCGGTGGCGCGCCTGGTCTCTACCGGCGGACGCCCGCTGAGTGGCGATGCCGCCGAGCTTGAAGGCCAGAAGCTGCGCCGTGTGGCCGGCTCGCCCGCCGAGCAGGCACGCCGCCGCCAGGAGTACGCCGACGACGAGCGCCGCGTTGGCCGCATCCTCACCCTGCTGCCCGACGCGTTTCTCTTTGAAAACGCCGGCGAGGAGAACGGCGTGCGCCGCATGCGCTTCCGCCCCAACCCCGCCTACCCCGCGCACAGCATTGAGGCGCGCATCTTCCACGCCATGTCCGGCGAAATCGCTATCGACACGCGCATGAAGCGCCTGGCGCGGCTCGAAGGCCATCTTGAAGAGAATGTCGACTTTGGCTACGGCCTGCTGGGCCGCCTCTACAAGGGCGGCTGGTTCCTGATGGAGCGCTCCGCCGTGAGCGATACGGATTGGAAGACGGTGCGGCTTGAGATCCACATGAACGGCCGCGCGCTGCTGTTTAAAACCATTGCGCGCGAAACCAGCGAGCGCCGCGGCGGCTTCGAGTCCGTGCCCGCCGGGTTAAGCATGGTGCAGGGAATCGCGCTGCTGGGCGCGCCGCCCGCGCAAGCCGCCGCGCAAACGCATGCGGGGCCCGGCACGCCGCTGCAAGACACGGCGTTCTCCGTGCGGCGTTAGGCGGGGGGGCTAGCTGTCAGCTCTCAGCCGTCAGCCCTCAGCCCTCAGCCGTCAGCCCTCAGCTTTCAGCCGTACCTCCCACCCAGCATGGATGCCCCATCCTTGCGTAGCAAGGGTGGGAACCACAACTCTCGCCTGTCTTGTAATAAGGGCACGGCTTCAGCCGTACCGAAAAGGCATGAAAACGGAATGGGGCTTTAGTCCCTGCGGCCTCGGTCAAATGCGCGGCGAGTGAAAGAGCCAACCGAAATGATCCTGCCACTAGCACGATAAGCGCCTTAGCGATTTAGCGTCAGGTGAGAATAGGCTCAGGCTGCATTGAATTATTAGTCTTGATCTCAGGCCCGCTGCCACAATTTCCGCAGGAGATCCATCGATCGCACTAGTTGTCCAGAGAGGTGCTCAATATGTAACCGCGGTGTGTTGTGTTTGCGCAGAAGATCAGCGCGAATGTTGGCGGCTTCACTTCCACCGCTGTGAGCGCCTAGTTTGGTTCTTAGCTCCTGGACTGTGCGGAGAGGGACGATCACCTCGTCGATAGTTTCATCAGATGCGCCAGAGAATTTCATTGCTTCCTGTAGCCACGTAATTGAACCCCATTTGGGATCTCCGTTTGCACCTTTACTCTTGACTTGTTCCTCGAAGAATCTTTTCTCAAGGCCTTCAACGACTACCTTCGCTAATGCGATGAGAATGTCGCTCCATGCCTTAGCTGAAGAAGTCAGTGGGTAATGCAACTGTTTGACGAGACCTGGCTCTCGCAGCGTAAACCACTTGACACGAGATGTATGTAGTTCGGTCAGACGGGCTTGTAGGTCCCGCAGGGGGTCGGGTCCGTCGTACCACTCCCCCTTGAAGTCAGTCGCGATGGCCCTTTGCGAGATGGCACTTCTCGGTTCTTCGTTAAACGATTTCCAGTAAACCTGCTCCGAATATGGAAGATCACCAAGATATTTGATGTACGTGTGGACCTGTCCTGCCTCGTTAACGTCGTAAGTTGAAAGATGCCAAGCGTTCCTGCACGAGATGGAACGAGCCTCCAGTGAATATTTGTCTGGATCGGCCTTGTATTTGTCGAGTACTGCTGCGTTAAAGAATACCGGTGAGATTTGGAAGGGCAGCGGCGAACCTTCATCGAAGTAGGATGCCATCGCATCTGGAGCGCAACTTACCTCTGCCGTGCGCTGGTTCTTCCAATCGTGAGTGATGAAGGAAACGTATTGCTTCGGCTGCCTGTCCTTTTCGTACAGGTATTTTCCGAATCCCTCGGAGCTGAGGCGGGGTCTGATTACCTGCATGCCGCGAATCCAACTCCCGTTCGGTCCTTCACGGTGAGAACGGAAGTAAAGGCCGAGTTCCTGATCCTGTGCGGAACTGTCCTCCCCTTTTTGCCAACCTGCGAAGTTGACACCCACGCTCGTCACATCGAACATCTGGATCAGAGCACTTGCAGTCGCTGACATTTGCATTTCTAAAACATTTCTGTTGATGACTATGCAGGTAGCGCTTTCATAGCCGGAGTGCCCTGGCATTTCCTTCCATGTGATGACATCCTCCACATCTCCATCCTTATCGAAGCGACACCAGGCCCGCCGTTCTGGTGTCCAATGGAGATCGTGAGCATGGGTTAAAAACTGCGCAATCTCGTAGTATTGTTTGTCTACAGTTCGACCTTCGAAAGATCGATGGAACACGAGTTGCTGGCCTCGCTGAAATCCACTTGGCTCAATGCCTTCGAGGGGTTGGCTATACTCCACCCTCGGGGGACGGCCACCCCCGTAAACAAGTCCGCATGACCAAGACGCGAGTGGCCAGTTCCAGTGCATCATGTCCTTCGGAGGCACAGATATGAGGTCTTCCATCGGAACGAGAATCGACTGAATCAGCAGACTACCGTGATTGAAGCTTGAGCCATAAAGAATCGTGGACGCACCTTTGCGTTGCTCTGCTAAAAGATCTAAAAACGAGGATTGCTCAGACCAAGCGCGAAATCCCTGGTCATCTTCGCCGACCGGCGTAACAATTCTGAGCAGCTTTTCGAGGAACATATCGTTGCGTACATACTACTGGAATATTCACTGAGATCGGGCAGGTGGCCGGTCATGAACTCCCTGAAGCCTGCGTGCCCCATTCATCCACAGTTCTATCGTGGATGAGTGGGAGACCACTAACCCCAGTGCTCTGTTTTCACCAGCCGTTGCGGATAATTACCGCCGCCGGGCGCAGAATGCTTCTGTGCACTGCTGACTGCCCACAGGGGCGGCTCTTCGTCCCAGGTGCTTATATAACTTGTTTAAATCAAAATATCTACGGCCAAGTCCTTTGTAATCAAATATGGGAGCTAAATTTCGCTATGCGAACGGAACGCCCTTGAGCGACTGAAAGCCGGCACGCCGGTCCGGGGTTCCAAGAGCGCCGCAGGTGCCAAATCGGGTCCCAACTGCCCCCTAATCGCGACAAATTGGTTGGAGAGAAACCCGATTCTGCCGATAGTGGGATGAGCAGGAGGTGCTTCTCCATGGGAATTACCCCAATTCCGCCTGTCACGCGCGACTCGCTGGCCGAGCCGCGACGCACCGAAGCCATCTCTGGCTCGCGGCTGGCCGTTGAGAGCGCCGCGCAGGCTGGCGATGAGAACAACGCGCGCAAGCGCCGCGAGCAGGCTAAGGCCCAGGCCGACGATCTGTTGCTCGAAGACGAAGGCCAGCCCGCCGACGGCTCACCCCGCCGCGGCGAAAAGGTTAACTACTTCGCCTGACGAATCAGGACTCCAGCAGCAGCAACCGTTCCGGCGCCAGTTGCACAAACCACGGCTGCGGCCGCGCGCTCAGCGTGCGCCACAGTTCCTTGGCCACATCGGCCTGCACGTGCGCGGTATTGCCCTCGGCATGCAGCCGCAGGTACAACGTCATCTCATGCGGAGCTTCGCTGCTGCTGACCAGCCAGCAGGGAAATACATTCGCGTCATCCGCGCGCTCGACAAAGCGCAACTGGTGCGAGCGATAGCCTACATGCGTCAGCTCTTCGCTGACATCGGCTGCGGTCTCCAGCTCGCACGCCCATTGGGGAACGGCGATGCGCCTGGCGCCAATGCGCATGGCGGGTGCAATGTTCTTGCAGCCGGTAAGGCGCGCCGCGGCCACGCTGCGCGGCCTCTCGAAGAGGTCGTGTTTGGCTCCGCTGGCGATGACGCGACCCTGGTCCAGCACCAGCAGGTCACTGCAAAAGCGGAAGGCCTCTTCCATATCGTGTGTGACAAACACCACCGCGCCGCGAAAGTCGGCCAGAGTGGCGCGCAACTGCTCTTCGGTCTGGCGGCGCAGATGCGGATCGAGCGCGGCAAACGGCTCGTCGAACAGCAGCGCATCGGGCTCCATGGCCAGGCAGCGTGCAAGCGCCACGCGCTGCCGCTCACCGCCTGAAATCTCTCGCGGCAGCCGGTGGCGCAACTCGGCAATGTGCAGCGACAGAAGCAGCGCCTCGACGCGCGCTGTGCGCTCGGCAGATGCAAGGGCGCGCAGGCTGAAGCCCACGTTCTCGGCAACCGTCATATGCGGAAACAGCGCGTAATCCTGGAAGACCACGCCAACCTTGCGCTGCGCGGCGGGCACGTGCACGCCGTTGGCTGAGTCGAACAGCACGCGCCCATTCAGCACCACGCGCCCGCTGTCAGGCCGGGCTACGCCGGCCAGCATGCGCAGCGTTATCGATTTGCCCGCGCCGGATGGGCCCAGCAATCCAACTGCTCCGCGCTCGGCGGCAAGGTCCACACGCAGCGTGAAGTTTTCGAGCCTGCGTTCAAGTTGCGCTTCAAGCCTGCCATGCGCTCCATCGATGCGTGCGGCCATTGCAATCGGCGCGGCGCTTGCGGGCAGTTCGTGTTCCACGTGCCGCGGGCGCGTCTTCGCCTCGTAGTGCAGCAGGCGGATGATGGCCAATGACAGCACCACAATGAGCGCGGCCCACACCGCGGCCACGCGCATGTCGCCGCCTTCGGCGGCGGAGAAGATGGCCATGGGCATGGTCTGGGTGCGGCCAGGAATGTTGCCGGCAAGCATGAGCGTGGCGCCGAACTCGCCCATGGCGCGCGCAAAAGCCAGCACCGTTCCCGCCACCAGGCCCGGCGCGGCCAGTGGTACCAGCACGCGGCGAAAGACAGTCCACTCGCTGGCGCCTAGGGTGCGCGCGGCGTCCAGCAGCGTGGGGTTTACCTGCTCAAACGCGCCCAGCGTGGTGCGATACATCAGCGGGAATGCGACGACCGTTGCGGCGATGACCGTGGCCGGCCACGAAAACACAATGCTGATGCCGAGATGTTCGAGCGCTTGCCCGATGGGGCTGCGCCTGCCGAAGAGAAGCAGCAGAAAGAAGCCGACCACCGTGGGCGGCAGCACCAGGGGCAGTGTGAGGATGCCGTCGATCCACGCGCGCATGCTGCCGCGCACGCCATACAGCCGCCGCGCCGCCAGCACGCCCAGCACAAATGTTGCTGCGGTTGCGGTAAAGGTGGTTGCCAGCGAGATGAGCAGCGGCGAGAGGTCGATGTGCATAGCTAATGCGCCATTCTAAATCCGCGGCGCACGAACACATCACGCGCATCGGGTCCGGTCAGCGCGACGAGAAATGCGCGCGCCGCCTCGGCGTTCTTCGCGCCAGCCAGCACGGCGGCAGGATACACAATCGGGTCGTGTGCAGACTCCGGCGCGGTTTCCACCACGCGCACGTGGCCGCTCACTAATACATCGGTGGAGTAGACCAGGCCGGCGTCTGCGTTGCCGGTCTCGACATAGGCCAGCACCTGGCGCACATCTTTGCCGAGCACCAGCTTGCCGCGCAACGTGTCATAAAGGCCCAGCGCGCGCAGCGTTTGCTCGCCGTAGTGGCCTGCGGGCACACTGGCCGGATCACCGAGGGCAACGGTCTTGATTTTGCTGCCGCGCAAATCTTCAAAGCCCTTCAGCTTCGAGTCTCGCGGCGCAATCAGCACCAGATTGTTGCGCAGCAGATCGATGCGTGAGCCGGCTGCGAGCAGGCCTTCCTTTTCGAGTTGCGCCATCGGCGTCTCTCCGGCGGAGAGGAACGCATCGACCGGCGCGCCATTTTCGATTTCGCGCGCCAGCGTGCCAGAGGATCCAAAGTTGTTGCGGAACTCAACGTCAGGGTGCGCACGCTGGTAGGCGATTTCTATCTCCTGCACCGCGTCCTGCAGGCTAGCCGCAACCGAGAGCGTGAGCACGGTATGATGCGGCTGATGACAGCTCGACAGGCCAAGCGCAAGAGCGCATAGAAACGT
>DASVLI010000109.1:0-2199 GCA_036384955.1 Occallatibacter sp.
AGACCGAGACGAGATTCTGAAGACGCTGCGTGCGGCCGTTACACAAGCCTCGCAGTCTTATCGGAAACATGCCGCCGCGCTTAGTGCCGAGCGCAAAACAGCGGCTGCCAAGCTGGCCAAGCAGGCGGAGACACAGATCAACTCCCTGGCCATGAAAGTGAAATTCGAGGTCGCGGTTGCAGCCGCCGACTCCGAGTCAGGCTGGACCGCCGCCGGTTGGGATACGGTCGAGTACCGCATTGCCACCAATGCCGGCGAGCCGCTGAAGCCGCTGCACGAAATCGCCTCCGGCGGCGAAATGTCCCGCGTCATGCTGGCGCTTAAAGTCGCGGTCGAGGAAGCTTCGTCCAAAACCAAGAAAAAACTGCCCACGCCACGCACCCTGGTCTTCGACGAAATCGACATCGGCATTGGCGGCCGCGCGGCAGAAGCCGTTGGCCACAAGCTCAAGGCCCTCAGCCGCGGCCAGCAGGTTCTCTGCGTCACCCACCTGCCGCAGATTGCCGCCTTCGCCACCCAGCATCTGGCTGTCGAAAAGAAGGAAGACCACGGCCGCACCAAAACCCAGATACGCGTGCTCGACGACCGCGCCCGCACCTACGAAGTGGCGCGCATGTTGAGCGGCGCCAAGGTTACTGACACCAGCCTGCAGCATGCCGCGCAGATGATCGCCTCCAGCCGCTAAAACACCTTCACTCCGTCTCCATCGCGTGCCGCGGGACAGCCGTTGTTGCCCGTCGGATTCATCTCACGCAGATAGCGCAGCGCGGCTTCGCGGCTGTCCAGCGTGCGCAGTGACTGGTCGCGCACATTGAAGACGTAGAGGTTCTTTCCATAGGGATAATGGCCCTCTGCGTCGCCATACAGCGTGGTGTCCACATACTCCGGCCCGAAGGTGGCATTGGACGAGACCACATCGCCGGTCAGCGAGAAGTCACCATACAACAGCCGCACGGCGCTGGTTGTGTCCCAATCGGTTTCAAATACGGGGCTGGGTCCGTCGTAGCGGCAAAAACCATCCAGCATCAAAATGCTTTTTGCCGGCAGCGGCGCTACGTGGGCTTTCACCGTTTGCAAAATCTCGTCCTGCTTGCGCGCCGAGTCCATCCAGTACCATGCAATTCCGTTCACGACCAGGCAATTCGCCGCGCAGCTCAAGCCAATCAGCACACTGAAGGCGCGCTGACGCGCGATGGGCGAGGGGATAAGCCGGCAAATCAGCGCAACCAGCCCAACCCACACCATCGCCGCTCCCAGAGCGGCTGCAATGGTGATGCGGTTGTTGGCGCCGGGTGCGGAGAAGTTCGAATCCAGGCTCCGCACGAATAGAAAAACTCCCAGCGCGTACACCACAAACCCCGCCGCTATCACCTTCAGCGCAGTCCGGCTGCTCCAGAAGACTTCACTCCCCGCCGGCCATAGCAAAGCAATTACCGCCGCACCCACAAGGCAAGAGGCAGCGACGGCGGCAGGCCGAATGGCGCCATTTTGCCAAAGGCGCACAACCGCCCAGGGCAGGTGCAATCCATAGGTCCAGAGATTGAATGTGATTGCCTGTTCAGCGCCGTGCGCAGCCATATGGCCCAGCCGGCCAAGAAAACGCATCAAATGGTGCTGGTAGACGATTCGATCCTGCAGCATCGTCTTGGCTATCCCCAGAACAAAGAGGGTCAGGATGATGCCGCCAATCCACAGCAGTGGCGCTTTGTCTCGCACGCCGCTTTTTCGCGCATCACGGTACGTTCGCACGCCCACCAGCAGCAACATCGCGGCAATCATTCCCACTACGACTTCGTAGCTCAGGAAGCTGAGCGCCAATCCAGAGGCTGCCACCATACCCCAGAGAATCCGGCGTCGCGCACCTTGTTCGACTACCTTCAGGGTTCCATAGATCCCAATCATCGCGAAGAGGATGCAAAACACTGCCTGCTGGGACGAGATCCAGAACCGGTCGGTGGAGTAGTGGGGCAGCGTGCCGAAGATCATTGCCAGGGCCAGAGCCCACATCCGGCTCAGGCCCCACTTGCGGGCCACCATGTACACCGCCGCAATCATCAGGCCCAGCAGAATGGCGCTCAGAATATGAAGCGCCAGCGGGTCGAATGCCAGCACTTTGTAGCTGAACGACATAAAGACCGCCAGCACAGGGCGCACGCGAAAATTGGCATCTTCGGTGACCATGTGCCGAAAGGTCTCCAG
>DASVLI010000110.1:0-3482 GCA_036384955.1 Occallatibacter sp.
CATCTTTGAGACCAGCGCCAAGACCGGCGCGGGCATGGACGCCTGGCTGGACTACCTGGCCACGCAGCGCGCGCCCCGCTAACTCATCGTTTATCGAGTCATTGCAAGTTACCTAACTTGGGGTATGCTGATTGCGCTAGACGGGAGAAAACTCCATGCGCACAGCCTTCTGCCGGCTCACCCGGTGCGGGATAGCCCTTCTGTTCCTCCTTGTTGCCACGCCTCTCCTTGACTCCTGCCGTAAAGGGTCCATGAGCCTGACCTGCCTGTGGTTCCACGGCGCCGTCTCCAGCGGAAACTTGTCGAGCGCCAAATCGACCCTTTCCTTCGATCCCGCGGTGATTGGCTGCCGCGACCAGACGGGCTGGACGCCCCTGCATTGGGCAGTGAACAGCAACCGCCCGCAAATTGTGCAGTGGCTGCTGGACAACAAGGCAGACATTGAGGCGCAAAACAAGAATGGTGCGACCCCACTGCACGATGCGGCTTATTCCGGCTACCCGGAGCCTGCCCGCATCCTGCTTGCGCGCGGCGCAAAAGTCGACCCCATCGACAAATTTGGCAACACTCCGTTGGCAGACGCCGCCCTTAACGGGCACGCCGACGTTGCCGTCCTGCTGCTGCAGCACCACGCAAATATAGAGGCGCGGTCAAAGAAGGGCTATACGCCGCTTGCGGATGCAGCAGGCGAAGGAAGTGCGGATGTAGCCGGACTTTTGATTGACGCCAAGGCGAATATCGAGGCGCGCGACAACGACGGCTTTACGCCGCTGCAGCAGGCCGCGTGGGCCGACAAGCCGGACGTGGTCGCCGAGCTGCTCGAAGCGCATGCGGACGTCAATGCACGGGCCAATGGAGGCGAACTGGCGCTGCAAGGCGCGGCAAAAGCAAACTCCATTGCAACTGCCGTTCTGCTGTTCGATCACGGCGCGAAAGTGGACGCGGCCGACAACAAGGGATACACGGCGCTCAGCAGCGCTGTGTTCGCCGGCCACACAGGAGTGGCTCGAATCCTTATTGCGCACGGCGCTAATGTAAACGCCGCAAACGCCAACGGGCAGACACCGCTGCATTGGGCAGCGTCGAAAGGGTATGTGGATGTGGCGCGCCTGCTGGTAGAAAACGGCGCGGCCATTGATGCGCACGACAAGGGCGACGACACGCCGCTGCACTTTGCCGCCGCGTATGGCCAAGTGGAGATGACGGAGTTCCTGCTGGACCACGGCGCCGACATGACCGTTAAGACCAATCTCGGCTGCACGCCGCTGAGGGCCGCCCGCGACTATCATCAACAGGCAACTGCCGACCTGATCGCGCGCCGAGGCGGCAAGGAGTAGCGCCATGAAAACGAGCAAACCTTCGGTTTTGAGCGATCTCGCCGCCGTTGAGGCCTACCTGGCCAAGGTTCCAGAGCCGGCGCGCACCACGCTGGGCAAAGTGCGCGCGGCCATTCGCGCCGCCGCGCCTAAGGCTGCCACTGAAGGCATCAGCTACGGCATGCCGGCCTTCCGCTACAAGGGCGGGCTGGTGGGTTATGCGGCGTTCAAAGGCCACTGCAGTTTCTTCCCCATGTCGGCCGCTCTACTGGACCAGATGGCCGAGGCGCTTGCGCCGTGGCGCACCTCGAAGGGCACGCTGCAGTTCCCGCACGATAAGCCGCTGCCGCTTGCGCTGGTCAAAAAGATGGTCAAAGCCCGCGTCGCCGCCAACGAGGCAAAGAAAGGGCGGTAAACTCTTAGCGCATGTACGACCTGATCCGCTTCGCCGGGGCAATTGCACTTACCTGTGGATTGCTCCTTGCCTTCATGCTCGGCGTGATATTGCTTTCGGGCAACAGGCAAAAACAGAATAGTATTGCGGACGAAGAAAACCTCGCATTGCTTTGGCCGCTCCTCAAAGTGTTTTCCTGGCTGCATTTCGACCACGGAGTGGATTGGATGTTGAGAAGAACCGTCTTCAGTGACCCGCCACGAACTGTAGCGCCCGAAAGCAGCGTAGAAGGACGCCGCTTCCACACTGAGCGCGAGGCAAAGCAGTACCTCGTCGAGCAGATTGAGGCGGAAGCCGCCCACCAAGGCATTGCACTAACAGATGTTGAGCGCAAAATGCTCTACTTCAGTGAGTCTGGCTGGACGCTGCCCGGCATAATGCAGGTGAACGAGGAATTCGAGCGCGACTACGACGAAGCCGCATACGAACAAAACATTGCCGGGCTTGTGAACGCCCTCGAAAGCCGCAATGCGGCCGGCAACCCGCGGGCACAGGCCGATTGGGACAGCGCCATTGTCAAGCTCGGCGAGGGAGATCACTACCTGCTGGTTTTGATTCAGGGCGCAGCCAATCAATCGCCGCAAAGTCCATGGCTGCCCACCCTAAACCATGCCCGATTGCGACCGCAGGGTGATTGGGGCCGGCTGATCCTGGTTGCCGTTGCTGTAATCGCTGGGTTGCTACTGTTCATATGGCTTAAAAACGTACTGATTCACTAGGCATAGAAATATTTGTAAGAGCGACATCCACTGAACCCACATCTAGGGTTCTCCATCCTCAGTCGGTATGCGGGTGCCTGTAGAAGGTCAACAGGTTGTTCCATCGACAGGTCCATGTCGATGGGGTGGAAGCCACCTCGCAGTTGGGCGCCTTGGAAAACACAGCATCACACCCGGACGGCCAGCCCTTGCAGAAAATTACCCCCAGTCAGTGCACAATCATGGAAGAGGATCCTTCGCGCACCACGAACCTACCTCAGCATAGGGAAACAAAAAGCGAATACATGCCCCCCCCCCGGGTATCGGGGCGACAAGCGGCAGCCTGAAAGCTGGCTTGCCAGCTTCATTACAGCTAAGCCCTTTAAATCGCATTGCTCTCATTGAGAAATCTCCCGTAACTCCTTTGAAATCAGATATAAACACTGCGGACAATGGGGGATCGTTCCTCCGAGCAATCCTCTCTTCGCCCCATTCGTGAGCTAAATCACATTGCGCGCCAGCCCCGCGCGGTATAAACAGAATTGCCATGTGTCTCGCTATTCCAGGCCGCGTCGACGAAATCCTGCTTGAAAACGACCTCCGCATCGGCCGCGTCAACTTCGGCGGCGTCATCAAAAAGGTGTGCCTGGACTACGTGCCCGACATCGCGGTGGGCGATTACGCCATCGTGCACGTCGGCTTCGCCATCTCCAAAATCGATGCGGAAGAGGCGCTTAAAACACTCGACGTCTTCCGCCAGATGGGCATGCTTGAGGAAGAGCTGGCCACAGAGGAAGAGCACTTTGCCCGCGCCGCTGCCGCGCCCCAATCCAACTGCCCCGATGGAAGCTGCGCGACCGCTCCACCGTCAGCCGACTCCAGCCAGAAGCACTGAGGCGCGATGAAGTACCTCACCGAGTTCCGCGATGGCGAGATTGCCCGGGCACAGGCGCGCGAGATCGCGCAGATTGTCACGCGCCCCTGGAAGATCATGGAGGTCTGCGGCGGCCAGAC
>DASVLI010000111.1:0-5661 GCA_036384955.1 Occallatibacter sp.
ACCGGGGTCTTTGGCAAATCGATTTCGTCCTGCAGCACGCCGGAGGGCCACAGAATGCGTAGCAGATCAACGCTCTCGGCCTTGCCCAAGCCGACGAGAATTTGCGGCGCGGACTGAGTGGCGTAGCCGGTAGCGCCCGCAAGCTCCCACTTCTGCCATTGGCCGCCGGCAAAAATTTCAACCTTTGCGCCCAGCGCGGTCTTGTTGTCGGCAAAGCCGCTCAGGTTGAGCCGCACAAAATGATTCTTGTTGGCGCCGATGTTGCCCAGTAGCACTGGCGGCGCGCCAAGCTGCGTCACAATCAGGTCCGCAGCGCCGTCGCCGTCGATGTCGGCGGCGATGAGTCCGCGCGGATTGTGGAGGCGCACCTTGTCGAGTCCGAGACGCGCGGAGACATCTTCAAACGTGCCGTCGCCGCGATTGCGCAGCACCACCACGCGCGGCCCTGCGGCGGTTTCAACAATGGCTGCCAAGTCGACCCAGCCGTCGTTATCAATATCGATGGGCGTAAGGCCCCAGCCGCGCTTTGCCGCAGGCAGCGGCAGCGCCACGCGCTCAAAGCGGCGGCTGGCATTCTGCGGCCCTGCCACGTTGCGCCATAGCGTGAGGCCCGGCGCGCCGGCGTGGGTGAGCGCGATGTCCATCCAGCCGTCTTTGTTGTAGTCGAGCACCGCGATGCCGGTGCTTGCAGGCAGCTTGGCGTCATACACAGGCTGCGTGGGGTACTTGCCCTCGCGCGGATTGATGTAGAGCGTGGCCGTCAGGCCCGCTACCGCAATGTCGATCGCGCGGTCGTTGTTGAAGTCGGTGAGTATTGCCGCGTTTGTCTTCGCAGCGCCACCCAGGCCGGTCTCCGCGGTCCAATCAGTAAAGGTGGAGTTGCCGTTGTTGCGCCACAGCACATTGGCTTGGCCGCCCACGGCCAACGGCACGCCAGTGACGAAGAGATCGAGATCACTGTCGTGGTCGTAGTCGATGAAGGTAAGGCCAGTGGGCTTGTTGTGCGGAGCGAGGCCGGCTGCAGTGGTGATGTCTTCAAACCTACCCTTGCCGTTGTTCTTGAAGAGCAGCACCTTGTCGTCGAAGGCGACTGCGAGATCGTTCAGGTAGTCGGCGTTGATGTCGCCCACTGCGCAGGCAACGGCGTGGCCGCTGGCCTTGAGTCCTGCGGCGGCGGCATCAAGCTCGGAAAATTTTCCATCTGCACCGCGATGCAGCACGTGAACGGCTTGCGCACCGCTGCCGAGCAGCACCAGGTCCATTTGGCCGGAGCCTGTCGCGTCCAGCATGCATGCGCCGCCGGTCAGCGAGGCTGCATCGTGTACGGCGTTCATGGCTTCGGCTTGCAGTGTCACTGGAATCATTGCGGCCTGATGCTCTTGCGGCTCTTCGACGGGAAGAACGGTGGAGTAGCGCCCCTGCTCGCCGTAGGCCAGGCCAATGGCGGCGGAGATTTTGGTGCTGGTGAGATGCTGAAAGATCTTGAAGTGCTCGCGTGCGGCCGGCACATTGCCGGTGCGCTGCAAGGCGCGGGCCAGCGCAAACTCCGTGGAAGCGTGCAGCGGCGTAATGGCCAGAACTTTCTGGAACATGGCAATGGCCGGCTCGTACTTCTTCATTTCACTCAGACAGACGCCGGCAAAGTAGTAGGAGTCGGCATCGCGCGGATCGTATTTGACCGCGTTCTGAAAGCTGGTGAGAGCGGCGTCCAGCGAGTTTTCTGCATGCTGCGCCAGGCCCAGGTTGTACCAGGCTTGCGCGTTGGTGGGGTCAAGCTTGAGCGCGGCCTGCAGCGACTGTTTAGCTTCGGCCAGCTTCTGCAGCGTCATCTCCGCAATGCCTTCGTTGATGGCCGCCTGTGCCAGCGTGGGATCTTTCTTAAACGAGGCCGTGAAGGCGTCGGCGGCCTTCTCGGTAAATTGCTGGCTCATCAACGCCACGCCACGGTTGTTCAGGCGGATGGCCTCGGCGTCCACACTCTTTAACGGAGCGGCCGCCGCGGTTGTGCAAACCAGCGCGGCCAGCGGCAATCCCATCAGCATCCACTGCTTGAACAAATCTGTTTCTCCATCGGAACGAATCTTTGCGAACAGACCAGTGTATGCGAGAGCACTTCGCGTTGCCCGGCGCCGGGTTCCGTGCTAGCGTCCTAGGTGACTCACCTCGCAGAGGTTCGCATGGATTTGGATTCGCAGCCTGACCGCTGGCATCGCGTCTATTTGCTCGCTGCCTGGCGGCGCGCGCTTTACATGGTGCTGGGCGCGTTTCTGTTGGGCACGTCCCTTTTTCTCGGCGCGCTGTTTTCCGCGCAGCAGGTGCAGTTTCCGGGGTCCATCGGCGCGCTGATCCTCTTCTGCGGCGGTGTCTACACGCTGGCTTATGCACTGCGCAGCCGGATCACGCTGAACGGCGAGCGGATTACGGTGCGCGGCGCGTTCCGCGAGCAGACGGCCGACCGCGGCGAGATTGAGGGCCTGCGCATCTACAGCACGCGCAACGGCACCTACACCAAGCTCATGTTGAAAGAAGGCCGTGGTTCCATCACCTTCCAGAGCGGCTTTGAAACCGACGGCGACTTTGATGCATGGATGCATCCGATCCCGAATCTTGACCAGCGCGACCGCGAGGCGATTCTGGACCAGATTGCGCACGACGATGCGCTGGGCGCAACGCCCGAGGAGCGCAAAGCCTCGTTGAAGTACGCCATGGCATGGGCCGTGCTGCTGACGATTGCCGCTCTTGTTGCCGCCATCGCGCTCAACATGGGCGATGACTCCATGCAGCCGTGGGCTGCGCTGGCATTGGCGCTTGCGCCGGTTGTGGTGCTCGGCTTTTTGTGGCGCTCGCCGTTGCTTTACACCGTGCTGCGCGCCAAAGCCGATCCGCGCAGCGACCTTAGCTTCGTTTTGCTGGTGGCAGGCTTCGGCCTCTTTGCGCGCTGCCGCGGAATTCATCTTGTCTCGCCGTCGAACGCACTGACAGTTGCGGCACTGATCGCACTGGGGCTGGTGGCAGCGTTCTTTACCACCATGCGGCAGGGCGGGGCATTGCCGGCGCGCCTGTTTGCGCTGCTGTTTTTTGTGGGCTTCTATGGCTACGGGCTTACGGTTGTGCTGGACACGCAGCCAGACCACGCCACGCCGCAAGCCTACCGCACCTACGTGACCGGCAAGCACCAGACGCACGGCCGGTCGACCAGCTACATTCTTGAGCTGGCGCCGTGGGGACCGGTGGCGAGGAAGAATACGCTTTCAGTCTCCAGCCATGAGTACTTCCAGGCCAGCGAAGGTGACTCGGTCTGCTTTGCGCTGCGCCCCGGCGCGCTGCGCATTGCCTGGTACATCAAAATCGATTGCACCGGCGATTTGCTCTCCGCTCCATAACTCGCGCGTCTAACTCGGCAGAAAGGCGCTCAAGGGGGCGTCTGGTTAGCGGAGTGATTGCATTGGCTCCGGCTCATACTTCCGATTGCCGAAAAATCGCTTTACTGTCTTCGCTCGAGGCAAGGTGCGTGAGGACGCTGTAAAGAAGTTAAGAATTTCCATATGGAAACCGGACAATTTGGTATCAGCAACCTTGACTCGCACCTGCAGCAGGCGCAGAATCAAGTCAATTCGGGACGGCGCTCCGCCAGATCCCGCTTCGATAAAGGCCCAACTTCTTTCGCCAGATCTCGTCTCTGAACCTTTCACCAGCGCCCTACACTCGACTCGATTCTCTTGTTAGCCGCGGAAGGTGTTTATGGTAGTCAAGACTCAAGGCAAGGGCAGCTCCATTACTGGACTCTTAATTGGCATGGGAAACGCGCGCCGTTATTTTCCCAAGGGAGTTTCCAGCGTTGAGCTTCAACTCGGTCATCTGCAGATTGAGTGCGAGCTGAAACGCGAGCAGTGGGATGGCGAAGCGACCATCACCGATGCGCGCCTGCTTGCATGGCTTGAGGCCAAGCATCCCAATCGCAGATTTGACTGCAATGGCATCACGCTGATGCTGGTTCCCGCCGGCGACAACGCTTTTCGAGTGGAGCCGCATACGCTGCACGCCGTCTCCAAGACCACGTTGCCGCAGAACGCCGCTTAGTCGGCCCAGGGATCGCGCAGCAGCGCGCCGATGCTCAGGTCCGCGCCGTAGTGAGCCACTTCGGCGTTCTCCAACTGCAGCGCATTGTTCAGTCCACAAAACGCAGGCACTGCGTCGGATCCCATCATCCGCGGCGCAATGAAAAACTGCATGCGGCCCACATGTCCACCATCGAGCAGCGCAGTATTGAGCCGTGAGCCGGTTTCTGTCAGCACGGAAAGAATCTGCTCGGCGCCGAGCGCTTTGAATACGCTGTCGAGCGGCACGCGTCCGGCTGCGGAGTCCAGCACTTCCACGCGCACGCCCCGCGCGCGCAGTGCAGAGGCGCGTTCTTCGTCGCATGCAACGGTGAAGACCGCCACATCGTTGTCCGCGGTTTTCACAAGCTTCGCATCCAGAGGCATGCGCAGCGCGGAGTCCAGCACCACGCGCAGCAGCTTGCGGCGGCGCGGTCGTCCGCTGCGATCGGTCAGCAGAGGATCGTCCGCTATGACGGTGTCGACGCCGGTGAGCGCCGCATCGGATTGCCAACGCAACTGCTGCACTGCGGAGCGCGCGGCTTCGCCGGTAATCCAATAGGGCTGGCCCGCCGCCTGCACTCCCGGCGGAGGAGCGATGCGTGCGTCGAGCGTCATTGCCACTTTCATGTGCACCAGCGGCCGCCTGGTGCGCGCCCAGCAAGCGAAGCCCTCATTCAACCTGCGCGCCGCGGTCTCTTCAACGCCAACCGTAGTCTCGATTCCCACCGCACGCAATGCCTCAAGGCCGCCGCTGGCTGCGGGATTGGGATCGCGCGTAGCCGCGACCACGCGTGCCACGCCGGCGGCAATCAGCGCCTGTGTGCATGGGCCGGTGCGCCCGGTGTGATTGCACGGCTCCAGCGTGACGTATGCGGTAGCGCCCTGGGCATGCGTGCCCGCGGCGCGCAGGGCGACCACTTCGGCGTGGTCGCGCTTGTCGTACTCGTGCCAGCCTTCGCCAATCGCATTGCCGGCGCGATCCACCAGCACGCAGCCCACGGCGGGGTTGGGCGAGGCGAGGCCAATGCCGTGCGCGGCCAGTTCCAGCGCGCGCTGCATCCATTTGCTATCGAGTTCTGCCTGTGCGCTCATCGGTGCAATCAAACCGCAGTGTATCGCGCGCGGCCCCGCGATGCGTTCGTTACAATCGAGACTCGAACTTTCCCTTTGCACGCTCCAGGAGGCATCTTTGAAGGCTCTGCTGTCCGATGTTGCATCGCGCGCCGCGCGTTATCTTGAAGAACTGCCCGAGCGCTCGGTTGCGCCGACGCCAGAAGCCGTTGCGCGGCTTGCGAAACTTGGCGGTCCGCTGCCTGATGGCCCGACGGATCCGGCGGCCGTGCTGGCGCTGCTGGACGAGGTTGGTTCGCCAGCCACCGTGGCAACAGCTGCGGGCCGCTACTTCGGATTTGTCATAGGTGGTTCGCTGCCCGCCGCGCTTGCGGCCAACTGGCTGGCTGGTGCGTGGGACCAGAATGCCTCGTTGCAGGTGATGTCTCCCGTGGCCGCGCGCTGCGAGGAGATTGTGCTGGAGTGGTTTCTCGACCTGCTGGGCCTGCCC
>DASVLI010000112.1:0-22566 GCA_036384955.1 Occallatibacter sp.
GGAGAATGCGATTCACGGCTCCGATGCAGAAGACACCGCGGCCTTCGAAATCGGCTACTGGTTCGCCGGATACGAGCTGGTTTAAGTCTGGCTTAAGGCGGGGCATTTACCTTAGGCTTGCAGTCGCAAAGCAGAGGCGTACATGAACCAGCCGGAGAAGATCGCAGTCGAAGAAAACAACTCAAACGCAAGCAAAGTCGCCGCCGTCACCCTCACGTTCTGGATCGTCAAGATCCTGTGCACGACTCTGGGGGAGACAGGCGGCGATGCGGTCACCATGTCCATGAACCTGGGCTACGCGGTGGGCACGCTCATCTTCGCGGTCATCTTTCTGGTTCTTGTGGCGGCGCAGGTTTACGCCAAACGCTTCAATCGCTTTCTCTACTGGGGCACCATTGTGGCCACCACCACGGTGGGCACCACCATGGCCGATCTGGCAGATCGCTCGCTCGGCATGGGCTACGCAGGCGGCACATCCACGCTGCTGGTGCTGCTGCTGGGCTCGCTGGGGGTGTGGTACTGGTCGGCGGGTTCGGTTTCTGTCGATACGGTGAGCTCGCCCAGGGTGGAAGTCTTTTATTGGGTCACCATCATGTTTTCGCAGACGCTGGGCACGGCGTTGGGCGATTGGGCCGCGGATGACGCGGGCCTGGGCTACGCGGGCGGCGTCATCACCTTCTCCACACTGCTGGTGATTGTGGCGGCGCTCTACTTCTGGACGAAGATTTCGCGCACGGCGCTGTTCTGGGCGGCTTTTGTGCTTACGCGGCCGCTGGGCGCGGTGCTGGGCGACCTGCTGGACAAACCGCTCTCGCATGGCGGCTTCAACCAGAGCCGCTACACGGCTTCGGCGGTGCTGGCAGTGGCCATTCTTATCTGCATTCTGGTGTTTCCGCAGCGCGCGGCAAAGAAGTCGCACTAAAGCCGGCTCGACGCAGACGCTGCGAAGAGATTCAATTGAGTGCGAGGATTTGAAGGGGCACGGCTTCGCGCCGAAGAGTCTGGCAAAATTTATGGTCGAGGGCTGAAGCCCTCGACCATTTCTCTTTACGCAATCGTCAACGCAGCGTCACCCTGCGCGCAGGTGCTGCGCACCGTCTCGTCGATGCCGCGCAGCAGGCGCGAGAGCACATCGGAGACGTGGTAGGAGTTGCAGCCCGACTTCAGGAACTGCGCGATGCTTGCCAGGTCGTCTCCCGCCGTAACAATGCCCGGTTCAAGCAGGCCGCCGACGCGGGTCTGAGCATGGCCGATGATCGACATCAGCGCATTGCATAAGCACTTTCTCAGCTCCGGCTTCTCCATCGCGCCGCCTTTGGCTACATAGGCAGCCACAGGTTCCGCGGGGCAGCGATAGCCGATTTGCCCGTCGAGCTTGCGATAGGCTTCGCGCAAAAATCCCAGGTCGCAAACGCGCTGTCGGGCGCGGAAGATTCCTGACTCGGAGACGGTGCCCTCCACGCTGGCTACCTTGAAGGGAAAGCCGGTGGGCGAAGCGAACGGATCAGTGAAAACCTTGACGGCGCGGCGCAGCACCATGCCGATAACTTCCTTCTTGTAGTCGTCGCGCATGCCGGACTCGGCGCAAAAGGCGAACGCTGTTCCCACCTGAACGCCGGTGGCGCCGCTTTTGAGTGCCGCGCGCACGCCATCGGGCGAGCCGCAGCCGCCGGCCAGCCAGAAGGGCCGGCCCAGGCCAAGAATCTTTCCCAGATCAACCAGGTCGCGCTCGCCGTAAATCGGCTCGCCGGCATCGTCCAACTGGAGCTGTCCACGCGGCGGAGCATTGTGCCCGCCGGCCGTGGGGCCTTCCACCACAAAGCCATCGACCACGCCGTTGGCCTTTTTGGCCAGTGTTACCGCCAGTGTGCTCGACGAAATAATCGCCAGGAAGCGCGGGCGTTTCAGCTCTGGCGTCTTGCCTTCGATATAGTCTGCCGGGTTGAAGTGCATCAGGATTTCGTCGCCTGGGTCGGCGCCTGCAACGTGCAGCGGATAGGTGGCTGCCTCATTGCGCGCGAAGTGGTCCAGCACGGCGGGAATCTTCATCGGGATTCCCGCGCCCATCAGAATGTAGTCCACGCCAGCCAGCATGGCGCCGTAGATGGAGGCCAGGTGGCAGGTCTGCAGCTTCTCCATGTAATTGATGCCAACACCGTGGTTGTGCTGCTGGCGCGCCAGATTCACCTCAACAAAATTGGCCACGATGCACAGCTCCACCCACTCGCGGCGCGCATTGTGCAAGGGCATGGGAGCAAGCTTGTAGGGTTTGCCTTCCGGCTTGCCGCCGGGCACAAAGTAGGCCTGCCAAACGCGCGCGGCCATGGCCGGAAACGGGAAGCGGTCGAAGGCCTGGCGCATGTGCCCTTCCGGGTCGCCATCCTGCAAGCGCCGCAGCAGTACCTGGTCTAGCGCCGTGCCGGAGACAACGCCCAGCTGGCCATGTTGCGAGACGGCTCGCGCCAAACGCCAATTCGAGACAGCGACGCCCATGCCACCTTGAATGATGACGGGCAAGCTGCTGCTGGGCGGAATTTCCACGCCGTTAAGGGAGGCGCCAACAGGCGTGATGGAGCCGTGGTTGAAATTCGAAATGTTGAAGGGGTTAGTCACTTCACTCCTAGTGAGTCCAGCCGGGAGCGAAGCACGTCGACACGCTGACCGCTGCGGGACAGTTCCGGATTTTCACCGGATTCCATAGAGCCTAATCCAACGGACCGGGCGTGGGTAGATATACCTAAGTCAAGTGTATACCTGCGGTAATCGCACGTCCCGCCGTGGGACAAAGGGAATTTACGCCCCGAAGAGGCTGTCCATCTTCTCCTGCAGGGCCTCCAACTGGCGCCGCAGCTCGGCCACAGTGGCTTCAAGCTGAGTCATGCGTTCATCTTGCGCCGGATTTGCTGCTGCAGCCGGGGTTGCCGGCGGGGAGAAAATCGCCGCTGCTTCCACCGGCCCGCACAGCAAATGCGCGTAGCGGGACTCCTTGGTGCCCGGCAGGCGCGGCAAAATCGCCGCCATCGAGGGCTCGCGGTCGATAAGCTTTTGCAGCCCGCCCACCACGTCGCCAATCTCGGTAAACGCGTGCATACGCTCGGTGCGTCCGCGCAACTCGCCGGGTGTTTGAGGGCCGCGCAGCAACAGCACGCAAAGCAATGCGGTTTCGGCGCGGCTCAGGTTGAAGGCTTCGCCGATGAAATGCTCGTATTTGGTGACGCGGCCGTCGGCTCCGCGTGCGGGGCCTGCGAGGCCGGCATTCTGAAGGCCGTGTACTGCCTGACGCACGGCATCCTCGTCGAGTTGCATCACCGGCTCGCGATTGCTGCGCTGATTGCAGGCATTCACCAGCGCGTTCAGCGAGAGCGGATAGTACTCCGGTGTGGTTGCTTCCTTTTCCATCAGCGCGCCGAGCACGCGCGCCTGTTCGGCGGTCAGCACATGGGACGAGTCGAATGCCATGCAACCATTCTCCCATCCGCGCGCGGCTACAGGCGGCCGCGGAAGTTGACCTGCACGCCGAGATAGGCAATCCAGTCTGGCTGGCTGTTGGTGGCGCGCGCGGCCTGCAGTGAGCGCCCGCCCATAAAGAGCAGCCGCAGGCGGCCGCTGCGGTCCAGCGTCTGCCGTCCGCCAATGTCGAAGGTGAAGGCGCGTTGTTTGGGTTCGCCGTCAATGCGGTTGGCGTCCTGCAGGTCGTACATCTCGGCGTAAAGCTCGAAGCGGTCGCTGAACTCGTGTCCGGCGATAAGCCCGCGGCCCCAGCGGTCCGGCACGTGGCGATTGCCGAACCAGTGGCCCACCTCGCCGTTCAGGCGGATGGGCCCGAGTTTGGTGGCGAACTCCAGTGGCAGGTAGTACTGCGGGCCGGTCTCCGCAACGCCGCGGCGCACCGCGCTGGTGGGGTTGTTGATAAGCACCTGCGGATAAGTGCCGAGTGAGAAGCTCATGTTCTCCTCGGACTTCGTCTCGCCGGAGGTGTGGTGCTCATAGAAGCGGATTTTTACGCCGGGGAAGGAGTCGCCCAGCGCGGCCAGCGTGGTGTTGTGCTCGTCGACGGCAAGCGCCAGCGGCACTTCATATTTGAGCTGGATGCGGTTGCCGAGGCCGTAGTTGATGTCGAGGTCGGGAACCTGGTAGGAGCCGTGGCCGGGATTGTGGCTGCCCGTCCAGCCAATATTGATCTCCCAATTGCCGTCGCCCGGCGTGCCGGGATCGTCGGTGGTGAACGGCGGCCCGCCCTGCGCGTGTGCAAAGGCCGCGCCGAGCAGCAGGAGCGAGACCACGATGGGCATCGAACGGAAAATGGCGGCTCCTTGGGCTGCCTGAGCAGCACAGACCCAAGGTAGCATTGCCGCGCTGAAGGAATGCTGAGAGCCGGCGTTGTGCGAAATTGGGGCGGCGGTTTCCGGGGCCTTTCTGCGATACTAGTTCCTTATGCCGATAGCCGACCTCCAGTCTGCCGCACAGAAAATTGCCGGATTTCTTGCCTCCCTGAACAAACTGGGCGGAATGCGCCTGAAGTATCGCATCACCGCCGGCGATGGCGCGCGCGATCCCCAGGGGATGGAAGCGCGGGTGTTGTATGTGGAGCTGGCCGGGCCCGATGTACCTCTGCTGACACAGCACAACGGCGAATTGCTGCGTGCATTGGAGACGGTGGCCGCGCAGATGCTGCGTCTGGACCAGCGCGAGCAAGACCTGATCAGCTTTGACGCCGGCAACTTTAAGGCGTTGCGCGCGCAGGAGCTGCGCATGGCCGCCGAGGTGGCGGCAGACAAGGTGATTCGCACCGGCGTGCCCTATGCGTTTCCGCCCACGAACAGCCGCGAGCGCCGCTTGATGCACATGGCCTTCAAGGAGATTGAAGGCGTGGAGACGGCCAGCCAGGGTGAAGGCCCGGGCCGCTTTCTGGCCGTGTACCCGGCGGGCAAAACCGACCTGCCCGTGGCCGCGCCGGTCAGTCCGCGCAGTTTCGGTCGCCGCTAAACGCACGCCGGGGGTATGCCACAATACCCTTGCATGAAGCTCTCATCCCTGTTTCTCATCTTTGTGCTTGCGGCGCAGGTGTGCGCAGCGCAGCGCCGTCTTGTGCTCATCGATCAGGATGGCTCCGGTCCCGGCGGTTCAAACCAGATGGCCATGCTGGCGTTGTTGCAATCGCCGCAGGTCGAGGTGCTCGGCATCACCATGGTGACCGGCAACGCCTGGCGCGATGAGGAGACGCAACACACGCTGCGCATGCTGGAGCTGACCGGGCACAGTGACATTCCGGTCGCCATGGGCGCAGCGTTTCCGCTGGTGCGCACGCAGCAGGAAACCGCTCTGCAGCAGGCGCTGGTGGGTAACGTGGTGTGGCTGGGCGCGTGGGGTGGCGCGGTCAGCGGCATGGTGGAGACGCCCAATGGCAACGCGCCGGTGATGAAGGAAGTAGCGAAGGCGCACGGACCGTTCGATGTGCCGCCGCTCGCCGAAGGCGCGCCAAAGCTGAAGCCCATCGATGAAGACGCGGCGCACTTTCTCATTCGTCAGGTGCACGCGCATCCGCACCAGGTAACGATTTATGCGGCTGGGCCGATGACAAACATCGCGCTGGCCATTTCCATTGATCCTGAGTTCGCCGCGCTGACCCAGGGCATTGTGCTGATGGGCGCCAGCCTCAATCCGCAGACCGACGACCCCGAGTTCGCAACCAGTCCGCGGCATGAGTTCAACTTCTGGTTCGACCCCGAGGCGGCGCACATTGTGCTGCGCGCCGCATGGCCACGCATCGATGTGACGACGGTGGACGTGTCGATTAAGGCGCCGTTTACCGAGGCCATGTTGAAGGAGATTGAAACCTCGCAGTCGCCCACGGCGCGCTACATTGCTGCGTGGAGCCAGGACCGCTATTACCTGTGGGACGAACTGGCCGCCTGCGCATGGCTCGACCCCTCGCTCATCGCCAAAGAGAAACTGATTTACATGGACGTGGACCTGAGCCACGGCCCCGCCTACGGCGACACGCTGACATGGACCGAGAAGCTGAAGCCCACCACCGCCGTGCGCCTGGTGCACGCACAGGTCGACCTCGATTTGCCGAAGTTCCAGAAGATGTTTGTGGAGCTGATGAAACGCTAAGCGGGCAGCTGTGCATCCGCATCCTGCACGGCCGCGAAACGCCAATACGCCCACAAAAAAAAGATTGCGGCCAGCAGCAGGACCAGCGGCGCGGGCAGCATCTCCACGGCAGCGTGGAACCATTGAGCCCGCGGCGTTGCTGGTTGAGGCGCCATGCTCAGCAGCGCCAGCAATATGGCCCAAAGCAAATCGCCGGTGAAGAGAATCGCGCCAGCTGTGACGAGCTTCGTCATCCCTCCGAAGTGCGGCAATTGTGTGCACAGAACCACGCAGCCGGGAATGGTGAGAAGTAGCATTCGTGCATCGTATTGCCGGTGGTAGACCGGCAGCAGAGAGATGAGGGTGATGGATGCGATGGCCAGCCACGCACGCTCGCGTGTGGCGCGTGTATGCACCGTGACCAATATCCAGACCAGCAGCAGCGGCGCGGTCAGCACGTAGCTGCCCAAGTTGTAGAAGCGCGGATCGTCCCAAAAATAGCTGAGCAGCGCCTGCAGGCTGATAACCATGGCCAGGCCGTGTCCGCCAAGTGAATGCGGCCCTGGGTCGCTGATGCCGCCCGGCGCGGCCAGAAACGCGATGTTGCTCTGCCACTCGCCCAGCCAATGCGGGGCGCGCGCAAACACCCAGGCCAAGCAGGGAAGTGCAAGCAGCACGGCCACCAGCAGCGTTTGAACGGCGCGCTTGCGATACACGCCGCCCGCGAGTAGAAAGTAGATCCAGACGAGGCCGGTTTCATGCGGCTTGATGGAGACGCTGGCCGCCAGGCAGAGCACTCCAAGCCACGGGTAGCGCTGGTACAGAAAACAATAGACCGCAACTACGCAGAGACTGACCACGATGCCGGCGGAGTTGTTGGCGATCACAATCAGCTCGCTGTTGATGAGCAACAGCGCGAGCAAGGATCCGGCCAGTAATGGAGCGGATTGCGCGCAGACGCGCCACACCAGCACGCACGCGCCCACTAGACTCAGTATGGTGAGCGCAAGCCAAGCCGGCTGCGCCAGCCTCCACGGCAGCAGCGCGAAAGGCAGCACAAATGTGTACGCCGTCGGCGGGTAGATGCTGCGCGTGGCAATCTGCTCCAGCTTCCACGCATCATTGCCAAACTTCGGCCCATCGGCGCGCAGAACGTTGAGCAAATCGCCGGCGTTATAAGGGTCGGCACCGGCCAGCAGTGTCTTTGCCGGGTAGTAGAGCGCGCGAAAGTCCTCGCCGGGTGCTGCTGCCGCGCGCTCCAGCGCCAGACCAAGCAGAACGAAAATCAGGGCGCCCAGAACAAACAGCAGCAGACCGTCGCGTCGGGCGTTCGCTAGGCGATGAGCTTGATGGGCCGGTGCTGCGGGCATGTCGGTATCGTACCGGAGCGCGCCAACAGAAAGGCCGGATTCCATCGGAATCCGGCCTTTGGGCAACTGCGCAGTCGCCTTCATTATCCGTTCAGCAGATCCTGCAGCTTGTTCAGCATGCGGTGCAGGTCCTTGTCGTTGCGGCGCTGCTCGTCGATTTTGGCGATCGAGTGCATCACGGTGGTGTGGTGCTTGTTGCCGAACTGGCGTCCGATTTCCGGCAGGCTCGCCTCGGTCATCTGCTTGGCCAGGTACATGGCAATCTGGCGCGGCACCACCACGTTGCGCGAGTTGTTCTTCTGCTTCAGGTCGCTGATCTTCATGCCGAACTGCTCGGCCACGGCGCGCTGAATCGACTCGATGGTGATTTTGCGCACCTGCATGTCGATGAACTGCTTCAGGCACTGTTGCGTGGCCACCAGTGTCATCTCCATGTGGTTCAGCTGGCACCAGGCGATGAGCCGGACCAGCGCGCCTTCCAGTTCGCGCACGTTGGTGCGGACGTTGGAGGCGATGAACAGCGCCACGTCGGTGGGAATGACCACCTGCTCGCTCTCTGCCTTCTTCTGTAGAATGGCGACCTTGGTCTCAAGATCCGGCGGCTGAATGTCGGCGATCAGGCCCCACTCGAAGCGCGAGCGCAGGCGGTCTTCAATCTCGGCCAGTTCCTTCGGCGGACGGTCGGAGGCGATGACGATCTGGCGCATCGACTCATGCAGCGCGTTGAAGGTGTGGAAGAACTCCTCCTGGGTGCGCTCCTTCTGCGCGATGAACTGAATGTCGTCGATGAGCAGCACGTCGACCGAACGGAAGCGGTCGCGGAAGCTGGTCATGCGGTCGTTGCGCAGTGAGGTGATCATCTCGTTGGTGAACTTCTCCGCCGAGACGTAGCAGATGGAGGAAGAGGGATTGCGGCGCTTCACCTCGTGGCCGATGGCGTGCATCAGGTGGGTCTTGCCCATTCCCACGCCGCCATAGAGGAAGAGCGGATTGTAGGCGCGCGAGGGGCGCTCGGCCACGGCCAGGGCGGCGGCGCGGGCAAACTGGTTGCCGTTACCGATGACGAAGTTATCGAAGGTGTAGCGCGAGTTCAGCTGCGCGGCGGTGGACCAGTCAAAGCGGCCCTGCTCCGGCGGGCGATAGCCCTGCGTGGGCTGCGGCGCAGTGGGTGCGTGCGCGGGCACGGGGCCAAAGCCGCCGTCCTTGCGCTGCGGCGGAACCGAAGGGTCGTCGCTCACCGTCACAAAGACAACGTCGTCGTACTCCAGCGACTGCAGATCGATCGCTTCCTGAATCAGGTCGTAGTACTTGTCGCCAATGTGCTGGAACTCAGGCGACGGCACGCGCACATAAAGCGTGCGTCCGGCGATATGACTGAAGCGCGTCGGCTTCAACCACGTGTCGAACGACTGTCGGCTTACCTTCTTCTCAAGGGAGGAGAGAATTTGCAGCCAGGGATTGAGGGGCGTAGCCGGCGAAATTGCGAATGCCATCGAACAAATCCTTAACCGCGTCCTCTTTATTTGCGGTGAAATTCACGCAATTCAGACAAGGGATTTCCAGTCGCGTGAGGGCACAACCTCACCGTATCTGAATCACATCTAGTCTGCTTGGTCGTTGCTCAAGATGCCCCGATCTACAAATCGAGACATGGGTGAATTCCGTTCCGTGGGACGCTATAGAACTTTCAAGAACGGTCCCGATACTAGCACATTTAACGTTCATTGCAACCCATCTTTCATACAGAGGCAGACAATCTTTTTTGTGTTGCACCATGCATGGTGAAAGCGCGAAAAATCGGTTACTGCGGTTATCATTTTCGTGCATTTGCATGTTTTGCAGGCGACGTTTCTGGCCGCGTTGCGGGCTGCCGCGTACGATGCGCGCGTCGTACACTCGGCTTTGCCCGCGCACCCTCTAAACCGTGCCGCACTGGATTCTTAAGCGGGGATGCGGTACACTTAGAAACTGCCGTCCCATGCGGTTCCGCGTAGGGTGTGCCCCATTCCTTTTTTGTGAACACCGGCAATGGTTTTGCCGATGCTGCGCGCAAATAGAAGGTGCGGGGACCAAGCCGAATTCGCAGGGCAGCCGGCAAAGAATTTTTTGACAGGAAACAGGAGCGCATTCCATGCCCAAGCGCACATTTCAACCCAACCGCCGCAGCCGTCTGAAGAAGCACGGATTCCGTACGCGCATGAAGACCAAGGCAGGCGCCGCGGTGCTTAGCCGCCGCCGTGCCCAGGGTCGCAAGCGTGTCGCAGTCAGCGCCGGTTTCCGCGACTAGTCTCTCCGTCTCCGTCCCTTCAAAGGCCGGAAGAGCGAAGTCTACCGTGGTTCCGGCCCAGACGCCTTCCGGCAACTCGATGCAGACCCCATTCCATGCTGATTCACGCCCTGCCGCGCAAGCGGCCGCGGGTGCGCGTCTGTCGCTGACCGGCAGGCGTTTGCAGCGTCATGCCGACTATCAAACAGCCTATGCAGCCAGCCGCAAGCGCCAGTCGGCATCCATCAGCTGGTTTCTCGCTCCGCAGGCGGAGCCGGCCGGCCCGCGTGTCGGCCTTACCGTGGGCAAAGTGATTGGCAAGGCACACGAGCGCAACCGCATCAAGCGCCGCATGCGCGATGTGCTGCGCCGCCACGTCGACCTGCTCCCTGCCGGCTGCGATCTCATCCTGCATCCACGCCGCACCGTCATGACTCTCGAATTCGCGAAACTCGAAGCCGAGGTCGTGCGTATCCTTCAGCAGGCATCCACCGAGGCCGCCCGCATGGGCCAGCCGCGGCCTGCCGCAAGGCAAACGCCATGACGCGCATTCTGCTCGCTCTTCTGCATCTTTACCGGCGGTTTCTTTCGCCGGCGCTGCATGCGCTGGGCCCCGGCGGCTGCAAGTTCCAGCCCACCTGTTCGGAATACGCCGAGATAGCGATTGCCACCCATGGCCCATGGCGCGGCACGCTGATGGCCGCCTGGCGGCTGCTGCGCTGCCATCCGTTCACTCCCGGCGGTTTTGACCCCGTTCCGCCCGCGGCAAACCACACCCATCTTCATCACGAACCGTTACCATAGAACAGAGCGGCACATCCGCCTTGTTCCAACTACGACAGGAAGTATCCTTTGCCCGAAATTCGCAATCCCAATCATGAAATGCAGGGCCCCGGCGGGGCTGGCGGTGGCGGCGGCGACATGCGCAGCCTGATGATGTTTGTATTCCTGGCGCTTGCCGCGGTGCTGGCCTTCCAGTACTTCCGGCCGCAGCCCAGCACGCCGGCAGACAACGGCGCGCAGCAGCAACTGCAGGCCCAGACGGCCAAGCCGGCCAGTGCGCCCGTGGCTTCGGCTGCTCCGGCCACGGTTCCTGCCCTTGCGGCCTCTGCCGAGACCGAGACCACAGTTGAGAACGAGCTCTACAAGATCGTCTTCACCAATCGCGGCGGCGTGGTCAAGCACTGGATTCTGAAGGGTGCGCAGTACACGGAAACCGCCGGACGCGCGGGCAAGCAGCTCGATCTGGTGAACGCGCAGACGCTCGGCTATGGCCTGCCGCTGTCGCTCTACACCAATCAATCGGATCTCGACGAGCAGTTGAACAAGGCCGCGCTCTATCAGGTGACGGTGAACGGCAGCAAAAATTCAAGCGGCGCACTGCTTGCGCCCGGCTCGGTCAGCTTCCACTACTCGTCGGGCGGCGTGGATGTGGTAAAGACCTTCCGCTTCGACTCCACCTATGTGGTGGGGGCTGAGGTTGCCGTCAAGCGCAATGGCTCGCCGGTGCGCGCGCTGCTCTCGTGGCCCAACGGCCTGGGAGACCAGATTGATGCCCTGCAGTATGCCGGCGGCAAAATCATCTGGTCGGCAAACGGCAAAGACGACTCGCTCGATGCCAAGAAGGTGGGCAACAACACCACCAACGACGCGCCCTACCAGTGGGTGGCGGTCTCCGATCTCTACTTTGCCGCGGCCTTCATGCCCGCATCGCCCGAGCGCGCCACCACCGTTACGCTGCACCGCACCTTTGAGGCGCCGGTGGATGCAGCCAGCCCCGCCGGCGACAAGCGCGTGAGCGATGTGCTTGGCCTTGCCGTGGGCGACACCAGCGGTACCACCAAACTGCGCATCTACGCCGGTCCCAAGCAGACCGATGTGCTCAAGAGCATTCATTCGACCGGCGCCAGCGGCCAGTTCGACGGCCCTTCGCTGGAGCCGCTCATCCAATTCGGCTGGCTTACCGTGATTGCCAAGCCGCTCTATCTTGCCCTGCGCTTCGTCCGCGATCTGCTGGGTCCCGGCGCCAACAACTGGGGCTGGGCCATCATCCTGGTCACGCTGGTCTTCAACCTGGCGCTTATGCCCACGCGCTTCTTCATGATGAAGTCGTCCTTGCGCATGATGCGTATCCAGCCCAAGGCCGACGCCATCAAGCGCAAGTACGCTCATCTCAAAATCAACGATCCTAAAAAGACCGAGATGAACGCCGAGATGATGCAGCTGTACAAGGAAGAGGGCGTGAACATGTACGGCAGCTGCCTGCCACTGCTGGTGCAGATGCCGCTGTTTTTCGCCTACTACCGCGTGCTGCAGAATGCGGTGGAGCTGCGCCACGCGCAGTGGTTCTGGCTGCTCGATCTCTCCTCGCCCGACCCGCTCTACATTCTGCCGATTCTCATCATCCTCTCCATGTTCCTGGTGCAGTTCATTACGCCTTCGCCGGGCATGGACCCCACGCAGCGCCGCCTGATGGCCTTTATGATGCCGGTCATCTTCGGCTTCTCCATGCTGCACTTTGCTTCCGGTCTGGCGCTTTACTGGGGCACGGGCAACGTCATCAACCTGGCGCTGCAAATCGGCATCAACCAGTCGTCCATCGGCCGCGAGATGCACGAAATCGCCGCGCGCCGCGCCGCCAAAAAAGGCGGCAATTCGCAGATTATTCGCGGCAAGCGGTAAATTTGCGCGCGGCTCTATCCCAGAGCCGCGCGCAACGCTTCGTGCAAGGTCGAGTGCCTGAACTGAAAGCCGTGCGTCAGCAGCCGTGAGGGCATGGCGCGCGTGCTGGCCAGCAGAGCCTCATCGGCCATCCTTCCAAAAGCCAATCGAAGCGCAAAAGCCGGCGCCGGCAGAAACGCCGGCCGGTGCAGCGCATGCGCCAGCAGCCGCGTGAACTCCGCGTTGGTTACCGGGTTGGGCGCGGTCAAATTCACCGGTCCCTCCACCGCGGGCGTTTGCAGTGCATACAGCATCGCGCCCACCGCGTCGTCCAGGCCAATCCAGCTCATCCAATGGCGGCCAGAGCCAAGCGGTCCGCCCAGGCCCAGCCGAAACAGCGGCAGCATTTTGGCCAGCGCGCCCGAGGCAGGGCTGAGCACCACGCCGAAGCGCAAGTGCGCCACGCGGATGCCGGCATCGCGCGCGGGCTGCGCGGCAGCCTCCCACTCGCGGCACAAATTGGCCAGAAATCCCGCCCCCGGCGCGGATGTTTCATCCAGAATCTCGTTGCCGCGGTTGCCATAAATGCCCACCGCGGAAGCCACCAGCAGCGTGCGCGGCGGATGCCGCAGGCTGGCCAGCAGTCGCGTCAGCGCCAGCGTTGAGTTCACGCGGCTGTGCGTCAGCTCCTTGATGCGTTCCGGCGTCCACTTTTGCCCCGCGATGCTCGCACCCGAAAGATGAATCGCGGCCTCACAGCCATCCAGCTCCGCCTCTGCCTCTATCGCCGGCAAGGCATCGGGATTCCACGTGAGCTCGTCTTCGCCCGCTGCCGCTTCGCGCACCAGCCGCAGCACCGGCACGCCGCGCGTGGCAAAGCTCCGCCGCAGCGCGCTCCCAATCAGCCCGGAACCGCCGCTGAGAAGGATGCCCCGGCCGTGCTCCGTGGTCTGCATGCATCCAGCATCCACTCTCCACGCCGCCCTGCGCTTTTTTACCTTGTTTACACCGATCAGGTGGATTCAGTAGGATGAGAATAGATTTTGATCCGGGCAACAAGTTCCGGAGCCACAATCGGGAAGGAAACCCGATGAAAGAGTCTGCCGTCATTCACACCGACGAGACCATGAAGTCGCAGGTGGATGCAGAAACCGCGGAGCGCTTTATCGCGGAAAAACACATTGGCGAGCGCATCAAGCGCCTCCGTCTGAAAAAGTCCATGGGCCTGGTGGAGTTGGGCAAGCACACCGGCCTTTCTGCCAGCTTTCTGTCGCAACTTGAGACCGGCCGCGTGGTTCCCACCCTGCGCAACCTGTCGCGCATTGCCATGGTCTTCTCCAAAGACCTCTCGTACTTCTTTGAAAGCGAGCCGCAGGCATTGTTCCGCGTGCATCGCCGCAAGGAGCGCGTACGTTTGCCGCAGACTGGCGTCGACCAGCCGACCTATTTTTTTGAAAGCCTCGGCTACATGGTCCCCGACCGCCACATGGACCCCTACTTTGCCGAGTTCATTCCGCTGGAGAAGAACCAGGAGCCGCGCGCGCATGTGCATGCCGGCTTTGAGTTCCTGTATGTGCTGGAAGGTGAGTTGGACCTGCGCCACGGCGAGCATCACTGCACGCTCAGCCCCGGTGACGCGGTCTACTTTGACGCCAGCACGCCGCACTCGTATGTGTGCGCGGGCAAAAAACCGGCCGACGTGCTGATTGTGACCATGCATCAGCCGCCCGCGGCCCAGCCTGTAACCCTGCTGCGTGCCGCAGCGCCCCGTGCGTTGCCCGGCGCTGTGGTGGCCCAGGCAGCCGGCCGCCAGTAGCGGACTGCGTTCTCATTACAAACACGAACGACGAGTGCCCCCGGTCCCTTGCATTTGGGGACCGGGGAAGTACGCCTGGTATCTCAGCCTTTGTCCGCGAAGAACTCCGCCACTTCCTGCCAGTTGTCGACGCGCGTAAAGCCCGTCGCTGTCAGGTTGTGCGGCGCTGTGTAGAGCAGTCCGTGGCCTTCAAACCGCAGCAGATTCCGCGGCAGGTCGTCGATCAGGTAATCGGCGCGCAGAATGCTCTTGTTGCCGCAGAACACATAATGCGTGGGCGGAATAAAAGGGAAGTGGCGCTGCAGCCAGCGGTACTTGGGGCCCAGTGAGTTGGGCACCGTCATGGCCTGCGTGGCGATAAAAATCTCAAAGCGCGAGGCGAGCTGCTTCAGCACATCCTGCGCGCCGGGCATCAGCGCCAGGTCCTCGAAAAAATCTTCCGCATCCAGAAAGGCGCGCAACTGCTGCTGACGGTCCATGGGCGCAATCTCCCACAGTCCTTTGCCCGCCAGGTCATCGGGCGTCACGTCTTCGTCGAATGTCTGGTTGTAGCGGCGCAGGTGTTCGGCCAGGGTATCGGCCATCACCTCGTCCATGTCCACACAGATGCGTGCTGGATTCATGCGCCTGCCTGCCCCGGCCGGCGGATGGCGCGGCCATCGCTGGTAGAGACAGCGGGTTGTGGCTCCTTGGGAGCCGGAGGAAGTGCGTCGTCCCAGTAGAGCAGCCGTCCGCAACTGTCGCAGTTCAGCAGTTCGCCCTCGCGCAGCTGGTTCCACATTTGCGGACGCACGCCCATGCGGCAGCCATCGCATTGCCGGTTGTCCGCACGCGCAATGCCCGTGCCGCGGCTGGCGGCAATGCGGTCAAAACGCGCCAGCAAATCAGGATCAATTTCCCCGCGCAGCTGTTCGCGCTGCTTGCCAAGCTCTTCAAGGGTCGCGTTGAATTCCAGCTTGCGCGCGGCGGTGCGGGCGCGAATCTTTTCCAAAGCCTCCGACGACTCCTGCACGGCGAGCCGCGCCTTGGCCAGATCGGCCTCCAGCGTCTCGGTGCGCTCCAGGCTGGTGTACTCCTCGTTCTCCATCCGCTCAATTTCCTGCACGGCAAATTGCAGCTCGTGCTCCACGGCCTGGGCCTGTGCGGAGGTGGTCACCGCATCCTGCTGGACGCGGAAATGCGCGGCCTTCTTGCGATGCGTCTCCGCCTCGCGATCAATGCGGGCGCGCAGCGTGTCCTCGCGCTCCAGCGCCGAGGAAATCTCCGCCGCCCGGTTTTGCGCGGCGCGCAGGTCGGCCTCGCCCTGGGCAATATCGGCCGGCAGCGCGCGCAAAGCCTGCTGAACGCGCGTACGCTCCAGTTCGACCTGCTGCAGATTGACGAGGGTGGCAACAGAAGCTTGCATCGGTGCTAGCCAGTCTATTGCATGGGACGTTGAATGCAAAAATCGCCGCCAGCCGATACGCCCTTGGCTGCATCCAAGCAAATAGCATGAGCGATCGTCCGAAACAGCTCGCGTTCTGGCGCAGGCACCGCATCATGATGCGGGTGCTGGCCGGCGCGTGCGGCGCGGGGCTGCTGCTCTCGGCCGCGCTCACCTACATTGCCTGGCACGCGGGCCCATTGATGCGCACCTGGATTGTCGGCCAGCTAAGTCAGCATTTTCATGCACGCGTTGAGCTGGATGCCTTCAGCATTGCGCCCGGCAACGGGCTGCGCGGCGAATGGGGCCTGTGGGCCGAGGGACGCGGGCTGCGCATCTGGCCCTCTTCGGAAGCCGATGCGGCACAGAACGCGCACGGCGAGCCGCTGATTCGCCTGGATACGTTCCGGTTCCATGCGCCACTGCACTATGTGCCCGGCGAACTGCTGCACATCACCACGGTGCGCTTGACCGGATTGCGAATTCACATTCCGCCGCGGACGCATGAGGTCGCGAGGAGCACGGCAACGGGCGAAAAACTGAAGACGCCTTTCAAGGAATTTCGCGTCGACCGCCTGCTATGCAACGATGCAACGCTGGTGATCGAGCCCGGCAAGCCGGGCAAACAGCAGCTGCAGTTCGACATTGCCACGCTGCTGCTGGACGGGATTGAGCCGGAAGGGGCGATGCATTTCACCGCGCAACTCACCAATCCCCGGCCCAAAGGGACGATCCAGACCAGCGGCGGTTTCGGTCCGTGGGTGGTGGACGATCCAGGCGGCTCGTCGGTTTGGGGCACATACACCTTCAGCCACGCCGACTTGTCGACTTTCCACGGCATCGCGGGAATGCTGGACTCGCAGGGGAAGTACCAGGGCGTGCTGCGCGACCTTGCGGTGGACGGAGTGACCGACACGCCGGATTTCCGTCTGACACGCTCTGGCAATCCAATCAAGCTGCACACGCAGTTCCACGCGCATGTGGACGGCACCAACGGCGACACATACCTTGAGCCGGTGGATGCGGTGCTGGGCAGCTCGCACTTCCGCGTGTACGGAAAGATTGTGAAGCTTGCGGCACAACAGAATCCCGCGCGACCCGGCGGGCACGACATCGATTTGAAGGTGAATACGAGCAGCGGGCGGATGGAGGATTTCCTGCGCCTGGCCAGCGACGACCCTGAGCCCTTGATGACCGGCAATCTTGCGTTCAACGCGCTGCTGCACATTCCGCCCGGCCCGCAGACCATTCAGCAGCGGCTGGAGCTGAAGGGCCAGTTCACCCTGGCCGCGGCCCAGTTTACCAGCGAGAAAGTTCAGGCGAAGGTTCGTGAGCTGAGCATGCGCGGGCAAGGCAGGCCGGGAGAGAAGAAGGCAAAGAGCGCCGATCCGGTGCAGTCGGCAATGCAGAGCCACTTTGAGATGAAGGGTGGCGTAATTTCGCTGCCGGATCTTGAGTACATGGTGCCGGGTGCGGACATTCGCCTGAAAGGCGCCTACACACTGGAGGGCGGCGAGCTGGACTTTATCGGCACGGCGCGGATGCAGGCCACGATTTCGCAGATGGTGGGCGGTTGGAAGGGATTCCTGCTCAAGCCCGCGGACACAATCTTCAAGCACGACGGAGCCGGAGCCAGGATTCCGGTTCACATCGCCGGGACGCGCAAAAATCCTGATTTCGGCATCGATCTGAAGCGCATCAACGGCAACTCCTTCGAAGGCAGCCAGCAAACGCATCCGGAATCCCCGGCCGACAAGAAGCCGTAAGCCCCAGGCAACACGCCGGCAAGGTGCAATGTGTTAGCTTGCTCTGGTTGCACCGCCACCTCGTCTGCATAAGGGAAATATTCCGTGGAGAAGCTAACCATCCAATGGATTCGAAGCACCGCCGTATGGACCGCGATGCTGTGTTCGGCGCTTGCTTGCGCGGTTGGGCAAAGCAAATCGCCCGCGCAAGCCGCCGTCTGCTCGGAGTGGTGGTGTCACGCCGTCATCTACGAAATTTATCCACGCAGCTTTCAGGACACCAACGGCGATGGCATCGGCGATCTGAAAGGCATCATCGCGCGGCTCGACTATCTGCACGAGCTTGGCATCGACGCCATCTGGCTGACGCCCATGTACCCCTCGCCCGGCGTTGACTACGGCTACGACATCGCCGACTACACCGCCATCGACCCGATGTACGGAACCATGGCCGACTTTGGCACGCTGGTGGCCGAAGCCAAAAAGCGTGGCATTCGCGTGCTGATGGATTACGTCATCAACCACACATCCGATCAGCATCCGTGGTTCGTTGAGTCGCGCTCCTCGCGCACCAATCCCAAACGCGACTGGTACATCTGGCGCGATGGCAAGTGCAAGACCGCGGGGTCCAAAGGCGTGGTCCCCAAGGACAGGTCTTCGTCGTTGGCGTGCGAGAAGGGGCAGCCGCCCAGCAACTGGCAATCGTGGTTTGGCCACTCGGCCTGGCAGTGGGACGAGAAGACGCGCCAGTACTACTATCACTACTTCTACGTGCAGCAGCCCGACCTGAACTGGCGTAACGCCGAAGTGCGCAAGGCCATGTACGGCGTGCTGGATTTCTGGATGCAGCGCGGCGCGGCAGGCTTCCGCATCGATGCCGTCTCGCGGCTGTTTGAGGATCCCGGCCTGCACGACGATCCGTATCTGCCCGGGCACAACGCCTACGGCGACCGCAACATGCAGCACAAGTACACCGACGAATTGCCCGAAGTGCATGATGTGTTGAAGGAAGTGCGCAAGGTGGTGGATAAGTATCCCGGCGACCCGGTGCTGATTACTGAAGCCGACGAGCCCAACATCGCCGCGCTGAGCAAAATGTATGGCCATGGCGACGAAGTGCAGTTGCCGATGGATTTTCAGATCGCCGATGTGAACGAGCTCTCCGCCGCACGCTTTCGCAAACTCTTCAACGAGGTTGAGAACAATCCGGCGCACGGCCAGCCCGAATACTTTTTCTCCAACCACGACCAGCCGCGCCAGTGGGACCGCTACGGCGATGGCATGCACAACGATGAGATCGCCAGACTGATGGCCGTGCTGGAGCTGACCACGCGCGGCACGCCGCAGATGTACTACGGCGAAGAACTGGGCATGCGGACCACGCCGCCGGCGCGCATCGAAGACGTGCAGGATCCGATTGGCAAAATTGGCTGGCCCAAAGAGAAAGGCCGCGACGGCGAGCGCACGCCGATGCAGTGGGACCGCTCTGCGCACGCGGGCTTTACCACCGCGGTCAAACCGTGGCTTCCCATTCCTCCTTCTGCTGTCACGGTCAACGTGGAGGCGGAGCTTCGCGATCCCAACTCGATTTTGAATGCCTACAAGCAGCTCATCGCGCTGCGCCGGTCACAGCCTGCCCTGCGCGATGGCGACCAGCTCTCCGTGAACAACGACGACGCCGACGTTTTTGCCTTTGTGCGCCGCGCGGACGGGCAGGCGGTTCTGGTGGCTCTCAACATGAGCGCGCATCCGCGCACGGTCGCTTTCCACCTGGAAAAGGACGGCGTCGCCGGGGCTCATCTTCGCGTGCTGTATGGGTCGGGTGCGGGTTCGGCCGCGCAGATTCCCCTGAACCGTGTGGAGCTGGCCCCCTTCGGGGCGCTGGTGGCGGCCGTTGAGTAGCTGCGGCTCAGAGCTCGTAGTCGGAATCGCTCGGCGGGGGCGGCTCGGGGGCAGGGGCGTTGCTGGCCTCCTGCAGCCGGGTCAGCGTTTTGCGGTAGAACCAGGCTGCCGCCAGGCCACCGGCCAGAGCCGAAGCGGCGGCAATCACGCCTACGCGGAACCAGCCGGACTGCTCGGACTGAGGCTCGGCTGGCGCAATCGTTTGTTCTGATTTCTGGGAGTCGTCGGTGGAATCTGCCATGGAAGAACCTCCCCTTGCTGCGAAAACCACCTCGCAGCCCCGGTTCAAGGCCGGTCAACTGTTTGATGATAAGGCAGTTCCGGAGATGCAAAAGAGTAGTTTTCGCAAATCTCACATTACGGTATTATTTTGAATTTTGTATTTGCGTTCAGCTGAATCTATAGTAAGGTGTATTTATCCGGTTGCGGAGGTGGCTGTCTCACCACCCCCGAGTTCCGGAGAAAGTTTGCGTCACTGGCCTCCCGGCACGAACGTTTTACGTTCGTGCCGTTTTTTTATGCACTGCGCCCAGTCTGACCAATCCGCAGCAAAAGCTCGTCTACAATCGACCTCGGAGACCTTCCCCAATGCCCAACTCATTCCGCTCCCGCTGGATCTGGTGCGTGGCCCTGGCCACTTTGACGGCCGTGAGTTATGCCCAGTGGTACAACCCCGCCGACGACATCCCGGCCTACCACCCCTCGGCGCCGCTCAAGGTCAGCGCGTTGCCGCCCATCCTGGCCGGAGCCAAGCTCACCGGGCCCAACTTCCGCTACCCCTGGCAGGTGCATGTTTACCAGAAGGCGGCGCGGGTGGGCAATGTGCTCTACCAGTTGCCCTGCTACTGCCATTGCGATCGCTCGCTTGGGCACACCAGCCTGCGCAGCTGTTTTGAGGGCCTGCACGGCACCGAGTGCGACGTCTGCGCCAAGGAAGGCGTGTACGCCTACCAGCAGACCAAACTGGGCAAGACGCCAGCGCAGATTCGCGCGGCTATCGAAAAGCACGCCTACGAATCCATCGATCTGGACCAGCAGTAGGCTCGACCAGCAGTAGGCCTAGCAAATCCTCGGCAGTTGCTCGCCAATCTGCGTGGCGATCACCCGATTGGCGCCCATGGCCGTGCGGGCTACCAGCATGCGCGGGTGGTCGCCGGTAGCCTTGCCAATCACCGCCGCGTCGCGGCCCAGCGGATGCGCGTGAAGCACTTCCAGCACGCGGCCGGCCGCTTCCGGCGCTACAAAGAACACCGCCTTACCCTCATTGGCCACATAGACGGGATCGAGCCCCAGCAACTCGCAGGCCGCCTGCACCTCAGGCCGCACCGGAATCTTCGTCTCGTCAATGGCAATGCCCACATTCGACGAGCCGGCAATTTCGTTCAGCGTGGAGGCCAGGCCGCCGCGTGTCGGGTCGCGCATGGCGTGCACCGCGTCGCCGGTCGCGGCCAGCACGTCGGCAATCATCCCGTTCAGCGCCGCGCAGTCTGAGCGGATCTGCGACTCGAACTCCAGCCCTTCGCGCACACTCATAATCGCCATGCCGTGGTCGCCCATGGTGCCGGAGACAATGACGGCATCGCGAATCTCCACGCGGTCGGGACCAACGACAATGCCCTCGCGCTGCACGCCAATGCCGGCGGTGTTGATGTAGCAGCCATCGCCGTGGCCGCGCTCCACCACTTTGGTGTCTCCAGTAACGATATGCACGCCCGCATTGCGCGCGGCCTCGGCCATGGCGCTCACAATGGCGGCCAACTGCTCCATGGGCAGGCCTTCCTCAAGGATGAAGCTGGCGGTAAGCACTTTCGGCTCCGCGCCGGAGACGGCGAGATCGTTGACCGTGCCGTTCACGGCCAGTTCGCCAATGGAGCCGCCGGGAAAGAACATGGGTTGCACCACGAAGGAGTCGGTGCTGAGAGCCAGGCGGCCGCAGGGCAGGTTCAGCAGCGCGGCATCGCCCAGATTTTCCAGCGCCGGATTGCGAAAGGCGGGCAGAAACAGGTGCTCCACCAGCTCGTTGCCGAGTTTGCCGCCACCGCCGTGGCCCATCACGATGGTGGGATAACCCTGCAAGGGCAGCGGGCAGGACCAGTTCGAAAAGTCAGGTTGCTTAGGAGCCATTTGCCGTTCCGGAGAGCGCAGTGCCCGCTCCCGCCAACTGCTCGGCAGAGAGGAAGCGCCCGTAGTTATAGTACGCAGCGCAGGCGCCTTCGCTGGAGACCATGGTTGCGCCCAGCGGATGCCGCGGCGTGCACTCCTTGCCAAAGGCCGGGCACTCGGAGGGCTTGATGGCGCCGCGCAGCACATCGCCTGCGTGGCACAGCGGCGACTCTTCGGTATGAATGCCGTGGAGCTGGAAGCGCTCTTCTGCGTCGAAGGCGCGGTAGGCTCCGCTCAGCCGCCAGCCACTCTTGGGAATCACGCCGATGCCGCGCCAGGCGCGGTCGGTAACTTCAAAGACCTCAGAGAGGAGCTGTTGCGCCGGGCGATTGCCCTCGAAGGTGACGACGCGTGCGTAGGCATTTTCCGCTTCGTGTTTGCCCGCCTCCAACTGAATCAGCGCGCGGCGAATGCCATCCAGCAGATCCAGCGGTTCAAAGCCGGTCACCACGATGGGAATTTTGAAGCGCTCGGCCAGCGGCGGATACTCCCAGAAGCCCATCACGCTGCACACATGGCCGGCGGCAAGAAACGCTTGCACCTGATTGCCCTCCGCGGACATGATGGCCTGAATGGCCGGCGGAACCAGCACGTGCGAGACCAGCAGCGAGAAATTCTTGAGCCCGCGGCGCTTCGCTACGTGCACCGCCATGGCGTTGGCGGGCGCGGTGGTTTCAAAGCCGACACCGAAAAATACCACCTGCTTGTCAGGGTGCTTCACGGCCAGCTCAACGGCGTCCAGCGGCGAGTAGACAATGCGCACATCGCCGCCCTCGCTCTTCACCTGGAACAGGTCCTTGTCGGTGCCGGGAACGCGGAGCATGTCTCCGAAGCTGCAGAAGATGACGCCGGGCTGCGCGGCGATGGCCAGCGCCTTGTCGATGAGTTCCAGCGGCGTAACGCAGACCGGGCAGCCGGGCCCGTGCACCATTTCCACGCCTGCGGGCAGCATCTGGTCGATGCCATTTTTGATGATGGAGTGAGTCTGGCCGCCGCAGACCTCCATGATCTTCCAGGGGCGCGTGACAATCTGCGCGATCTCGCGCGCCTGTGCCCGGGCAATCTCGCCATCGCGGAACTCGGTGAGGTACTTCATCGCGCCTCAGTGCTTCTGGCTGGAGTCG
>DASVLI010000113.1:0-13479 GCA_036384955.1 Occallatibacter sp.
GGCGCTGCTGGTCCGGCAGTGGCAATCGCTCCGCAAAAGTCAGGACGTAAACTGGCTTCATGAGCGATCAACTCAAGCTCTCCAGGGTGGCGCGCCTCAACGCATTCCTGCGCGCCGTTGCCGCTGCCCCGCAATCCGTTCTCATGCTCGACTACGACGGCACCCTTGCCGGTTTTCGCGTTGACCGTTTCAAGGCGCGCCCGTGGGCCGGAGTGAGTGAACTCCTCACGCTCATCCAAAGCCAGGGGAAAACTCGCCTCGCCATCGTTACTGGCCGTCCGCCGGAAGAAATTCAACCCATGTTGCAGCTCGACCAGCCGGTTGAAGTCTGGGGTCTGCACGGCGCTAAACGTCTCTATCCCGATGGCCGCAGCGAGCTGGAAGACGCGCCGCGCGCCGCGCGCAAAGCCCTCGACGCCATGCGCGCGCTACTCAGCCGCGACGCGCTCGGTGGCCTTTACGAAGACAAGCCCAACGCCGCCGTCATGCACTGGCGCGGCCTCTCGCCTCGCCAGGCCAAAGCCGTTGAAGCCAGCACGCGCGCGCTCTTTCAACCATTGTCAAAGCTCCCAGGCCTCGCTCTGCTTGAGTTCGAAGCCGGCCTTGAGCTGCGCGCTGGCCGCGACAAGGGCGGCGCCGTTCGCGCCATCCTGCGCGAGTCGCCAAAGAACGTGCCCGCCGCCTATCTCGGCGACGACTGGACCGACGAGGCCGCCTTCGAAGCCGTCAAAGCCTGGCGCGGCCCGCACTTCACCGCGCTCGTCAAACCCGACCGCCGCAAAACCGCTGCGGACGTCTGGCTCAAGCCCCCTCACGATCTGCGCGCATTTCTCACTCAGTGGGCCTGCGCACTTCAATAGCCAGGCCTCTGCTACACTCCTCGCATCCCACATGAGGCTCCAGGACTTCTCCGCCAATTCGTACTCTCACGCTGCCAGCGCACGCACTGCAATTCGCTCCTACGCTGTGCTTGGGATAGCCACAGCGCTCTACTACTATCTGCATCTCTTTCGGCTTCCGTTCACGCCCATCTGGCATATGGGCGACGCCGCCATCTTTCTCTCGCATGCCGAGCGCATGCTTCACGGTGAAGTCCTCTACCGCGACATCTTCCAATTCAATATGCCCGGTACGGAGTTTCTTTATCTCGCGCTCTTCCGCCTGCTTGGCGTTCACTTCTGGATTCCGAATGTTGTTCTCCTGCTCGTTGGCACCGCAGTCACTCTACTTGTCTTCCGGCTTGCGCGGCTCGTTCTGTCCGGCGCAGCCGCATTCCTGCCTCCCATAGCTTTTCTCGCCGTCTGCCAGCGCGGTTCCATTGATCCCTCACATCACTGGTTCAGCACATTCTTTGTTCTGCTGGCCGTCGTGCTCGTCGCTCGCTCACAGCGCCTCACATCGATTGCGGCCGCGGGCTTTCTACTCGGCTTCGCAACCCTGTTTACCTCCACACGCGGAGCCTTCGTCGTCCTCGGCCTCGCGCTCTTCTTCCTCTGGGAGCTGCGCGACCTCCGCAAAGCTTTTCGTCCCATTGCCGTGCTATTCGCGGGCTTTCTTCTGCCTCCCGCAATATCGATCGGCTGTCTCACCGCTCAGGTCGGCGGCAAAGTTCTCTACGATTCGCTCGTTGTTTTCCCGCTGCGTTACTATCCGGCCGGCGGCGCAAACAGTTTCTCCGTATATTTCGACGAGTGGCAGAATCTTCTCCCGTTCCACATGCGCTCGCTCGCTTTCATCGCGTTGTGGTTTGCCGTCAATCTCGCCACTCCATTGCTGCTCATCGGCTTCGCCGCCTGCATGCTGCGCGGCCGTGCGCATGTTTTGCCCGGAGCTGATCGCGGTCTGCTTACGCTCTTCACCTTTGCCGGAGTCTTCGCGCTTCTGGCGGCTGCGGGTGCGCCGTCGACGCCGCGTCTTGCTTGTGCAGCGGCCTTCGCATACATCCTTGCAGTGGTATGGATCGAGCGGTGCGCCGTCCGCCTCGCGCGCGTTCTGCTTGTGCCGCTCTGCCTGGCCTGCGCGGCTGACTCAGCCTTTATGCTCCTGCGCCCCACGGACGTTCTCTATGCGCGGCGCGGCGTCGTGGCCATTATCCACAAGAGCAGTTACGAAACCCTCGCCTGGCTTGAGCAAAACGCGCATCCGGGCGACGGCTATTTCGGCTCGCAGGTTGTCAATTGGCTGAATGGACTGAAGAATCCCGGCACGGTCGAATGGGTGGAGCCGAACGCCTACACCCGCCCGGAACAGGTGCGCGACCTGATTCGTGGCCTTGATCGCTGCGGCAGGTGTTTTGTTGAGCCGGTCGATGAGGAGTCAACCCCGCGCAACCCGCAGGACAATCTCGACCCGCTGCGCGCCTACCTCGCCACGCACTTCCACGTGGTGCATACCTTCGGCAATGGCATGCCGCTGCTGCTCAACAACTCCGCTGATCCGTCGCCGCACTAAACGTGGAAGAGTTGTCTGTTGCTGTTACTCCCGCCCGCGCTTTTTAATCTCGATATTCAGTCGCTTGATCTTCTGGTTCAGCGTGCTCAGCGGAATCCGGAACTGCTCAGCGGCATCGGTCTGGTTCCAGTTGCAGCGCTCCAGCTTCTCAATAATGATGCGCCGTTCAATGTCTTCCAGAATGTCGAACAGCGACGCGTTGGGATTGTGCTCCAGCAGCGCGTCCTGGAAACTCCGCCCCGTAATGTGTCCCGGCAGCAGGTCCGATCCAATCATCGTGCCCGACGACAGCACCACCCCGCGCTCAATGCAGTTCTCCAGCTCGCGCACGTTGCCCGGCCACTCGTAATCCACCAGCGCCCGCATCGCATCCGCTGTCAGCTTGCGCGGAGAAAGCTCGTTCTCGGCCGCGTACAGATCCAGAAAGTGCTGCGCCAGCAGTGGAATGTCCTCGCGACGCGCCCGCAGCGGCGGCAGGTCCACGGTAATTACATTCAGCCGGTAGAACAAATCCTCGCGGAACTGCCCGTCGCGCACCGCCTGTCGCAGGTCGATGTTGGTCGCGGCAAGAATGCGCACATCCACCTGGATCTCCTGAATACCGCCCAGATGCATGAAGCGCTTGTCCTGCAGCACGCGCAGAATCTTGGCCTGCGTGTCCATGCCCATGGTGGCAATCTCGTCCAAAAACAGCGTGCCGCCATTCGCGACTTCGAACAGGCCCTTCTTCGACGCAATTGCCGAAGTGAACGCGCCCTTCACGTGCCCAAACAGCGTCGACTCCAGCAGCTCGCTCGGCATCGCGCCGGTGTTGATCGGCACAAATGGCTTGTCCTTGCGCGGCGAATTCGCATGAATCGCCTTGGCGATAATTTCCTTGCCCGTACCGCTCTCGCCCTGGATCAGCACCGTCGAGCGTGACGGCGCAACCTGCGCAATCAAATCAAACACCCGCAGCATCAGCTCGCTCTTGCCCACGATGTTGGCAAAGTTGTAGCGCTGCTTCAGCGTGCGCTTCAACTGCAGGTTTTCTTCCTCGGCCCTGTGCCGCGCCACCGCCGAGCGAATGTCGGCCAGCAGCTTCTCGTTGTCCCACGGCTTCTGGACAAAATTCTCCGCGCCGGCCCGCACTGCCTCCACCACGTTGTCCACCGTGCCGTAGGCCGTAATCATGATGACCGGCGTTTCCGGTTGCCGCTCCTTGATCTGCGGCAGCAGCTCCAGCCCGCTCTGCCCCGGCAGCGCAAGATCCAGCAGCACAAGGTCGAAGTTCTCCAGCTCCAGCAACCGCAGTCCCTGCTCGCCGTCCGGCGCCATGCGCACGCCGTAGCCTTCCAGCGTCAGCAGCACCTCCAGCGACTCGCGGATGCCCGCCTCGTCGTCGATCACAAGGATGCTGGCTCCGAAGGGAACTCCGTTGCTGGTATTCGATGAACTGACTTGGAACGGCTGGTCGACCTCAGGCATGTACGGACTTCCTTATGAGTGGAAACTCGAGATGAAATGTGGTCCCGGAGCCCACGGCGCTTTCCACATGTATCTTGCCGGAGTGCTCCTGAATAATTCCGTATGAAACGGCCAGACCCAGTCCGGTGCCGCGGCGCTCGCCCGGCTTTGGCATGGTCTTGGTCGTGAAGAACGGATCGTAGATCCGCTTCAAATGCTCCGGCGCAATGCCTGAGCCGGAGTCAGCCACCATCGCTTCCACGTGGCCGTTGTAGCGCGTCGCTACGCGCAGCCGCCCGCCGCCCGGCATCGCATCCTTGGCGTTCAGCAGTAGATTCAAAAACACCTGCTGCAGCTTGCCGGGGTTGCCCTGGATCGGCGGCAGCTCCGATGCCAGTTCGGCGTCCACATCGATCTGCGCCGTCTTGAACTGATGCTCCAGCAGCGACAGCGTATCCGTAATCACCTGGTTCAAATTCGTCTCACGGAACTCGGTCGTCGACGTGCGCGAGAAATTCAACAACCCGTTGGCAATCTCCGATGCGCGGAAGCTCTGCTGCGTAATCTTCTCCAGCACCGGCGTAAGCCGCGCATCGCCGCGCATCTGCTTGGTCAGCATCTGTGCGTATGAGCTGATAACCGCCAGCGGTGTGTTGATCTCGTGCGCCACGCCCGCGGCCAGCAATCCAATCGAGCTCAGCTTGTCGGCCTGCGTCAGTTGCGTTTCCAGCGCCACGCGCTCGGTAATGTCGTCCACCAGCACAATCCTGCCCACCGTCACAAACTCGCGCGACAAGAGCGGCGCCACCGAAATATTCACCGTGCGCTGCTCACCCGCACGGCTGCTCAGCGGGAACTTGTACAGATGATGCACGCCCGACTCGCCGCGCACATTCTCCAATGCTTCCGCGAACTCGGCAGGGAAGACGGCACGTAGTCCCTGGCCCAGAACTTCGGCGCGGCTCAGCGCGTACATCGCCTCCATCTGCGCATTCCAGCTCTCGATGCGATCCTCAAGATCCACCGCCAGAATGCCCACGTTGATGGACTCGACGATGTTCTCGTTGAACTCCTTCAGCCGCTCAAACTGGATGATCTTGTCTTCCAGTTGCGCGTACAGCATCGCGTTCTGCAGCGCAATGCCGATATAGCTCGCCAAAGACTCCAGCAGTTCCACGTCTTCGCTCGACAGAAAATCTCCGCCGAGTGTGCGGCCCAGGCCGATCACCGCAATCGTCCGGCTGGTCGCTGCGCCTTCCTTGTTCTGGCTGTCGCCCACGCGGCACGGCAGGTAGTAGTTCAAATCCAGCAGCGCCGCTGCCTGCTGCTGCTCCGGCGGCAGGTGCAGCGCCTGCTGCGCGTTCTCCAAAAAGATGTGCGAATGGTCCTGCGCGCGATCAAAGTCCAAAAAGTGCAACGCAAGTTTGTCCTGCGCCGCCAGCGCATCGTTGGTCAGTCCGTGCGAAGCCGCCAGCCGCATCCGTCCCGGTCCGTCGGTCAAAAACAGCGCCACCCGCGAAACCAGCAGTGCGCTCGGCAGCCGGTCCACAATCGAGTCCAGCAGCGCGCGCAAATCCGTCTCCGAACTCAACCCGCGCCCAAACTCCACCAGCGCCTTGCGGTAGTCGTACTTCTGCCGGTCGAACATCCGGTCTACCCAGCCCTGGATGCGCCGCTTCAGCGGATCGAAGATCGCTGCCGTGGCCAGAATCGCCAGCGCCAGTGCCCACCGGCTCACAGACTCCGGCAGCCCCGTGTGCACCATCTCCGCGCTCAGCGCGATGATGCCGAAGTAAGCGCCAAGCAGCATGCCCGTGGCCACCGTGTATGCCACACCCCGCTTGAAAATCAGGTCCGTGTCCATCAGCCGGTAGCGCACAATCGCCCAGCTGAAGGTCAGCGGCAAAAACACCAGCGACAACCCCGCCAGCTTGGTAATCAGCGCCGGCATCGGCCAGTCGAACAGGTAGGGAATCGCGTACAGCAGCGTGAACGGCAGCACCGCCAGCAGCGCGCCGCGCGTCAGCCACTTAAGTTGCTGGCGCAGCAGCGGCGTGTACGCCCGCCGGTAGCTCACAAAGAACAGCGACGCGGCCAGCACATAAAACGTCGCATCGTAGGCCGTGCCCATCTGATCCAGCCGGTGCTTCAGCAGCCCCGTCGCCTGCCAGCGGTTGATGGCCATCAGCCAGAAGCTCAGGTTAATCAGCCCCGGCACGTACACCAGTGGAACCAGCAGTCTCCGCCCCAGCCCCCGCAGACGCTCTTCCGGGAAACTTAGCGCGAAGTGCAGAAACAGCGCCGGCTGCAGCGACTCGGCCACAATGTTCGACCAGAAGACCGTCTTGTCTAGCCCGTCCCATGCGCCGGTGTACTTCAGCGCGTTCAGCGCGAACGAAACCAGACAGAACAGGTAGAAATGTGTCGCCCGCGGCGCAGTCCACCGCCGGAACAGCACATAAATTCCAATGGCCAGATAGATTAGTCCGATGAAGCGCAGCGCCTGCTGCAAACTACGGTCCGGCGGCTCGGGAATCACGTCCACCGGCGTATCCAGAGGAATCCCCTGGCGCGTAATCGAGTAGTGAACCTTGCTGTAAACGCCTGTATGGTAGAGCTCGCGTTCCAGGTCGGAAAGCTGCTCGATGGGATCGTCGTTGACCGCGGTCAGCAGGTCGTTCGGCTGGATGCCTGCGCGCTGGGCCGGCGTATGCGGCAGCACTCGCGTGGCCACCAGCCCGCCCTGGGCCTCACTCCACCAGACGCCGTCCCACGGCTGCCGGAAGCTGCTCTCCTGCCGCAGATTCAGCACGGCGAGCAACACCAGTCCAACCGTGGCAATGGCAAGCACGGTTGCCTGCAGGCGGTTGAAGAGACTCGTCTCCATGGTGGGGGCTTCCTGGTGGCTTCACACTTCTGGCCTTATTCTTGCACGTTGCTTGCCAGTGCGCTGGCCGCTGAACTAAGTTCTGTTCACAGCGCCAATGTGTTGACCACACATGACATATGGACCTTCCACGCAGCCAATTGTCACCCGCGCTGCAGGCTTTCTGTGCAAAATCATGTGTAATTTGGAATCGCACTTATGGAATTGTGAATCAGCTTTCCAAAAATGGGAAAACCGGGCCCGCTCGCAAACCCTCTCCAAATCAGCAGCTTATCTTAGCCCACTGTTCACTTCTGGCCATATGTCGCCTTCGGGCCATGCTTCCGCATATAGTGGTGGTCCCGCACATACGCCGGCAAACCGCCCACTTCCGGGTTCAGCAGCACGCTGCGAAAGGCCAGCCGCGCTATGTACTCCAGCACGTCGGCGTGCTCCACGGCGTCCATCGCATCCTTGCCCCAGGCAAACGGCGCGTGCCCGGCCACAAGCACGCCCGGAACCGCCACCGGGTCCAGTTTCTTCGCCTTGAAGTGCTCGGCAATCACCGCTCCGGTATTCCTCACATACGCCTCGGCCACTTCTTCGGCGGTCAGCGGCCGGGTCAGCGGAACCTCGCCATGAAAATAGTCCGCATGCGTCGTCCCCAGGCAGGGAATCGCCCTGCACGACTGCGCCCACGACGTCGCAAACTCCGAGTGCGTGTGCACAATGCCGCCAATCTGCGGAAACTCGAGATACAACAGCGTGTGCGTGTCCAGGTCGCTTGAAGGCCGTAGCGAGCCCTCCACAATCTTGCCGTCCAGGTCCGTAATCACCAGGTCGGCTGCGGTCAGCGTCGCGTAGTCCACACCGCTCGGCTTAATCACCACCAGTGGCTCCAGCCCCCCGCGGTCTACCCCGCTGGCATTGCCAAACGTATGCGGAGCCAGTCCCCGCCGTGCAATCTCCTGGTTGGCCTTCAGCACCTCTTCGCGAAGCTTGGGCAGCAGCATTTCTATCCTCTTTTGCGCCTTCCCGCGCACAGTTAACGCACCTGCGGGAAAGCGTTTTCCGCCTGAGTTTACCACTGCCCCCGTTCGCTCCGCCAAACCGCCTTCCTGCGTCACTTCGCATCTCCGCAACGTCTATCTCGGCAGAATGGCCTCCCGTGTAAACTCGCCTCCTCAGCACGCGTCTACCAAGGTGATGGCTGCCGGGACTATATTGCAACCGATGACAAGGGCTACGGCGAAAGAGATGGCCGCAGAAGAGTTCACCCGCGTGGTTCAGGAGCACCGGCCGCATATCTACCGGTTTCTCCTGGCTTCGACCCGTAATGTCGAACTGGCCGAGACGCTCACTCAGGATTGCTTTCTGAAGGCGCATCGCAACTGGGACGGCTTCCGCGGCGAGTCCAGTGTCATGACCTGGTTGATGCGCATCGCCATCAACTTGCAGAAGGACCATTGGCGCAACCGCCGCATGCAATTCTGGCGGCAGGCCAGCACCAATACGGTGGAGCTGGACGAAGCCAGCGATTGGCTGCCCAGCGGTGAGCGAAGTGCCGAGCAGCAGATGCTGGCCAAGGAACGAGTGGCTCAGGTCTGGCGCACGGTTGAAAACCTGAGCGAGCGGCAGCGCACCGTTTTTTTGCTCCGCTTTGTCCAGGAGTTGGAACTCAGTGAAATCGCGCGCATGACCGGACTCAGTGAAGGCACGGTCAAAGCGCACCTGTCGCGCGCCGTCACCAGGGTTCGTGCAGAGCAGGGAGTGAGGCAATGAAGGAACAAGACGCAAATCCGACCAAGGCCGCGCAGACGGACCTGGAACTGGATCAGGATCTTAAACAGGTTTTGGCCGACTTCCGGTCCAGCGTGCACGCCTGGAGCGACGCCACCGTGAATCGTCCCCGCATTGTTCACACGGCCACGCATCGCACCTTCCTGCGCCCCGCCGTCTCCTGGGCTCTGGCCGCCCTTCTCGCTGCCGGAACCGCTACCGGCGGTCTCTATCACCGGCATCAGGTGCAGATGGACGCGGCGCGCGCTGCCGAGCGCCAGCGCCTCCTCGACCAACTGCAGCGCCAGCGTCAACAGGATGAGGAAAAGCTTCTGGCCCGCGTCGATAGCGACGTCTCGCGCCAGGTGCCGAAAGCCATGGAGCCTCTGGCCGAACTCATGGACTCCACCGACTGGCAGTAACGGGCCACGCAGTCAGCAGCGCACCATCGCCGTCAAGAGTTTGATGGATTTACCAAACCGCTAACCGCAACCCAACCGCGCAAGAGAGCGCACAACAGGTGGATGGGGCAACAGAGAGGAACTTGTATGAAGATTTCAATGGCACTACGGATGGCAGTCGCACTGGCGGCACTTGGTTCGGCGGGGCTGGTTGTTGCACAGGGTCCTCCCGTTCCACCGCCCGGATTCGGAGGCCACCGGCCCCCCATGGAGCGCGCCCTCGGGCCGCATGGCGATCACGGTCGCTGGTGGAACGAACAGACCATGATCGATAAGCTGAAACTCACCGAAGAGCAGCGCAAGGCCATGGACGGCATCCTCCTGGATCACCGCACCAGGCTCATCGACCTCCATGCCAATCTCGAAAAGGCCGAGCTGGCCATGGAGCCTCTGATGAGCGCCGACCAGCCCAACGAGTCCGCCATTCTCGCCCAGATTGACAAGGTCGCCAGCGCGCGCGCCGAGCTGGAAAAGGCCAATGCCCGCTTCCTCCTCGCCATTCGCGGCAAGCTTACGCCTGAGCAGTGGAAGACCCTCCAGGCCGACCGTAAAGTCCGCATGGAGCGCGGACCGCGACGCGAAGGCCGCCCTATGCCGCCGCCCCCCGGTCCTGTAGGCATGGTTGACGACGATGGTCCGGAAGATGCGCCGTCGGCCAACGGTCTGCCCCAGTAGGCGGCTTCAACAAGATGGAACGGCCGCTGCCCACACCGCGGTCCATACCAAAGACGTTTCACGCAGAGAGCAGATACGGGAGGTGTCGGACCTCGTAAGAGACCCGGCTCCAACCGATGGCGGCAAGGGGAAACCCTCTTGCCGCCGATTTTTTTCTGCCGCGAAACTCCCCTCCTGTCTTCCCATCCCCCAAGCCGCCCTGTCCCATCGAAAGACACTGTATCGTCTGAATTTGCAGCAGCTTCTGCCGCGATTCCATGCACTCCCTGCGCCGTTTCGCGACAACCTGCCGCACTCCGCGCCACACTGTCCCACTCTGTTTCTAAGAAAAATGACTAAAGTTCGCCCGCACCTCTCCGATGAACCGTGTGGATGCAGTTGCACCCGGCGCCCAGCCAAAACGGCGACATCAGCTGACAGGCACCGCAATTCAAGGGCGCGCAGATGCATCGGATGAGGAGTGAAAACCCATGGCACTCGGCGTATTGAACAATCTCTCGGCAATCTACGCGTCGAATAATCTAAACAACACCAACAACAGCTTGCAGATTGTCCTGCAGCAGTTGTCCTCCGGCTCCCGCATCAACTCCGGCGCCGACGACGCGGCCGGCCTCTCGCTGGTCAATGGCCTGGCGGCCAACTCCGCTGCGCTCACCCAGTCGGCTATCAACGCCACGGAAGGCGTCGGTCTGTTGAAGGTCGCCGATGGCGCGTTCTCGCAGGTCAACAACCTGCTTAATCGCGCGGTCACGCTCGCCACTGAGGCATCCAACGGCACGCTCAACTCTTCGCAGGAGTCTGCCGCCAATCAGGAGTACCAGTCCATCCTCGCCGAGATTAACAACATTGGCACCACCACCACCTACAACCAGAACCGCGTCTTCACCGGCGATGTCCGCGGCACCGACATCTACACGGGCGACTCGTCGATTACCGGCTCCTCGGTCGACAACATCTACTTCGCCACCCTCAGCTCCTCTTCCCTCGGCGACTCGGGCGGCACCGTGCAGCAGAACAGCAACGGCCAATTCATCAATCTCTCCGCAGACACCAGCGGCACGCTGACCACCGCCGGCGCGCTGGGCGACACCGTCAGCGGCGGCCTCACCTTCACCATCACCGCGGCCGATGGCACCTCTACCACCTACACCACAACTTCCACCACGGTCAGCGCCCTGCTCGCCGAAATCAACGCCCAGGACATTCCCGGCATCACCGCCAGCTTCACCACTGCGAGCGTGGTCGGCGCTACCGGCGTCGATGCCAACGACACAGGCCTGCAACTCACCAATACCAATCCCAACGTCTCCATAGCGCTTGGTACATTGGCGGATGGCACCACTTCGGCCACCACCATCAGCGCCAACACCGCATCGGTCACCACAGTCGGCTACCAGTTTGCCGCCGGCGGCGATCACACCATCGACCTCAGTACCACCGACCTCACCAACCAGGTCAACGCCCAGGTCGCCCTCGGCCAGCTCAACCTTGCCATTACTTATGTCGCCGCGCAGGATGGCTATGTCGGTGCGCAGATCAACACCCTCAACGCCATCAGCCAGGTTGTCGCTACCCAGCGGGAGAACGTCACCGCCGCGCAGAACGCCGTGCAGGCCACCGACTACGCCTCCACCACTTCCGCGCTCTCCAAATATCAAATCCTCAGCCAGACCGGCATCGCCGCTCTCGCTCAGGCCAACAGCGTGCAGCAGGAAGTCCTCAAACTCCTGCAGTAGCTCACAGGTTTTCGCAACACTGAACGCTTTGAAAAATCACCCAGGGACAGGGACGGCGGCAAGGTTTACCTTGCCGCCCTTTTCTTTGCGCACAAAATTGTCAGCACAAAATGGGTGCTCCATCCTTCGCGGAGCGAAGGGTGGGAAAGCTCAAGCACGAATCCGGGTGCCCCACATATTCCGAAGTTGGAGATGTGGGAAACCACAAACCCATCCCCGCCTCGACCAGAGAGTAGTGCCGTACTCCCGGACGGCTGTCGCGTGGGCCTCCCGGCCCACGTACCAGTCCACTGCTCACTGTCCACTGTGCCGGGTGCCCCAGGTCTCGATTTTGAGACCCGGAAAGCTGTCCACTGTCAGCTGTCCTCACACCTGCTGCACGGCCTGCGCCAACTGTCCCAGGCTCGACTTCGCATCCCCATACAGCATCGACGTGCACGACTTGTAGAACAGAGGATTCTCAATGCCCGAAAAGCCGCGTCCCTGGCCGCGTTTCAGCACAATCACGCTCTTGGCGCGGTCCACTTCCAGAATCGGCATGCCCGCAATCAGCGACTTCGGATTGTCGCGCGCATCGGGATTCACCACATCGTTCGCGCCAATCACCACGGCCACATCCGTCGTTGGAAACTCAGGATTGATCTGCTCCATCTCATACAGCAGCGAGTAGGGAACATTCGCCTCGGCCAGCAGCACATTCATGTGCCCCGGCATGCGTCCTGCCACCGGGTGAATCGCATACTTTACGCTCACGCCGCGCGCTTCCAGCAATTCGGCCAGCTCGCGCACCGCGTGCTGTGCCTGCGCCGTGGCCAATCCATAGCCCGGCACAAACACCACGCGATTGGCAAACGCCAGTTGCATTGCTGCATCGTCCAGCGAAATCTCCCGCATCACGCCGCCCGCCGATGAGCTCACCTCGGCCACCGTCGCGCCAAAGCCGCCAAACAGCACGTTCGTCATTGACCGGTTCATCGCCTTGCACATCAGCACAGAAAGAATCAGGCCCGAGAAGCCGTCCAGTGTGCCGGCAATAATCAGCACGTTGTTCTGCAGCACAAAGCCCGTCGCCGCCGCCGCCAAACCCGCATACGAGTTCAACAGAGACATCACCACCGGCATGTCCGCCGACCCGATCGGAATCACCAGCATCACGCCGAACAGAAACGCCAGCCCCAGCATCGTGTAGAAGACCGCCACCGCATCCGGATGCGTCAGGAAGTACACAAAGCACGACGTCATCCCCACAAACACGGCCAGGTTCACGAAATTTTGCCCGGGGAACTGCACCGGTTTGCCGTGAATCACGCCCTGCAACTTACCTGCCGCAATCAGCGATCCGGTCGTGGTCAGCGCGCCCAGAATCACTTCAAATCCCAGCGCGCCGCGCGTCACGCTGCTCATCTCGCCGGCGTGCACCACAAACTCGCCGATGCCTACCAGCGCCGCGGCCAGCGCGCCAAACGCGTGCGAGAGCGCGGTCCGCTGCGGCATCGCCGTCATCGGCACGCTCACGGCCATCCACGCGCCAATAATCGAACCCAGCGTCAGGCCCGCGATAATCCACACCCACGTCACAATGTGCGCGCCTATCAGCGTGCCCACAATCGCCGCCAGCATGCCGCCCTCGGCCAAAAACATGCCGTGACGTGCCGTCTCCGGGTGCGACATCTTCTTCAGCGAAAGCACAAACAGAATCGAGGCGATCAGGTACGTCGCTTCCATAAAGTAGGAGGTCAGGCTCATCACTGCTTGCCCTCCTGCTGTGCCGTCTTGCGTTTGCCAAACATCTTCAGCATGCGGTCGGTAATGCCAAAGCCGCCCACCACGTTGATGGTCGCCGTGGTCACCGCCACAAAGCCAAGAATGTGCGCGAACAGCGGATAATGCGCCGAGCCGGCCAGCACCAGTGAGCCAATCAGCGAAATGCCGCTGATCGCGTTGGTGGCCGACATCAGCGGCGTGTGCAGCAGCGGCGGCACGCGGCTGATCACCTGGTAGCCAAGAAACGCTGCCAGCGCAAAAACGTATACGGATGCAATCAGAACTGCGGGGTTCATGGACT
>DASVLI010000114.1:0-6229 GCA_036384955.1 Occallatibacter sp.
AGGGACCAATATGCGAGACTCAGCCCCCCAGGGCACGTACAAGGTTCAGGCGCTTGATCGCGCCTTTGCGGTTCTTGATCTACTCGGTGAAAGCGACACGCCCCTGGGCCTGGCGCAGGTAGCCGCTTCGCTGCAATTGCACAAAAGCACCGCGCACCGTTTTCTTATGGTGCTGGAGCGCCACCACATGGTGGAGCGCACCGCCAACGGCAAATTCCGCCTAGGCCTGCGCCTGTTCGACTTTGGCAATCGCGCCATTGAGCAGTACGACCTGCGCGAGCGCGCCCAGCCGCACCTGCGCCGCCTGGTGGCGGAGACCGAAGAGACCGCGCATCTCTGCATTCTGGAGCAGGCGCGCGTGATCTACATCGACAAAATTGAGCCGGCGCGTTCGGTGCGCATGATTACCCGCATCGGCTCCAGCAATCCGGTGCATTGCACTTCGGTGGGCAAGGCCATTCTTGCCTTCCTGCCTGAGGAGCGCATCAACGACGTGATTCGCAAAACCCGCTTCGAGCGCTTCACTAATCGCACCATCACCGGCGCCGAGGCTTTGCGCGCGGAAATCGAAAAGACCCGCCGCCGCGGCTACGCCGTCGACGATGAGGAGCTTGAGGAAGGCCTGCGCTGCATCGCCGTGCCGCTGCTGGACGCGCAACGGAATCCCGTCGCCGCCATCAGCGTCTCCGGGCCGTCCTTCCGCGTCACCGCGCAAAAGCTGCCGTCCATCGCCAACCATCTGCTGCATTGCGTGCGCGGCATCGCGCAGGACATGGGCTACAGCTCCGCCGCCCGCGGCAGCCGTGCCGCCTGGAGCGCGTAGGCCGCTACTCTTCGGGCTTCCAGTTGGGCCCAATCAACTCACGCAAAAACTCGGGCGTGGCCCACGCGGCTGCGCCCGAGTAGCGTTTGACCCACTTCGGCCCCGCGCCAATCGTCACGCCTTCCGGTGTCCACTTGGGCGAGAGCGCGTTGGCCATCAGCGCATAATGCGTGCCCTGGTGCAGCCGCAGAGCCTTCCAGCAATTGCCCGGCACTGCCACCACAGGCCGCTCGCCGTGCACCACATCGCGCCCCAGCGTCACCTTTTCCACCTTGCCATCGGGATGAAAGATGAAGTAGTCGACCGGGCCGCCTTCGATGAGGATGTGCGTGTCGTCCGGCGCCAGCCAGTGCAGATAATTGGTGGGCAAATCTTCGGTGAGCATGTAATACACCTGGCTTTGCACGGCCAGCGTGCGGCCCTGGTAGGGCACCTTCTGTGCCGACTCGCCAATCAGCCCCAGGTAGCCCGACTCCTTGGCCAGCAGATGCAGCCCCAGCACGCGCTTCAGCTCTTCGGCGCGCGCCCGCGAGCCCTCCGGCGCCTGCGCCACTGCGCTCATCGCCGCCAGCAAAACCAGCACAATCATGCGTCTCATGCAGCCAGAGTAACCCGGCCGGAATGTGCGCGCGATTTTTGTCACCGTCGCCCCTTGGCCGCCCTTTTCCAGGCCGTGCGTTGTGTTAATATAGCTTCTGTTGTCGAGCGGGATTTGCCGGCCTTGCGGCGCAGCCTGGACAGAGGTTGCCATAGTCGCTAAAGCCAGGGCAGGGAAGCACATACTGCCACTTCTGCTTGCACCTTCCACTACCTGTCGCGAGCCCCTCGCGCACACGGCGTGGGGACGTAGCTCAGTTGGTTAGAGCGCTGCCCTGTCACGGCAGAGGTCGCGAGTTCGAGCCTCGTCGTCCCCGCCATTCAAATCTCTCACCAGCTCAAAGTGCAAACGCTTGTGGCAAGCGCGCACGCCTGCGCCAATCCGCAAGCGCTGCATTACTTCAAATCGAAGGTTGTGCTCAGCGTGGCCTGCGACGAGCCGCCGGTCCACACCGTGTAGCGGCCCGGTTCAACAGCCCATGTATGCGCGGCGTTCCAAATGGCCAGCTGGCTGCGCGGCACGCGGAAGACAACGCGCTGCGTGGCGCCGGGCTGCAGATGGATGCGCTCAAAACCGGCAAGCGTGCGGTCGGGAGTTTCCACGCTGCTTACATTTTGCCGCACGTATAACTGCGCCACCTCGTCGCTCTCACGCGCGCCGGTGTTGGTCACGTCCACGGTCACTTCAATCTGGCCCGATGCCGCAATGGTCGCGGCCACATGCTCGTACTTGAACGTTGTATAGCTGAGGCCAAAGCCGAAGGGAAAGACTGGCTGGCCGTCGTCGTCCATATATTTGCGCATGCGCGACGGAGCCGCGTTGTAGAAGTCCGGCAACTGGCCGGTGCTGCGCGGAAAAGTGATGGTGAGCCGGCCAGCGGGATTGTTGAGGCCGAACAGGGTCTCCGCGATGGCCTGGCCGCCGAACTCGCCCGGATACCAGGCTTCAAGGATGGCTGGGACATGCGCCGCGGCCCAGCCGATGGTGAGCGGGCGGCCATTTTGCAACACCAGAACAACTGGCTTGCCTGTGGCCATCACCGCTTCCAGAAGCTGCTGCTGATTGCCGGGCAGGTCAAGGTTGGAGCGGTCAAAGCCTTCGCCGGAGATGCCTTGCCACTCGCCGAGTCCGAGGATGACTACATCGGCAGTGCGCGCCGCGGCCACCGCCGCATCAATCTGCTTGCCGTCGGCAAAAACAATTTCCGCATGCGGCGCCAGCTTGCGGATGCCGTCGAGCATGCTGATGCGCGCGCCGTTGGCTTCGTCCTCGTAGTCGCCGTAGCGGGCAACGTTGGTGTTGGGGCCGATGACCGCGATATGCGAAACGCTGGGCGAGAGAGGCAGCAGATTGCCCTCGTTGCGCAGCAGGGTCATGGATTGACGCGCCGACTCAAGCGAAAGCGCGAGGTGCTCGGGCGAACGGAAGGCCGTGGTGTTCAGCGCTGCATCGACAAAGGGATGATCGAAAAGTCCGAGCTCGAATTTGACGCGCAACACGGCGCCGGCCGCGCGGTCAATGTCGGCCACTGGCAGCGAGCCCTCGTGCGCACACTCCACCAGCGCTTTTTGAAAGACGTCATGATCGAAATCGTAGAACTGCATGTCGACGCCGGAACGCACCGCCATGCACGATGCGTCTTTTGGTGAAGCGGCAACGCGATGCACGTCGTAGAGGCGGCGAATGGCGCCGAGATCAGAGAGCACGAAGCCCTGGAAATTCCACTCGCCGCGCAGAATGGTTTTGAGCAGGAAGGGATCGGCGGTGACGGGAATGCCATCGATCTCGTGATACGCAGCCATGGTGGCCCAGGCGTGGCCTTCGCGGAATGCAGGCTCAAAACCGCGCAGCATGGTGCTGCGCAACTCGCGCTCGCCCATGTGCACCGGCGAGGTATTGGTGCCGCCCTCCGGCGACCCATGCCCGGCAAAGTGCTTGGGCTCAGCAACCACGGTGTGGTCGGTGGCCAGGCTTTGGCCCTGCGCGCCGCGCACATACGCCAGCCCCATGCGACTGGTCAGGTATGCGTCCTCGCCAAAGTCCTCTTCCACGCGGCCCCAGCGCGGCTCGCGCGCAAGGTCCAGCACCGGCGCAAGAATCATGTCGACGCCTGTCGCGCGCGCCTCCGCGGCAATCGCGGCCGCGGTGCGCTCGGCAAGCGAGGGGTTCCATGTGGCGGCAAGATTCAGTGGCGTCGGGAACACCGTTCCCTTGTTGAAGCCATGCAGCGCCTCCTCAATAAAGAGCGTGGGAATTCCCAGCCGATTGTGCGCGATGACCCAGGCCTGAATGGCGTTCGATTGTGCGGGCGTGGCGTAGATGTCGTGAATTGCGCCCACGCCCAGCGCGCCGAAAAGCTCCTCGGCCTTGGCGGGCACAAACTGCGCGTCCGGCGTGGCGTGCGTGTTGTCCAGGTGCGCATCCACCAGCGCGGGAACGCCGGAGTAGAGATCGAGCTGCCGCACCTTTTCTTCGAGCGTCATGCGATGCAGAAGATCCTGCACTCGCTGCTCCACTGACGCATCGGCATGGCGATAAAGCGGCGCCTGCTGCGCGCTGAGCGTAGCAGCGGCGCACGCACTTGCCAGCGCAATCCGCGCGCAGGCCGTGAATGCTTTGTCACGAAAGTGGATGCACAGAGTTGTCTGCCGCGGCGAAAGAGCAAGTTTTGAGGACACGGTTCGCACCTTGAGAATCGTTGATTTTTGCTGACTGATAACGTTACCGCGACCCTGCCTGCCTTGGCAACAACCCGCAGAGCCGCGCCTCTCCATTCATTGCTTTGTCTTCGCTTCAAGCGTGAGTATCCGCCGCCGTGAGATGATTCCCGGTGATGCCGTCCCGTCGTACTTCCGTCTGCGTTTTACTCGCCTTCGCTTTGCTCGCGCTCGCACAAGCTGCCGCGCAGCGCTCGCTGGTTCTCTCCACATCCGACGCGCGCATCGCGCTTGTCGCCGGTCCCAGCCGTCCGCGTCTTGCCGCTCTCTCGCGCTCGGCCTGCGCTGCATCGGGCGCTGCCTGGGGCAACAGCGAATCCGAATCCCTCCCCGCATTCGTCGAAATCAACGGCGTGCAGGCGCCCGTCACCTGGAGCTACAACGCCAAACTCAGCACCGCCACCATGCGCCGCGTCGTCGCCGTGTATGATTCCGCCGATCCGCATCTGCGCCTGCGCTGGGAGTGGGAGGCGCGCGCGCGCTTCGGCGCATTCGAGCATCGCATCACCATTGAAAACCTGAGCCGCGACGAACTGTGGCTGCCCATGGTCGACTCGCTCGCGCTCACCTGGCGCAGCAAACCCACCGACGACCTGCGCAATTTTTATGTGGAGAAAGGCGCGGGCACGCCCTCCGCGCAAGGCACGCACCTTGAGCCCATGCTTGAAGGCTATCGCTGGACCGGCTACTCCTCCACTTACGCGCTTGACCCCGCGCCGGGCCGCGCGGCTGAAATCATTCCCGCGGAAATCGTCTTCAACGCCGCCACGCAATGCGGCTGGTACGCCGGCATTGAGTTCAGCGGCCGCACGCGCATCGCACTCGAACGCAACGCGGGTTTCGTGCGTTCCGTGCTCGGTCTCAACCCCGAGCCGGGCCCCTTCCGCACGCGCCTTGCGCCCGGCGGCAGCTTTACTACGCCCACGGTTTTTCTCGGCGCATTCTCCGGAGGGCCCGAGGGCGCGGGCAACCAGTTGCGCCCGTGGGTGCGCACCGCGCTGGGCAATCCGATTGTCTGGCGCAATCCCAGCTATCCCTTCACGGTCAACAACAGTTGGGGCAGCGGCATGGGTGTTGACGAGCCGCTGGCGCTGCGCATGATTGGCGATTCCAAAAATCTTGGTCTCGAAATGTTCCATATCGATGCAGGCTGGTTTCGCGGTGTGGGTGACTGGGCGCCCGACCCCAAAAAGTTTCCCCACGGCTTGGCCTACATTGCCGACGCCGCGCATCGCCAGGGCTTGCGCTTCGGCATCTGGGTGGATTGGACCCAGGCCGCGCTAAACACCGCGCCCGGCGCGCTGAACGTGCGCGACCCCAAAGTGCGCAACTGGCTGGTGGCCGATGTTGCGCCCGACTGGAAGCCTGAAGAGTTCAAGGGCCAGACCATCGACCTTGGAGCACCTGCCGCGCATGACTGGGCGGCGAAGGAAGTCAATCGCCTGGTCTCCAGCTATCACCTTGACATGCTGGAGCACGATGGCTATCTGGTCGCGCAGGGCTGCACGCGCGACAACCATCCGCACGCGCCGCCCAATCATGCCTCCATGAAAGTGGTGCACGACATGGGCGCGGATTTTGTCTACTCCACGAATAAGACCGACGTGAGCTACCACGCGGTGCGCGCTTACTACGACATTTACGAGAAGACGCGCCGCGCGCATCCTGGGCTGCTGTTCGAGGTGTGCAACGACGGCGGCCGCATGGTGGACTTCGGTTCCGCCGCGCATGCCGACTACTTCTCCATCACCGACACCTACGACCCGCTCTCAAACCGGCGCGCGTTTTACGACACCAGCCATCTGCTGCCCGCGGCCATGCTTGAAAGCTACGTGGAGAAGTGGCCCACGCCGCACATCGAAAACCTGCGCTACATGCTGCGCAGCGGCATGATGGGCTGGGTAACCCTGATGCTGGACACCACCGTGTGGACGCCGCAGCAGCATGAGGCTGCCGAGCAGGCTATCGCGCTTTACAAACGCGAGCTGCGCCCGCTCATCCGCCAGGCCGACCTCTACCACGTCTCCGCGCGGCCCGACGGCGAGCACTGGGACGGCATGGAGTACTGGGACCCCGCGCAGGGCAAGGGCG
>DASVLI010000115.1:0-5897 GCA_036384955.1 Occallatibacter sp.
CACACGCTCTGGATTGCCAACGACAACGATTTTCTGGAGACGGTAGCCGATCCGGACGGCAATACGATCCCCAATCCCAACCAGTTCTTCGTCTTCTCGTTCACTGACGCGGACCTGGGCGGCTCGCAGTTTGTGCCGCAGAGCTTCCGCGGCGACTGCCGGTAGATTCTTGTTGCTTGCAAGGCCAAAGGCCCGCTGGACTTCAGCGGGCCTTTTTTTTCGTGTCGAACGCGGAGATCACTTTCCAGCCGGGCCAATCAAAACCTTGTCCGGTGCGGTGAGTTTCCCCGCCCCTTTGGCTAGCTTGACCTTGAAGTCGGCAATCCTGGCCTTGCCGCCCGCAGGCACCGCAAAGGTGACGATGTACTGGTTACGCACCCGCTCGCGAATCTCCTGGAAAAAGCTGTCGAAGGAGACTGCGTTCCCCATTCCGAGCCCGAATCCCATACCGCCAGTCGCTTCAGTGACCACAGCCAGATGGCTCTGTCCCCCAAGAGAAACCCCGGGGAGCGATGCAACCCGTCCTTGCGTACTCCAGTTGATGGCGTAGACCGTCAGGCGGGCGCGCACCGAGTCGTTGATGGCTGATTGCACATACATGTCGTTTGGGTCATAGCGAGCCTCGTAATTATCCACCCCGTCGGTGATCATCACCACCTCGCGCCGCGCTCTGGCGTCGTATGAGGGCCAGTGTTTGGCCAGGTCGGAGAGGCAGAAATATGGGCTGCCGCTGCTGCCCGCCGTGCCGCCGGGGAGCCGCAACTCGGCGGCTACCTCGTTCGGGTCTGCCGAGAGCGGCCCGCCAAAGACTGCGCGGCCGTTCTGCATGTAAGCGATGGCGGTCTTCGAGCCGGACGGCATCTCCTTCACAAATCCGCCAATCGACTCCAACTGGGTGCCAATGCTGCTGCGCAGAGAGCCGTCGATGAGAATCACCAGCTCCAGCGGGCTTTCCTCGCCATGGGCCCGGACCACGCTGGTGACCGGCGTCGCTTTGCCCGCGACCTTTAGCTTCAGGTCGCCGGGTTGCGGGTTTACGGCAGCAGGCGCGCTGCCGACAGGGGGAAGAATAGTAATGAGCGCCTGCGCGGACTGGGCATACATGGCCGCGGGCAGCAACAGCGCCGCACAGCACAGCGTGATAGCTCCGAAAACTTTCACGGACAAGACCTCCACCACTCTCTTCGACGCAATCTGTCCAGTGAAGTTGCCTGCGTACAGTCAGTTCTCGGAGGTTTCCGCCGGCATATTCGGGCCTGCGGGCTGCAAACCGGCCAGGAACGAGGCAGCCGAGAGGCACAGCATCGGCCCGGCGATGTTGAAGAAGGCGCGCGTTGTGTTGCCCAGCGCATCGTTGTAAGCGCCCATCAGTGCGGCTGCTGCGGAGGTTGCCGCCACGGCCCAGCTCCAGCGGCGGTCGATGCGGCGGATATGAACAAGTCCCAGCGGCAGCAGCCAGACGAAGGTGTACCAGAACTCGCGCGCGGCAAAGTTGCGCAGGAGTGCATGCAAAAAGCCGACCCGCTGGTAGACGCCCATGCCGCCAGTGAATGCAAGCGCGCCGCCGATGCCCTGAGTGCTGGTCGCCACCACAACCGTTCCACAGCTCAATGCCGCGGCAAGGGCAATCCATACCGAGCGCCGCCAGTTCAGGGGCCGCTCCTGCGCCCACCAGGTGAGGGCGAAGATGAACGCGAACGGGGCGAAAGTTTCCTTCGACAGACTGCCGGGAATGGACCATAGCGGGAGCAAATACCAACGATTCGAGAGCAGCGACCAGGTCAGCAGCACCAGGCATAGCAACTCGCCGGAGTCCACGTAGCCGGAGAGGTGCAGGTTGGGGACAACCCAATCGACCAGGAACAGGAGAACGGCAATCAGGCAGGTGGGCCAGGCAAAGCCAAGCCGCAGGCCAATGGCAAGAATCCCAACCGCGGCGCCGGACATCAAAAGAGAGTTGGCCACAAGCAAGCCGAGCAGGGCCGGGTCCCAGCTTCCACTGTGCCCGTTGGCCAGCAGATAGAATGGCCGCGCAACCCAGGGGACGAAGGCCCGGTATTCCACCCGGATGGGCGCGCGTACCTGGCCGGCGAAGCCGGCGGCGTCGGACGTGCCAGGAACCTTTCCCGGATCGTAGCGGTTCAAGGTGGGGTAGCCGAGCCCAAAGCAGAGAACGGCAAACAGTGCCCACAGGGGCAGAGCCTGGCGAAAGGGCAGTTGGCTGGGCATATAGGCCTCGAAACAGAGAGGTTGCAGCGTACCGGCAAGGCAATTGTAGCGGGCCGCGCTGCTTCCAGCGCCCGGACTGCGCGCCAGTTGCAATTCCGCGGCCAATCGGCTACACTTCACAGATGTGCCCGGAAGTGTCTTTCGGGCCGTCAATAGCACCACGGCTTTTGGCTTTTGGTCTTGTAGTGAGGCAGCGCAAAACGTTGCCCCTTCGGCCATGAGTCCTCGCAAGGCGGGGCTGGCAAAAGCGGTGGGAGACGAGGATTGAATGGCTAAATCAAGCAAGAATATTGCGAAGGCGCGCGCCGCTGTTACCAAGCCGGTGTATCCGCTGCCCGAAGCAGTGACCCTGCTCAAGCAGGTCAAGTACGCAAAGTTTGATGAGACGGTCGACCTGACCTTGCGGTTGGGTGTCGATACGCGTCATGCCGACCAGATGGTGCGCGGCACAGTGGTTCTGCCGCACGGTCTGGGCAAGTCGAAGACGGTGGCCGTCATCGCCACCGGCGATCGCCAGAAGGAAGCGCAGGAAGCGGGCGCGGACTTCGTGGGCGGCGAGGAGATGGTCGAGAAGATCCAGAAAGAAAACTGGACCGACTTCGACGCTCTGATCGCGACCCCGGACATGATGAAGGTCGTGGGCCGTCTGGGCAAGGTGCTGGGCCCCAAGGGCCTGATGCCGAACCCCAAGACCGGAACGGTGACCCTGGAAGTGGGCGCCGCGGTGAAGGAAATCAAGGCCGGTAAGGTGGAGTTCCGCGCCGACAAGACCAGCCTGGTGCACGTGCCGGTGGGCAAGCTGAGCTTCGATCCCGAAAAGCTGGTCGACAATGCATCGACCGTGATTGGCGCGATCGTCCGCAGCAAGCCTTCGGCGGCCAAGGGCAAGTACATCAAGAGCATCACGCTGAGCTCGACGATGGGCCCCGGCGTACCGCTGGATTCGGCAGTGGCCGACGCGGCCGGCAAGCACTAATCCAGTGATCGGTGTTCAGCAAGGCTGAGCGCATGACTGGAGCGGTTGAAGATTTGGATGGCCCGATAAGGGCGAGAGAAAGGGTTGGGACCGGGAAGATTGGGCGGGCAGCAATACCGGCCGCCGATCACTGGCCACTGACCACTGTGCGGAGCACATAATGGCGATTTCGAAAGCAAAGAAGGCGGAAAAGGTTGCGCTTCTGACCAAGGAGTTGGAGGGCTCAACCACCGCGATTATCGGCACGTTTGCCAAGCTGACCGTGGCTCAGGACTTTGCCCTGCGCAAGGTCGTTCGCGAGTCGGGCGGCAAGTATCGTGTGGTCAAGAACAAGCTGGCTCCCATCGCTGCCCAGGGCAGCCCGGTGGAAGAGGCTCTGAAGGGCCTGAAGGGCGTCAGCGCCGTGGCCTTCACCTCTGGCGACCCGGTGGTTCTGGCTAAGGGCTTTGCCAAGTGGGTTGGCGAGAATGCCGAGTTTCAGTTCAAGCTGGGCATCGTGGATGGCAAGCTGCTGACGGTCGATGACGTCAAGGCTCTGGCCACGTTGCCGGGCAAGGAAGAGCTCTTCTCGAAGCTCCTGTTCCTGATCAACGCGCCGGCGCAGCGCCTGGCGACAGTGATCAACGCCACCGGCCGCGACCTGGCCGTGGTGCTCAATCAGGGCGTCGAGAAAGAAAAGTTCGCCGCGGCGTAAGCCGCGAGTTGCTAGCCTTCAGCCTCTAGCTCCTAGCTTTTTCGTGCCGGGGATTGCCTCGGCGAGAAGGGGAAGTTGGAGCGGCCTGGATGGAGCTAGCGGCTAGAAGCTGGCAGCTGAAAGCTGTCTTTAGGGTTTTGGCAGAACGGCAGGCATGAGGGGCGCGGGTCTGGCGCAACGGAAACCTCAAGTCTGAGGTCGCTGCCACGGTACAAATCAAACGGATTCTGGATTGGAGAAAAAGAAAATGGCGGATCTCGCACAGTTGGAAGAACAGATTGTTGGCCTGAGCCTTCTTGAGGCTGCGGCTCTGGTAAAGAAGCTCGAAGAGCGTCTCGGCGTTTCGGCTGCGGCTGCGGCCCCGGTCATGGTTGCCGGCGGCGCTGGCGCGGCTGCCCCCGTGGTTGAGGAAAAGACCGAGTTCCAGGTCATCCTCAAGGATGCGGGCGCGAACAAGATCAACACCATCAAGGCTGTTCGCGAAGTCACTTCGCTCGGCCTGAAGGAAGCCAAGGACCTGGTCGATGGCGCGCCGAAGGCTCTCAAAGAGTCGGCCACCAAGGACGAGGCCGAGGCCATCAAGAAGAAGTTCGACGGCATCGCGACCATCGAAATCAAGTAAGGCAACAAACTTGCAAGGCGGCCCGGGACGCGCTACGATATTCGTTGCGCGTCCTTCCGGCCTGTTCCGGTATTTCCCCGGATACAGCCGGAGTTATGGGCGCGTTTTGAGAGTGGCGGCAGGGCACTGAGCAGTCCGTAGACCTGAGATGTGCCAAGCACTCGGGTGCCGGATTTTGGTCGACGTTAAGTGTCTTAGAGTCAACGGGATAAAGGGCGTCCGTTGATGGGTGGCAACTGGCTGGCGGGCTAGCGCAGAAGCGAACGTTTGGGAAAGACGAGAGCAGGACACAGGAATCCGGACAGGGGCACTGGCATTCAGCGGCGCTCGTGAGGCATTGTGCCTTCACGGGCTATTCGTGTCTTTCCACCCGGCAGACTCTAAGTAGTTTCAGGTCTGCGGCTGTGGAAAACGATAATTTTGGCCTTCTCCGTGATTTCTCGGTACCTCAGCTTTTCCCGATTGAGCGCAGTCTAGCGCAATCACCCAGAGCGCTGCAATGCCTGCAGTGAGCCTCCACGGCCGCGGTTCTCAAAACGTGATGACTTGGCGGATTGACCGGACGCATCGCCGCTGTACGTGCGGCAACTGCCTCCGGATGGGCTGAACGCGCGGGCGTTCGGTTCTGGGTAAGTACGGTTTTGTAGACGATACTTTGCTGGCGTTCAAGAGACTCAAACGCCGGCCCGCAGCGGCCCCCGCCGCAGCGGAGCGACGAGCCTCAGGAGTGAAGCATGCCTAACGAGAAGCGCGCGATTCGCAGCCGGCTCGATTTTTCCAAGATTCCTACCGCAACCCAGATTCCCAACCTGATTGAGGTGCAGCGCCGCAGCTACGAGCGCTTTTTGCAGATGGACAAACTGCCCAACGAGCGCGATGACTCGGGGTTGCAGTCGGTCTTCGTCTCCGTGTTTCCGATTACGGACTTCCGCGGCATCTCTCAGCTGGACTTTGTCGACTACTCGATCGGCAACTGGGAGTGCAAGTGCGGCCACCTGAAGGGTCTGCACCACCTGCGCACCGCCTGCGTCAGTTGCGGCGCCATGGTCATCACCGACCCCTTCCTGCCTGGCGAAGTGCTGTGCCACAAGTGCGGTACCTACAACAAGAACACGCCCGACTTCTGCAACAAGTGCGGCGACCCCGTGGGTCTGCAGCTGAAGTACGACCAGCAGGAGTGCGAAGAGCGCGGCATGACCTTCTCGGCTCCGCTCAAGGTCACCGTGCGCCTCACCATTTACGACAAGGACCCGGAGACCGGCAACAAGACCATCCGCGACATCAAGGAGCAGGAAGTCTTCTTCGGCGACATTCCGCTGATGACGCCCAATGGCACGTTCATCGTCAACGGCACCGAGCGCGTCATCGTTTCGCAG
>DASVLI010000116.1:0-16513 GCA_036384955.1 Occallatibacter sp.
AGCGCGTATTCGGCATAGCTGCCCATCACGCTCACGCTGGCCACCAGGTCGCCTTCTTCAAAGCCGGTCACGCCGTGGCCCAGCTTCTCCACCGTGCCCGCGGCCTCACTGCCCGGCGTGAAAGGCAGTGTGGCCTTGTAGACGCCTTTGCGGAAGTAGATTTCGATGAAGTTGACGCCGACGGCCTCAACGCGGATGAGCACCTGGCCTGGTCCGGGCTCGGGAATTTCCAGCTCGGCGAGTTTCAGGACTTCAGGTCCGCCGGTAGCTTCAATGCGAATTGCCTTCATGACAAGCAAGCATGCACCTATCGGCTCGCTCTCCGCAAGGCCAAAGCATCGCATGGCGACGCGCAAGCAAAAGCCCCGCGCGGAGCGGCTCCGGCGGGGCTTGAGATTTGCGGGTCCAGTGCTGTCAGCCTTCGCTCAACATGCTCGGCTCTTCCGGAGCGCGCAGGCGCACCAGCCGCTCAATGGCGTAGGGCGCGTGCTGCTGGCTGGTGTGGTAGTGGCGCACCTGCAACTCGCCCAGCAGGCCGATGGCCAGCAACTGAATGCCGGCGAGGATGAGCACGCCGGCAATCACAAACAGCGGGCCGTGCTCGTCCATTACATGCTGATGCGGGTTGAGGATCTTCATGCTCAGCAGAATGGCCGAGAGAACGCTGCCGAAGAGAATGCCCAGCGCGCCAAAGCTGCCGAAGAAGTGCAGCGGCCGCGAGAGGTACTTGAGCAGAAAGCGGATGGTGAGCAGATCGAAGAAGACGCGGAAGGTGCGGCCGATGCCGTAGTGGCTCTTGCCGCGCTCGCGCTGCACGTTCTTGATCGGAATCTCGCAGATGGAGGCGCCGTACCAGCTGGCCAGCGCGGGAATGAAGCGATGCATTTCACCGTAGAGCGGAATGTTGTGGATGACTTCGCGGCGATAGGCCTTGTAGGTAGTGCCGAAGTCGTGAATGTCCACGTCGGAGAGCTTGGCCATCAGCCAGTTGGCGCAGCGCGAGGGAATGCGGCGCATCACGAAGTTGTCGATGCGCTCCTTGCGCCAGCCGGAGACGACGTCGTAGCCCTCTTCCAGCTTTTCGATAAAGTGCGGAATCTCGTTGGGGTCGTGCTGCAGGTCGCCGTCCATGGCGAAGATGAACTCGCCCGAGGCGTGATCGAAGCCGGCCGCAAGCGCGGGCGTTTGCCCAAAATTGCGGCGCAGTTTGACCACCAGCACGCGGCTGTCGACCGCGGCAATCTCTTCCAGCAGTTTGTAAGTGCGGTCGCTGGAGCCGTCATCGACAAGCACCAGCTCAAAGCTGTCGCCCACCTGCTCCATTACCTGCTTCAGGCGCGCATAAAGAACGGTGACGTTCTCCTCTTCATTGTGAAAAGGAACGACGATTGAATACTTCGGCATATCTATAAGTATAGACGCGACCTTGATGAAAACGACGCAAAAGCTTGGCGCGGCAAGGGCGCCTGAGCCACGGCATGCAACCAGGGACGGCGCTCGATTTCAGCGGTCCAGTTCGTCCAGCATGGCCTGCATCTCGCTGAGGGCGTGACGGTTGCCGGTGCGGTTGGCGGAGACGATGCCATCCTTCAAACGCGCGATGGCATCTTCGCGGCGGCCCGCGTTGGCCAGCGTTTGCGCGGCCATAAAGTAGGCGGCGGTGTAGTCGGGCTGCGCGGCAATCAGCGTGTTGAACTCGGCCAGCGAATCCTCAAGCTGGCCGCGCGAGGCCAGCTCCATGGCAAGACCGTAGCGGGCAAAGCCATTCGCCGGCTCCTGCGCAAGAATCTCCCTGAGTGCTGCAATCTTGTCCATTAGTTCTCCTCGGGCTCGCATGCAGGTATGGGCAGCCTGCGATTTGCGTTATCCGGATGGATTGCTGAAACTGGAAGAGGGCGCCTGTGCCGTCTCCAACTCCTCTGCTCCATTTTAGCGGGAGAGGCGGAGCGGGCAGGATGCGCCGCAAGACGGGAGAGATGCGCACCATGAGTGTCAGCGAAATAAAAGTGACAGCACGAACCGTGGCCAGCACGCAGTCGGAGATGTCGGAGATCATCCTTCCGAACGACACCAACACTTTGGGCAATCTGCTGGGCGGCCGGCTGATGCACTTCATCGATTTGACCGGCGCAATGGCCGCCTACCGGCACTCGCGCACACACGTGGTCACAGCGGCCATGGACCACATCGACTTCATACGGCCCGTGCACCTGGGCGATTTGCTGACGCTGAAGTCCAGCGTGAATCGCGCCTTTAACACGTCGATGGAAGTGGGCGTGAAGGTGTGGGCGGAGAACACGCGCACGGAGAGGATTGTGCACGTGGCCAGCGCCTACCTGGTGTTTGTGGCCATCGACAAGCAGGGCCAGCGGCAGCGCGTGCCCGAGCTGATTCCGGAGACGCCGAACGAGATGCGCCGCTATGCCGATGCGCTGTTACGGCGCGAGCATCGCGAGACCGAAGCGGCGCGGCGCAAGGCGGAGCGTAAGGCAACATCCGAAGGCAGCGCGCAGGCGTAGCCCGCCGCAAACAAGTTCAGAAAAGGAGCATTGAGAAAAATGGCTCATGGAAATGCCATGCCGGCGCCGGTTGCGCTGCCGGGAGTATCGAAGATCATCGCAGTCGGTTCAGGCAAGGGTGGAGTGGGTAAAACCACCGTGGCCGTGAATCTTGCCATTGCGCTTTCGCGGCTGGGCCAGCGCGTGGGCCTTATCGATGCCGACATCTACGGGCCGAACGTGCCGCTGATGATGGGCTCAACGCAGCAGCCACGGGTGGGCGAGGGCAACATGATTGAGCCCAACCTGACCCACGGCATCAAGACGATTTCGATTGGCTATTTGTCGCCCGGCGACAAGCCGCTGGTGATGCGCGGGCCGATGCTGCATCAGATCATCCGCCAGTTTTTGCAGCAGGTGAACTGGGGCGAGCTGGATTACCTGATTGTCGATCTGCCTCCGGGCACGGGAGACGTGGTGATTTCGCTGGTGCAGACCGTGCCGCTCACCGGCGCGGTGGTGGTTTCCACGCCCAGCGACGTGAGCCTGCAGGATGCGCGCAAAGCGCTGGAGATGTTTGGACAGGTGAACGTGGAGGTGCTGGGCATTGTGGAGAACATGAGCCACTTTACCTGTCCGCATTGCCACAAGGAGATTGACATCTTCTCGCGTGGCGGCGCGGAGCGCACGGCCGAGCAGTTCAACCTTCCCTTCCTGGGCTCGATTGAGCTGATTCCGTCGATTCGCGAGGGCGGCGACAAGGGTTTGCCGGTTGCGCTGGCCGGGCCGAAGAGCCCGCAGGCGGCGGCATTTTACGGGGTTGCTGAGAAGCTGATGGTGCGCGCGGAGGCTGCGGCAGCCGCGGCTTCAGACGTGATCGAAATTAGCTAACTTTGGCGGTAAGCAGAAAAAAGCGGCGCCCTCGGGCGCCGCTTTTGTTTTTGTCATGCTAGACGACGATGACTGTATCCGGCGGCGTGACGGGCCGTGGCAGCACGCGCAAAATGTGCCCCGGCAACTGCGAGGGATGCAGCTCGACGTAGTTGCGCGGGCCTAGCCACTGATACTTCTCGCCGGTGAGCAAATCTTCCACGTCGTACGGCGCGCCTTCAGGAATGCCAAGGTCATAGAGCGGCAGCGTGACATAGCCGCTCTGCGTGTAGCGCGGGTCAAGATTCACCACCATCACCAGCAGATTCGAGCGGTCATCGGATTCCTTGCTGTAGCAGAGCAGCTGGTCGTTATCGGTGTAGTGGAAGCGCAGCGACCAGTCGTTTTGCAGCGCCGCGCTCTCGTTGCGAATCGCATTCACCTTGGAGATGAGCGGCTTCAGGCTGCCGGCGCGATCCAGATCCCAGTGGCGAATCTCGTACTTCTCCGAGTTCAGATATTCCTCGCTGCCGGCGCGGATGGGTTCGTGCTCCTGCAGCTCGAAGGCCGGCCCGTAGATGCCGTAGTTGGCGCCGAGCGTGGCCGCCAGCAGATGGCGAATCATGAAGGCCGCGCGGCCGCCGGTCTGCAGAAAATCGATGAGAATGTCGGGCGTGTTGGTCCATTGGTTGGGGCGGAAAAACTCGCGCACCGCGGTCTGCGAAGTCTCGGTGAGGTACTCCATCAGGCCGCGTTTTTCAATGCGCCACGGAAAGTAGGTGTACGACTGGCTGAAGCCGACCTTGGCGAGGCGGTACATCACCTTGGGCCGCGTGAAGGCCTCGGAGAGGAAGAGCGCCTGCGGGTGGTCGCGCTTGATCTCGGTGATGAGCCACTCCCAGAACGGAAAGGCCTTGGTGTGCGGATTGTCGACGCGGAAGATGCTGACGCCTTCGTCGAGCCAGTAAGTGAAGATGCTCTTCAGCTCCTGCCAAAGGCCCTGCCAGTCCTCGCTCTCAAAGTTGATGGGATAGATGTCCTGGTACTTCTTGGGCGGATTTTCAGCGTACTGAATGGTGCCGTCGGGCCGTTTGTTGAACCAGTTCTCATGCAGGCGCACATACGGATGATCGGGCGCGACCTGGAAAGCGATGTCGAGCGCGACGGAGAGATTGAGCGCCTTGGCCGCGGCGACAAAATGCTCGAAGTCCTCGCGGGTGCCGAGCTGCGGATGAATGGCCTTGTGGCCGCCTTCCTCCGAGCCAATGGCCCAGGGGCTGCCGCATTCGCCGGGCTCGCTTTGCGGATTGTTGTTTTTACCCTTGCGGAACAGCCGGCCGATGGGATGAATGGGCGGCATGTAGACCACGTTGAAGCCCATCTCCGCGGCATAGGCCAGCATTTTTTCGGCATCGGCAAAGGTGCCGTGCGCGCCAGGCTCGGCGGCGGTGGAGCGCGGGAAGAACTCGTACCAGGAGCTGAAGCGCGCGCGCACCGGATCGACGACAATCGCCAGTTCCTGCTCGGACTCGGAGACGAAGCGCTTGTCGGGCACACGCAGCATGCGCTGATGCAACTCGACGGCAGTGGCAAGCGGCTGCAGCTCGGCCACAGGCTGGCCAGTGCGAAGCGCAGCCGCGCGCGCGCTGAGCCACTCGGCGTCAGGGCCGGCGGTGCGCGCGGCGCCCTGCGCAATCAACTCCGCGCCAATCAGGTAGTCCACTGGCGCGTCGGTCGCAGCGTCAATGCGCTTCAGCATATCGCGACGCCAGGTGGTGAAATGGTCAACCCAGCCCTGCACCTTGTAGCCGTAGCGGCCCAGCGTGCTCACGCGGAACGACGCCGCCCAGCGGTCGTTGGTCAGCGGCGTCATGGGAATTTCGGTCCACGCGTCGCTGCCCTCGCGATGCACCAGCAGCGATGCGGCAATGCCGTCGTGCCCGTCGCCGAAGAGGTCGGCCTCCACGTGCACCAGGTCGCCCACGGTGCGCTTGATGGGGAAACGTCCTCCATCCACCTGCGGGGTGATGCCTTCAATGATGACGCGCCTGCGTCCCTCTGCCAGTGTCAGTGCCATGTTCTTCCTGTGCTGCTGCGTTGTGGGAGCGCGGCTACTTCCCTTTTGCCGCGTGCTCCTTGATCAGGCTCTCATACAGCGCCACGGTTTGCCGTCCAATCGCGGTCCAACTAAATGTCTCTTCCACGCGCTTGCGGCCTGCATCGCCGAATTTACGGCAAAGCTCGGGATTCTTCATCAGCTGGTTGAGCCGCGCGCCAAGATCGGCCGCGAACTTCTCCGGCTGCGTGGGAAAGCTGGTCACCGGGTCCTGCTCAAAAGGCACCAGGTAGCCGGTTTCACCATCTGGCACCACTTCCTTGATGCCGCCGGTGGCGCTTGCAACCACTGGCGCGCGGCAGGCCATGGCTTCAAGATTGATGATGCCAAACGGCTCATAGACCGACGGGCAGCAGAAGACGCGCGCGTGGCTGTAGAGCTGAATCGTCTCCTGCCGCGTGACCATCTTTTCGATCCACACGATGCGTGGATGCTGCTTGCGCGCTTCCTCGACTTTGGCACGCATCTCGGCTGCGATTTCCGGTGTGTCGGGTGCGCCGGCGCAAAGCACCACCTGCGTCTCCGGCGGCAGATGGCGAATGGCGTCGACCAGATGCGTGACACCCTTTTGCCGCGTGATGCGCCCGACGAAGAGAATGTACGGCACGCTGGGATCGACGCCGTACTGCTTCAGTGCGGTGGTGTCGTCGGTCTTCTGATACTCGTCCAGATCGATGCCGTTATAGATCACGTGAATGCGCGCCGGGTCCACGTCGGGATAGGCGCGCTGAATGTCGGCCTTGGTTCCCTGCGAAACGGCGATCACCGCGTCGGCGTCGAGGATGGCTGTGCGCTCCATCCACGAGCTCATTGCATAACCCGAGCCAAGTTGCTCGGCCTTCCACGCACGCAGCGGCTCCAGCGAGTGCGTGGTGAGCACGAAGGGCACGCCGTAAAGTTTTTTGGCCAGGAAGCCGGCCATGGAAACGTACCAGGTGTGCGTGTGCACAATGTCCACGCCGGCCAGAGCTTTGACCTGCGTCAGATTCAGGCTGAAAGTTTCCAGCGCACCTTTGAATTTGCCTTCGGTGCCGTTGGTGATTTCGCTCCACGGCTCGGCGCCGCGCACCTGCAAATTGCCGCGCTCTTCGTGCTGCGGTCCCCAGCAGTGCACTTCGACTTCGATGTGCTTGGCCAGTTCGCGGCTCAAATAATCGACGTGTACGCCTGCGCCCCCATACACCAGCGGGGGATACTCGCGTGTAAACAGGCCGGCTCGCACAGTCTTCCTCCCTTTGCGCGTTCGGGGATGAGTGTACTGGCCGAGCCTGCCTGCTGCAAGCGTGTGCGGTCGCGCGGGCACGGCAAAAGGGCGGAGCCTGCCGCTCCGCCCTGCCCATGAGTGAGAGAAATTTTCGTGTTTAGCGCCAGTGGCCTTCGACGAAGACCCAGGTGCCGTGGCGATGCACCCAGCGATGCTCGACCCAGCGCGCATGGTGGCGCGGAGGCATCTCGTAGCGGCCCGGAACCCACACGTAGCGCGCGCCGTCCCAGCGTTGATAGCCGCCGATCCAGACATAGCCGCGTCCCGGAGGCGGGCCGTGGCGCTCCACAATGGGAGCCGGGGGCGCGACCCGAACGATAATCTGCGCCTGTGCGTTTGCAGCCACAGGGAGCAGCGTAAAAGCGACGATAGCTGCCAAAATCAACTTTTTCATAGCACGAATCTCCTTCAGTAGGGGAATGGACGCCGGGTGCCGTGCTTCGATTCCGGCGACTGAAGGTTTGAACCGGATTGGTGCGGAAAAGTTGTGCGCAGTTGCACGTGACGCGTGTGAAAATCGCGCGCAAATTCCACGGCTTTATTTCGCGGCGGAGGCAACCCCAAGCTCTTCCGCGATAGCGTCGGCTGCTATCACACACGCAGCACGGTCCACATCGCAATGCGTAACCAGGCGAATCGAATCGGCGCCGACGGTACCAGCCAAAATGCCACGCGCCTTGAGCCGCGCGACGAGATCGGCCGCCTTGACCTTGCCCGTGACGCGGAAGATGACGATGTTGGTCTCCACCGTATCGAGATCGATAGCGACGCCCTCCATGTGCGAGAGCGCCTCGGCCAGCAGACGCGCGTTGGCGTGGTCCTCATGCAGGCGCGCGGGCATAGTTTCAAGCGCAATCAGCCCGGCCGCGGCCAGAATGCCGGCCTGGCGCATGCCGCCGCCCAGAGCCTTGCGATAGATGCGCGCCTTCTCCATCAGCTCCGCAGAGCCGGTAAGCATGGATCCAACCGGCGCGCCGAGCCCCTTCGAGAGACAGAACATCACGGTGTCGAAGCCGCGCGTCAGCGTCTTCACGTCCACGCCGAGCGCGGTTGCCGCGTTGAAGATGCGCGCGCCGTCCAGGTGCACCGGCAGCTTGCGCTCCTTTGCCTGCGCCCAGATTTCTTCCATCGCGGCCAGCGGCGTCACGCGCCCGCCGGCAAGGTTGGCCGTGTTTTCAAGTTCAATCAGGCCGGTAGCAGCGCGGAAGGAGCTGCGGCCGTAGATCACCGGCTCAATGTCCTTCCATGTAAGCGTGCCAGTGGGCGTAGCGACGGTGCGAACCAGGCAGCCGGAGAAAACCGCAGTCATCGCCATCTCCCAATCGAGAATGTGCGCGCGCGATTCGCAAATCACTTCCTGGCCCGGCTCGGTGTGCAGGCGGATGGCGATCTGGTTGCCCATGGTTCCGCTGGGCACATAGAGCGCGGCCTCGCGGCCGAAGATTTCGGCGGCGCGCCTCTCCAGCAGGTTAATGGTGGGGTCTTCGCCGTACACATCGTCGCCCACTTCGGCGGCAGCCATGGCGGCACGCATCTCCGGCGTGGGCCGCGTGACGGTATCGGAACGCAGATCAATCCATTTGGACATTTTTCTTCTCGATTCGGAATTGTTTATTTGCAACGTGATGCGACGTGCGAAAACTTTTGCCTGCGCTTACGGAATCTGCGCCATGGGCAGTTCGAGAACTGGCGTGACCTTGCCGTCCTTCGAAGCGTAGGCCCACAGACCGTGGAAATCCTGCCGCAGCTCGGGATGCGCCTTCAACAACGCGCTCAGCACGGCGGTGGCCTCGGTGCGCGCCGCGGCCGGATCGTTGATGCCCAGCGACTCATACGTGACGCCGAGATCGGCCTCGTGCAGCGAAGCGTCGAGATGCAGGCTCTCAATCTTCCAGGTGCGTGCGCCGTCGGGCAACGTGAGCGGAAAGGCTCCAGTAGGCGATCCTGCAATCTGCGACTGCTCCTGGTTCAGCTTGTCGAGATTCGGCGAGGAGAGGAATTCGACCGGGACGAGCAGGTAGCGCGCGGCCTCGTAACAATAGAAGGCGCTCCACGGCGAGCCGGCAGCGGCGAGGGCGCGCGCGTGGGTCCAGAACCAGAGTCCGTCGTGCGCGCCAAAACTTCCCTGCCGCACGGAGAGGCCGCCCAGCTTCCAGGCCGGTGTCGCGGTTGTATCCCACACCAGCACGATGCCGAGCTGCGCGTTCATCGCGGAGCCGGGCACATCGGCAATCACCACGGCGTAGCGGCCCGGGGGCAGCGCGCGCATGGTAATGGTGACGGTAAGCAAGCCGTTGGAGTTGGAGCAGAAAAATTGTGTGTCGGCAACGGAGTTGTTGCCGGTCGCGTCCAGCAGGTAGGCGTTGCGCAACTGCAGGTGGCCGTTCTTTACCAGCGGCGCACCCTGCTGCGCCTCGCTCTGGATGCCGTTCCACTGGTCGGCAATGGCAGGCAGCAGGTCGGTGTGCAGCGCGTTCATATCCTGCTGCAGCACGGCCTGGCTAATGCGCTCGGCCGCGGCGGCAATGGCGCCTCGATCCTGCGCGGACATGGCGGCCTGGGTGGTGCAACTGGAAGCGAATGCGGACGGGGCCGCCAAGGCCAGTGCGCCGGCAACTGCCAGCGCGGCAAACGTGCCTTCAGAGAAAAACGACAACCGGCAAAGGCGCATTCCGGGGAATCCTCATGGGCCGCGCAGCGCCGTGCGAGCGTTTGCGCGCCACTGTTAGTCTAGTACACAGAGCAGACGCCGCGATGGACGGCGCCGCTCGGCGGATTGGAGAGCCGGCAGCCATGCGCACCTTCGCACACGCGCCCCATTCATTGCTCGGCTGGCTTGCAGCGCTGGGCCTGTGCGCCGCACTGGCCGCAAGCGTTTCCGCGCAAACCGCCGCGACTGCCCCGGCGAAGAAATCGGCCACCACACATAAGCAGACACACAAACGCAAAGCCACTGCGGAAGCCAAGCCAGCCGCTCCTGTGCTGCCGCCAGCTCCGCCGGAACCGGAAAAGCCGAAATGGCCCATCAACGAGACGCCGCAGAAGGCAGCCGTCACCTGGGACAGCCATGGGCTGCGCATCAGCGCGGCCAACTCCAGCCTGCACCAGATTCTTGAGGACTACGAGACCGCGACCGGCTCCAAGGTTGACGGCGTGGGACCGGATGAGCGCGTCTTCGGCAACTACGGCCCCGGCGAAGCGCGCGACGTGCTGGCGCAGTTGTTCTCCGGCACAGGCTACAACCTGGTGATGGTCGGTGACCTTGGCCGCGGCGCTCCGCGGCAGATTGTGCTCAGCAAGCGGGTCAGTTCCGGCGGCCAGCAGGCGCGGCCGGCATACACGCCACAGCCGGCAGTGGAAGAAGAGCCTGCCGAGAGCGATAACAACGACGATCAGCAGCAGGGCCCGCCGCAACCCGTGCAGCCGCTGGTGCAGCAGCCCGGCGCGCCGGCCGACCAGCAGCCACGCACACCGCAGCAGATTATGCAGGAGATGCAGCAGCGCCAGCAGCAATTGCAACAGCAACAGGACCAGCAACCGCCGCAGTAATGCGGACGATCCAATTGGAAAGCTGAGGGAAAACGGAGCCGGACGGCTCCCAGAAGGCTAGCTGGCGATTTCCGCGGCTGGCTTGGCCACACGGCGCGGAGCATTACGCACCGACTGCGGCATCATCCACGCGAAAAAGCCGCGCAACAGCAGAAACGCCACCGCCACACCGAAAGCCAGCGCGCACGCCGACGCGCAAATCAAAGTCAACAGGTTCAAAGCGTCAGTCATGGTGCAGCCATTCCTCTCGGTGAAGCGAATCGTACGGTCCACGGCTCAAAAATTGGCCGCAGTGCTCATTTTCTCAATTTTCTCAGAGTTTCTTCGCTCGTTGACCCTTGTTTCTGTTGGCAAATAAAATACCCCTAAGCAGGAGTGTGGCGAGAAACGGCCCGCCGCACTTCGGGACTTTTCCCCGCCGCACCGCATCACTCTCTCAATCATGGCGATCACTCACATTTCCGTGCGCGGCGCGCGTCAGCACAATCTGCGCGACATCAGCGTGCGCATTCCGCGCAACACGCTCACCGTGGTCACGGGCCTCTCCGGCTCGGGCAAAAGCTCGCTTGCCTTCGACACCATCTATGCCGAGGGCCAGCGCCGCTACGTGGAGACGCTCTCGGCCTACGCGCGGCAGTTTCTGGATCAGATCGAGCGCCCCGACGTGGATTCGATCGAGGGGCTGAGCCCGGCGATTTCCATCGAGCAGAAGACTACCAGCCGCAGTCCGCGATCGACGGTGGGCACCATCACCGAGATTTACGACTACCTGCGTCTGCTCTACGCCAGCGTGGGCACGCCGCACTGCCCCAATTGCGGCCGGCCCATTGCGCGGCAAACCGCCGACCAGATTGTGCAGCGCATTCTGGAACAGGGCCGCGGTGAGCGCGTAACGGTGATGGCGCCGGTAGTGCGCGGCCGCAAGGGCGAGTTCAAGGATCTGCTTGACCATCTGGACCAGCAGGGCTTCCGCGCGCGCGTGGATGGCGAGATGGTGGACCTGACCGATCCGCCGCTGCTGGACAAGCGCAAGAACCATACGATTGAGGCGATTGTCGATCGCATCCTGCTAAAGCCGACGCCCGCCGACGCGGCTGCGGCCAAGGCGAATCCAACTGCCAATGTTGAAAAGCGGCTGGAAGCCGCGGTGAGCAAGGCATTGCAACTGGCCAATGGGCTGGTAGTCGTCGCACTGGCCGGCGGCAGCGAGCAGTTGTTTTCCTCGTCCATGGCCTGCCCCGATTGCGGCCTGGACGTGCCTAAGCTCGAACCGCGCAGCTTCAGTTTCAACTCCGCCTTTGGCGCCTGCCCGGAGTGCCACGGCCTGGGCTCGCTCTACGACTTCGACCCCGCAAAGATCGTCAACGACTGGTCAAAGCCGCTGCTCGATGGCGGTCTTGGACCCGGCTCGTCTTCGCAGTACCTCATCAAGCTCATCCAGCTTGCAGCCGACCGCTACAAGATCGACGTGAAGACGCCGTTTGAAGACCTGCCGCCCAAGCAGCAGCACCTGCTGATGTACGGCCCGCCCAAGGGCGAAGCGCCGCGCACCGGCTTCCACGGCATTCTGGCGTACCTGCGCGACTCGCTGAGCGAAGCGCGCAGCGACGGCTACCGCGAGTACATGATGAGCTACATGTCCGCGACGCCCTGCCCGGTGTGCCGCGGCAAGCGTCTGCGGCCAGAGTCGCTGGCCGTCAAGATTGGCGGCCTCTCCATTGCCGACTTCACCGCGCTTCCGTTGAACCGCGCGCTGTCGGCGGCCATCAGTTTGCAATTCTCGGCACGCGAGTCGCTGGTGGCCGAGCGCATCCGGCGCGAAATTGCAGAGCGGCTGGAATTTCTCTGCGCCGTGGGCCTCAGCTATCTTTCGCTGGACCGCAACGCAGCCACGCTGAGCGGCGGCGAGGGCCAGCGCATTCGCCTGGCCACACAAATCGGCTCGCGTTTGCGCGGCGTGCTGTATGTGCTCGACGAGACCTCCATTGGCCTGCATCAGCGCGACAACAGTCGCCTGATTGAGGCGCTGGAGCGGCTGCGCGACCTGGGTAACACCGTGCTGGTGGTGGAGCACGACGAAGACACGATTCGCCACGCGGATTTTGTGATTGACCTGGGCCCCGGCGCGGGACGCCTGGGCGGCCACGTGGTGGCCGAAGGCACGCCAGAGCAGATTATGGCCTGCCCCGACTCGCTGACCGGAAAGTACCTGAACGGCAGCAGCGCGATTGTGCAGCGCGAGAAGCCGCGTCCCTTGAGCGGCAAGTGGCTCACCGTGACCGGCGCGCGCGAACACAATTTGCAGGAGCTGACGATTCGCATTCCGCTGGGCGTGATGACGGTGGTGACCGGCGTCAGCGGCTCGGGCAAAAGCACGCTCATCAACGACATTTTGTACAAGTCGCTGGCCAAGAATCTGTACGGCTCGCGCGAGGAGCCCGGCGCGCACGACGAGCTGACCGGCGCCGAGCAGATTGACAAAGTAATCCGCATCGATCAGTCGCCCATCGGGCGCACGCCGCGCTCCAATCCCGCCACGTACACCGGCGTCTTCTCTCCCCTGCGCGACCTGTTTGCGCAAATGCCGGAGGCGCGCGAACGCGGCTACAAGGCCGGGCGCTTCAGCTTCAACGTGGCCGGCGGCCGCTGTGAAGCCTGCCAGGGCGATGGACAGCGGCGCATCGAAATGAACTTCATGCCCGACGTCTACGTGCAGTGCGAGGTGTGCAACGGGCGGCGCTACAACCAGGAAACGCTGGCGGTAAAGTTCCACGGCCACTCGATTGCCGACATACTGGACCTGACCATTGAAGACGCATTGACGGTACTGGTGGATGTGCCGCAGTTGAAGCAGAAGCTGCAAACGCTGGTCGACGTGGGCTTGGGCTATGTGCACCTGGGGCAGAGCGCCACTACTCTGAGCGGCGGCGAAGCGCAGCGCATGAAGCTGGCGCGCGAGCTGAGCAAACGCCAGACCGGGCGCACGCTTTATCTTCTCGACGAGCCCACCACCGGCCTGCACTTTGACGACGTGCGCAAGCTGCTTGAAGTGCTGCACCAGCTGGCCGACCTGGGCAACACGGTCATCATTATCGAGCACAATCTGGATGTGGTGCGCAACGCCGACTGGATTCTGGACCTCGGCCCCGAGGGCGGCGAAGGCGGCGGATACCTGGTGGGCGAAGGCCGGCCGGCGCGCATTGCCGCCACACCGCAGTCATTCACCGGGCACTTTCTGGCGCGCTATTACGCGACCGCCAATGGTAAGCTGGCCGCGGTGGACGACACCGCCGAGATGCTGGCGCAGGCCGCAAAGGCAACGCCGGACGCTCCGCCCGACCCACAGCCGAAGACCGCTGCGCGCAAGGGCAAGGCACGCGCGGCACGGCCCAGAAAGACCGCCTCTCGATGACCGACCAGCCGCAACAATCACAGAACGAAGAAGCACCTCCAAGTACGGAAACTCCCGCGCCGCTGGTGCTGCCCGACGCCCCGCCCGTCGCGCCGGAGTTGATGAGCAATCTCTTCGTTGAAGAATATGTGCCGCAGACGCGCATTCCGCATCTTGGCCATGTGTTGGTTGCGGGTCTGCTCTTTTTCACCGCGGTATTTGTCACCGCGATGCTGTTGCGCAGCGCCGTCTACTTTCACTTCCTCGGCATCAAGACCGTGCAGCAGGCAAGCGGCGACATACGCTACACGCTCGGCGGCGAAGCGCTGACCTATCTGCTTACGCTCTTTGGCGCGGTGCTGCTTTTCCCCGTGATGTGGATGCGCGGCTTCTTCGAAGGCATTTGCTGGAGGGGACGCACCGCAATAAGGCATCTATTTTTGCTGGCTGGTGTGGCGCTGCTCTGCTTTCTGCTGGCGATGGTGAACGGCTATTTGATGCCCGGCCCCACGGATGCGCCCATTGAGCAGGTCTTTCGCGCGCCCGGCGCGGCGTGGCTGCTGATGGGCTTCGGCATCACCTTTGCACCATTGTTTGAAGAGCTTTTCTTTCGCGGCTTTCTGCTGCCCTCGCTGTGCACCGCCTTTGACTGGGTGGGCGAGCAGGCCAAAAATATGCCGCCGCGCCGCCTGGACGCCGACGGCTATCCACGCTGGTCGCGCGTCTCCATGGGCATGGCCGCAGTGGTCACCAGCGTGCCCTTTGCGCTGATGCACGCCGCGCAAACCGGCCGCGCGGTCGGGCCGTTCCTGCTGCTTTACTGCATCAGTCTGGTGCTGTGCGCGGTGCGGCTGGCCATGCGCTCGGTGGCGGCAAGCGTGGTGGTCCACGCCGGCTACAACCTCCTGCTTTTCGCGCTGATGTTTCTGGCCTCCAGCGGCTTCAAACACCTGGACAAGATGTAAAGAACAGTGTGTTGTTTCTCACTTTTGGCGTCTGAAACCTGTTTCTTACCCTCTGTTCCCTATTCCCTACTCCCTGTCTTTTACAATCGTCGTTGATGACCACACCCACGCACGCACAGCAACTTCTCTCGCTGCTTGCCCGCATCAGCTTCAAGCTGGGCCAGTTCACGCTCTCCTCCGGCGGCACCAGCGATTACTACGTCGACTGCCGCACCACCACGCTGCACGCAGAGGGCGGACGGCTGACCGGCCACGCCATTCTTGAGCTGCTGGAGGCCAACCACATTGAAGCCGACGCCGTGGGCGGACTCACCATGGGCGCCGATCCGATTGTGTCGAACGTGGCCACGGCCAGCGCGTGGCGCGCGCAAAGCAATCCCGCAGCTCCGCTGCTGCACGGTTTCCTGGTGCGCAAGGCGGAAAAGACGCACGGCACCGGCCGCCGCATTGAGGGCTTTTGCCAACAGGGCGCGCGCGTGGTGATTGTCGACGACGTGTGCACCACCGGCGCATCGACCATCAACGCCATTGAGGCGGCCGCGGAGGCGGGCATGGTGGTGGCTGCCGTGGTTTGCATTGTGGAGCGCGAAGAGGCCGGCGGCCGGCCGGCAGTGGAAGCAGCCGCGAAGAGCGCGCCGTTCCTGAGCCTGTTCACTGCCAAAGACGTGCGCGCCGAGCATGTGAAGCAGTTGGAAGCGGCCGGCTCCTAGTTTCACTTTGACATGCGTTACGCAACGCATTACAGTGAATCGTGATTCAATCGTTTCGTCACAAGGGCCTGAAGCGCCTGTACGACAGCGACGACGCGCGTGGTGTGCTTGCGGAACATGCAGAAAAGCTCCGCAACATACTGGCCAGGCTTGATGCGGCCACAACTGCGGAAGATATGGATCTGCCGGGCTTTCAGCTGCATGCGCTAAGGGGTGGTCTGAAAGGCTTTTGGGCAGTCACTGTACGCGCAAACTGGCGCGTCATTTTCCGGTTCGCTGACGGTCGTGCCCACGATGTCGACTACCTGGACTACCACTGAGGAGAACCCTATGCCGATGAAAAACCCACCGCATCCAGGCCGCGTTGTCCTGATGGAGTGCATTGAGCCGCTTGGCCTGACCATTACGCAGGCCGCTCAAGCGCTCGGCGTGACGCGGACGACTCTTTCCGAACTGGTGAACGGCAAGCGCGGCATATCCCCTGAGATGGCCGTGCGCCTTTCGCAGGTATTCGGCGGCAGCGCCGCAAGCTGGCTGACACAGCAGGCTCATTACGATCTGGCCCAACTGCCTGCGGGACGCATCAGGCTAAAGAAGCTGGCTGCTGCATAGCACTGGCTTCGTTCTCTGCAAAAAAAGAAGGGCAGCCTCGTCGGCTGCCCTTTTCTCACAGAGGGATGATTTCCCTTTTCATGCAAAGTGCGATGCGGGTCGTGGCCCGTTCGCGATTGATCCTGATTAGAGGCTCGCACCGGTCGTCGGCGCTGACTGGTCCTGCGCCATGTTGCTGAGCAGCTGCACCTGCACGCGGCGATTCTGCTTGCGGCCCTCGGCGGTGGAGTTGTCGGCCACGGCATTGTCCTTGCCGATGCCGATGAGGTAGAAGCGGTGTGCGGCGATACCGTACTTCGAGGCCAGGTACTGCACCACCGCGTCGGCGCGGCGCTGGCTCAGGTCGTAGTTGTACTGCGCCGAGCCGGTCGAGTCGGTGCCGCCGGTGACTTCAAGAATGTAGCTCTTGGCCGTGCCCAGCTTGGACGCGAACTCGTCGAGCTGCTCCTTGTCGTCCTTGGTCAGCACTGCCTTGTCAAAGCCGAAGGTCACGGTCACGTCGCTCATGGACTTGTAGTTGTCCAGGCCCTTCACCACG
>DASVLI010000117.1:0-12127 GCA_036384955.1 Occallatibacter sp.
GGCGTGGGCGGTTTCCATGGCGAGTCTTCATTGCGCACCTGGATCTATCGCATCGCCTTGCGCGAGGCCTCCAACCAGCGCCGCTGGTGGATGCGCCACAAGATGCAGGAAGTTCCCATCGAGCAGGAAACGATGGAGCAGGACGGCAACACTCCGCTGCGCCTGAAGGAGATGCTGGTTGATCCCGGCGAGTCTCCTTACGATGCCGCGGTGCATGCTGAAAACAAGGCCATCGTGGAAGAGGCTTTGCAGCTGGTGCCGGAGCCGTATCGCACCACGCTGATCCTGCGCGACATTGAAGGCTTTGTGTACGAAGAGGTGGCGGAGATGCAGGGCGTAAATCTGGGCACGGTCAAGTCGAGACTGGTTCGCGGGCGTGCCTGCCTGAAGACTCTGCTGACCGCTCCGCGCACCGTAGCCCGCACCGAGGGACAGCCGGTGACAGGAGTGCCCGCCGGCGAGGAGGCGCGATGACCGGTTTGTGCAAGGCATCGCAGGCTCGTTTTTCAGAGTATTTGGACGGTCGCCTGAGCGGACGCGAAATGCAGCGCGTGGCCGAACACTTGCAGCAGTGCGCCGGGTGCGCCCGCGAGTGGACCGCATTGAAGCGCACGCAGGCCGCTTTGGCCGAACTGGGCACGATACCGGAGCCCGAAGATTTGCAGTTGCGTATCCGCGTGGCCATCAGCCATGAGCGGGCGCGCCGCCGCCAGAGCCCCTTCCACGCATGGAAGCTGGCCTGGCAGAACACGGTTGGTCCCTTTCTGCTGCAGGCCTCGGCCGGCCTTGCCAGCGCCGTTGTCCTTATTGGAACCGTCTCACTGATGGTTGGCATGATTGCGCAGCCTGAGGCCGCCCTGGCCAAGGGCGATGAGCCTTTGGGCAACGCCACCAATCCGCGTCTGCGGTATCTTTCCAGCGCTGCCGGCACCAGCGAGGAGATTAGCGCGCGCGCCGGGCAGGTGGTGGTTGAGGCTTATGTCAATCCGGAGGGCGAGGTCTACGACTATCGCATCGTCTCCGGGCCCACGGACGCCGCCACCCGCGCCGAAGTCGAGAATCTGCTGCTCTACAGCGTCTTTGAGCCGGCCCGGTTCTTTGGCCAGCCGGTGCGCGGCCTGGCCGTCATTTCCTTTGCCGGGGTTTCCGTCCGCGGCTAGGCCGGCTGCTCTCGTTTGACCCTGCTCGAACGTCTTAACTAGACTGACTCACAGGGTTTTCCATGACATTGCGCCTATCTGCTTTGCTTTGCGCCACCTTGCTGGCGCTGTCCTCGACTGCCGGTCCGGCAGTTCTCGCTGCAGGGGCGCAGGCCTCCAGCAGTCAAAGCTCGTCTTCCGTGCCTGGCTCCACCGCCGTGCAGGTGGTGCAGGCTCCCTCCCTTGTTGACCCCGCCGGCCCCACCATCTCGCTGGTCAGCTCCGAGCCGGTCTTCGCCATGGCTGCCGCGTTGAACGCCTGCGGCTACGACGATGGGCTGGAGCAGAGCGACCCGATTCGGCTGCGCATCCGCGAGGAAGTGAACCAGACGCTGGCCAAAAGCGAGGCTGCTCGCAACGCCCGCGACAAGGTTTGCCTCTACATCGCGCAGCACCGCATGACCGGCTCGGAGCGCGACATCTCGCAGTACATCTCGCTGGCGCTCTATTTGAGCCCGCCGCCGGATATGGAAACCACGGTGGAGCTGCCGCAGATGCCGCCCGACTCGACCCAGGTGGTCGAGGTTCTGCCTCTGCTCCGCGCGTTTGTGCAGGATGTGGACCTGCACGGCATCTGGCTCACTCTGCGCCGCGCCAACGACGAGCTGATCGACAAGCTGCACGATCCCCTGTCGAAGATGATTGTCGACACCAACTTCTATCTCAAGATGCCGGCCTCCACCTACGATGGCCGCCGCTTTGTGGTGGTGGTGGAGCCGCTGCTGTCGCCGGCGGTGGTGAATGCGCGCGTCTACGGCACCGATTACGTGGTGGTGGTTTCGCCGGCCAATGGCCAGATCCGCATGGGCGACGTGCGCCACACCTACCTGCACTACATCATTGAGCCGCTGCTCTACTCCCGCGCCACGGCAATCGACCGCATGCAGCCAATCCTGAAGGAAGTGCATGACGCGCCCATGGAATTTCGCTACCGCTCCGACTCGGTGACGCTGGCCATTGAATGCCTCATCAAGGCCATTGAGGCGCGCACCATGGACACCGGCATTCCCGCCTACAAGATTCCCGCCGGTGTTGACCGCTCGCAGTTGCCGCGCTACGAGCGCGAGCGCCAGGTTGTTCTGGACAAGATGGAAGCCGTGCGCGTGGCCACTGTGCGCCATGACATGACCCAGGGCTTCGTGCTGACCCAGTACTTCTACGAGCAGCTGTTGCAGTTTGAGAAGGAGCCGGCCAGCCTGCGCGACAGCATCGGCGAGATGGTCTACGGCATGGACATCGACCAGCAGGTGCACCACGCGCGGAACATCGAGTTCGATCAGACGGCTGACAGCGACGTACTGCAGCGCTCCAAGCCACGCCTGCTCAGCGGCCTGGACCTGGCCGAGGCGCGGCTGGCCGACGGCGACATCGCCACCGCCAGCGCCATGGCCCGCCAGGAGCTGACCGTGCACTCAGAGGACACGCTGCAATCGGTGGCCGACCAGGCGAAGGCCAACTTCATTCTGGCGCGTGCCGCCATTCTCACCGGCCATCCGGGCGAGGCCGTCAGCCGTTTCCAGCGCACTCTGGCCACCAGCAAGGATCCGCGCCAGCTGGCCTGGTCGCACATCTATCTGGGCCGTATGCTCGACCTGCAGTGCAAGCGCGACGAGGCCCTGGCGGAGTACCAGCTGGCCATGGCCAACCGCGACGGCGCACAAGATACGCGGCTGGCCGCCGAGCGCGGCGTAAAATCGGCCTATGCAGTGCACGGCCACTCCTGCGAAGATGAGGACGATGCGGACGGACCGGACAATCAGCCGGCAAAACCGCAGAAACCTGCGGGAGTGCAGCTCCCCGCGCAGGCGCCACCGGGCTCGTGACGCAGAACAATACAGTTCCAGATAAATTGTCTGGACGATTGACGCGGTTCGCCCACTGCGGTACCTTATCCACGCCTTCCTGTTGCTGCTTGTGAAACGATTGAATACAAGGAATAGCGCAAGTGGAAGCCTTTCTGTCGGAACTTGAAACGGCTCTGGGCTACAGCTTCTTGAGGCCCGAACTACTGCTGCGCGCGCTCACCCACCGCTCCTTTGTCAATCAGTTCGCCATGTCCGGCGACGAGGTGGAAGGCGACAACGAGCGGCTGGAGTTTTTGGGCGATGCCGTCCTTGGCCTGATCGTCGGCGAAACGCTCTTTGAAGTCCACCCGGACTGGTCCGAGGGTGAACTGACGCGTGTCCGTGCCCAGTTGGTGAGCCGCAAGCACATGGCCGAGGTGGCCAACGCCATTGGCCTTGGCAATCATCTGCGGGTGAGCGAGGGCGAGGAGCGCAGCGGGCTGCGCCGCACCACCACCGTGCTTTCCAATTCCATGGAAGCTGTCATCGGCGCGCTTTATCTGGACGGCGGTCTTGATCCGGTGCGCACCTTCGTGCGCCGCATGGTGATGGGCCAGGCCGAGGAGGAACTGGCGCGCGAGCTGCGCTCCGGCTCTTCCCTGGGCAACTTCAAGTCGGCCCTGCAGGAATACCTGCAGGCCCTCCGCGAGGGCATCCCGGTCTACAATGTCAAAAGCGAAAGCGGGCCGGACCACCGCAAACGCTTTGTGATTGAGGTCCGTTCGTCGAGCGCCGAGGGAGAGCTGAGCCAGCCGCTGGCGCAGGGCTCCGGAAGCACCAAGAAACTGGCCGAGCAGGATGCGGCCCGCCGCGCGCTGGACCGGTTGAATCCCGACGGCGGCGAACCGGATTCCAAGGCTGCTACCGATGAGGGAAAAGCCTCTGCATGAGCGCTCCGGAAGAGCCCGCTCCCACTCCTGAACCCGCGATTCCGACCAAGCACCGGCACAGGATTCATACGCCCTCGCTGCCGGAGGCCTTTGCTTCGCTCATCACCCTGGTGATCGTGGCGCTGTTTCTGCATGCCTTCGTGCTGCAGCCGTTTCTTATTCCCTCCGAGAGCATGGAGCACACCTTGCTGGTGGGCGATTTTCTGCTGGTCGACAAGCAGATTTATGCACCTACCGGTTCAGGATTCAACCCCGGCCGCTGGGTGCTGCCGTATCGCAACATCGAACGTGGCGACATTGTGGTTTTTCACTACCCGGAAGATCCGGCGCGGTTTCTGGTCAAGCGCGTGGTGGGCCTTCCCGGCGACCACCTGCGCATTGTTGCCGGCCGGTTGACCGTGAACGGCAAACCGCTCGACGAGCCCTACGTGACGCTGGAGCCGGCCCCGGCCAATCCCTTCCGCGACAACTTTCCCGCCACCCACTACACCGATGCGAACGTGGATCCGAGCTGGTGGCGTCTGCTGCAAAGCGACACGCGGAACGGCGAGCTGGTGGTGCCGCCGGAGCGGTACTTCATGCTGGGCGACAACCGCAACCACAGCCTCGACTCGCGCTTTTGGGGCTTTGTGCCGCGGCAGGCGATTGTGGCGCGTCCGCTGTTGATTTACTTCTCGCTCAGGCGGCCTTCGGCCACCGATGTAGCACAAGTCGAAGATGATAGACTCGGACACGAGAAGCAGCTTTCAGCCCGGCTGGCAGGCTTTGCCCGCTGGAATCGTATCTTCCAGGTGGTGCGCTAGCCCCGCGGGGCTTTGCCGCCTGACATCCCCGAGAGCACAGGCATGAGCCGCAAAAATACGCCGCCCGCAGCCGAAGCGGCTGAAACCGAACAGAGAGTGGAAGAGACGCCGTGGGAGGCGCTCGCCAGCTCCTGCTCGGTGCTGGTCATCGGCCTGTTCATCTTCACCTTTCTGGCGCAGAACTTCGTCATTCCCTCCGGGTCGATGGAGAAGACGCTGCTAGTGGGCGACCACCTGGTGGTGGACCGCCTGACGCTGGCGCCGCCTTCAAAGTGGATGCCGCTGGAGCGCTACCGCGAGCCGCAGCGCGGCGACATTATTGTCTTCCTCAAGCCGGTGGCCGATGGCACGGATGCGGATGGCAATCCCATCTACAACATCCTTGTGAAGCGGCTGGTGGGTGTGCCCGGCGACCACATTCATTTGCGCGGCGGCACGGTTTTTATCAACGGCGTGGCTCAGGCGTTTCCGCATGCACAGCCCACTACGGCGGAGAATTATCAGTCCTTCCTCGACGAGTTTCCGGCGATTCCGGCCTCGATGATGCTGGGCGCAACCGATGCCTGGTCGGTGGACATGCCTTCGCATGTGGTGGATGGCGACCTGGTGGTGCCGCCGGGCATGTACTTCATGATGGGCGACAACCGGCACAACTCGCTGGACTCGCGCTTCTGGGGCTTTGTGCCTCGGCAGAACATCATGGGCCGGCCGATGTTCAACTACTGGTCGTTCAAGACGCCGGATGCCCAATACGAGCGTACCGGCATTGTGAGTACGGTCTCCTGGCTTGGCCATGTGGCAGTGCACTTCTTCAGCGATACGCGCTGGAGCCGCACCTTTCACGTGACGCGCTAGCCACATCACGCGCCAGCAGGCCGCGCGGGATTTACCATAGACATTCATGAGCGAAGACGTAGAACCGCGGCCGCGCCGACGTAAGAAGCTTTGGCTGACCCTTGCCGCAGTTCTGGTACTGCTGCTGGCGGTGGTGCTGGTGCCGCCCTACATCTCCATCAGCCGCTATAAAAGCCAGATCACGCAATTGATGTCGCGTTCGCTGGGGAGGCCGGTGCGCCTTTCTTCCGTGGAGCTGCGGCTGCTGCCGTGGCCGGGCTTTGAGCTGACCGACCTGACCGTGGACGAAGACCCTGCCTATGGCGCGGAGCCGGTGTTGCACGCCAACTCCGTGCGCGCTTCCATCCGGCTGATGTCGCTGTGGCGCGGCAAGCTGGAACTCGACTCGATTCGAGTGGACGAAGCCAGCCTGAATCTTGTCCGCACTGCGACGGGCGCGTGGAACGTCGATCCCATTCTGCGCAGCGCCGCGCATGGAACGGGCGCAGCGCGACCAGACAATCACATACGGCTTCCCTATCTGGCGGCCACCAACTCGCGCATCAACTTCAAGCGCGGCGTGGAGAAGCTGCCTTACTCGCTGGTAAGCGCCGACCTCTCGTTCTGGCAGGAAAATCCGGGCGACTGGCGGCTGCGCGTTCGTGCCCAGCCCTCGCGTACAGATACGAATCTGGATATGGCCGACACCGGAACGGTGCGCATGGAGGCGCGGATGCATGTTGCGCCCGAGCTGCACCAGATGCCGCTGCATGTGGACATGGAATGGCGCGACGCGCAGCTGGGCCAGTTGAGCCGCTTGCTGTTCGGCTCCGACCCCGGCTGGCGCGGCGACCTGCGCGGCGAAATGCATGTGGATGGCACGCCGGACGAGGCGAAGATTACTACGCGGCTGCGCGCCGAGGGTGTGCATCGCGCGGAATTTGCGCCTGCCGATCCGATGGATTTCGATGCCAACTGCGGCTTTGTGTATCACTACTCCGCGCGCACGGTGGAGAAGCTGGTGTGCGACTCGCCGGTGGGCGAGGGCAAGCTGCACCTGGAAGGGCAACTGCCCGGCAATGCGCCGCCCAGGCTGACGCTGAATCTGGAAAACATCGCCGCGCAGGTTGGTTTGGACACGCTGCGCACGGTGCGCAGCGGCGTGGCCGACGATCTGGAAGCGGGCGGTACGGTGACGGGCAAGCTGGAATACGATCCGGCCGCTGCTGCCGAAGCGCTGAAGAAGGCTCCCGCGAAGGGCGCGAAGTCTAAAACCAAAAAGCCGGAAGCGCCGCCGATGGCGCTGACCGGCAGCCTGGATGTGAAGAACTTTGAGCTGAGCGGCGGGCCGCTGGACCAGCCGCTGCGCTTTGCCAACTTCTCGCTTGACCCCGCGCAGGCGGACTCGACGCAGCCGGTGACGCTGGCCGCGGAGACTACGGTGCCGGCGGGCGGCACGCAGCCGCTGGCGGTTTCATTCGAGCTGACGCACCGGCACTACGCAGTGGCGCTGCGCGGCGCGGCATCGCTCAAGCGGCTGCGCCAGCTTGCGCAATTGGCCTGACTGCCCGACGCGGCGACGATAGATACATTGGCCGGCGATCCGCCGGTGCTCGATGTTTCCGCGCAAGGGCCGTGGATTCCGGCGGAGGAAAATCCGCTGGCCGCGCCCGCGGTCTCCGTGGCGCAGGCGTTGGTTCCCGCGGTGGCAGAGGCTGCAGCGCAGGAACGGGCCGCGCCCGCCGACGCGCTGAGCGGGACGGTTATCTTCCACAACGTGCAGTGGAGTCCGGCGAGCCTGTCGAACCGCGTGACCATTGCCAATGCGACGCTGCAACTAGGCGCCGACGGCGCGCGCTGGGAGCCGGTGGAGTTTACCTTTGGCACGCTGAAGGGAACTGCTTCGCTGACCGTTCCGGTGCACTGCAAGCCGGCCGCTGATTGCGCGCCCGCGCTCGATGTGCACGTGGCGCAGCTTGATCCCGGCGTGCTGCAGACCACTCTGCTTGGCTCACACGACAAGACAACGCTGCTCTCGTCGTTGATTGCGCGCTTTACGCCATCGACGCCGCCGGTGTGGCCGCGGTTGAACGTGACGCTGAAGGCCGATGCGGCAAGCTTTGGCACGGTGACGCTGAAGCAATTGACCACGAGCGTAGAAATCAAGCCAGACCAAGCCAAGGTGACGGCGCTGGATGCTGCGCTGCTGGGTGGCGCGCTGCATCTCTCCGGCACCGTAGACAACGGACAGAAGCCGGACTATGCGCTGGAAGGTGCGCTGACCAAGGCCGACCCAGCTGCGCTGTGCAAATTCCTTGAGCTGCGCTGTGCGGGCGGCCCAGTGGATGTGAGCGGCAAGTTCTCGCTGGCGGGATTTACGCAGAAGGATCTTTCAGCCTCGACCACCGGCACGCTGCATGTGGATTGGCGACGCGGCGCGATGCAGAGCCGTCTGGGAGCGAACGCGAAGAAGGCTGCGCTGCCCGCGCCGCTGGCGCACTTTGACCGCTGGACAGCGGATGCGGCGATTGCCAATTCGACTGTGGTGTTTGGCGAGAATCAGATTGTGCAGGGCAGCCGCAAGGCCACAGTGAAGGCGTCGATTGATTTCGGCGAGCCGCCGCAGTTGACGTTTGCCGCGCCCGATGCGGCCGAGCGGCACTGACGGCAGCACGCAAACATCTGCCGATACAATCGAGACATGGATCTCGCGCCCGCTTCTTCTCTTGTGACCGTGCATTGCCAGGGAGTGCTGTTCGATATGGACGGCATTCTTATTTCTTCGATTGAGTCGGTGGAGCGGAGCTGGACCAAGTGGGCCGTGATGCGCGGCGTGGACCCCGCGCTGGCCATCGAGACGGCGCATGGCCGGCGCGCGATTGAAACCGCGGCGATGCTGCGGCCCGATCTGGATTGCAACGAAGAGCTGAAGCTGATTGAAGAGATTGAAGTGGCCGATGGCGGCGGACTGAGTGTGTTGCCGGGCGTTGCGGAGTTGCTGGCTGCGCTGCCGGCAGAGCGCTGGACGGTGGTGACCAGCGCTACCGAGCGGCTGGCGCGCACACGGCTGGGACAGGCCGGACTTCCAGTGCCCGCGCGGCTGATTACCGCGGACCATGTGGCGCAGGGCAAGCCGCTGCCCGACCCGTATCTGGCAGGCGCGGCGCTGCTGGGCGTGCCGGCTGCCGAGTGCGTGGTCTTTGAGGATTCCGAATCGGGTGTGAAGGCGGGCCACGCGGCCGGATGCACGGTGGTGGCGACTACGTTCTCGCACGAGGCCGAGCAACTGGCTGCGGCACACTACCTGGTGCGCGATTTGACGGGCGTGGAAGTGGAGAGCGGCGCGGACGGAATCACGCTGCGATTCCGTCCGCTGGTTTAGTTACTGATTGGCTTCGATGCGGCGGCCGTTCCTGTCCTGCAGCGGACGCGAGTTCAAGCGATAGAGCGTGGTGAAGTCGTGCAGTTGGTCGCGGCTCAGCGTCACCTCGTCCACCATCACAAACCAGTGGACACCTTCGGTGCAGGGCGGCGTGGTCAGCGATCCCATGTAGGTCCAATAGCCGTGGTTGGCCGGCAGCAGGCCCGCGGGATTGACCATGGCTTCGACGTTCGATGTCTTACCGGATTCCTTGGGCAGTGCCTGCCATAGCGCGGCCAGCGTGGCGTTGGGCGCGTCGCGATTCTCAATCAGACGCACGGCAATCACGGCCAGCTTGCCGCTGGCGTCCTCGTGCACCAGATGCACATCCATATCGGTCAGCTTGCCGCCCACGGCTTCTTCGCTGGGGCGATGAAAGTGGAACTGCTTCAGGTCGTAGCGCACGCCGCCAGCGACGATATAGCTGCCCGGCTTGGGATAGACCACAATGGTGTGGCCGTTGTTCTCCAGCTTCATCGACGTGGCCATGTAGTGGAACTCGATGGGCTGAAGAGCCTTGTTCAACTTGGCGCCGCGAATGTCGATGGGCGACTGCTCGTGGCCGTCGCCGCAGGCCTTGTAAGCCGGGTCGAGCTTGCCCCAGTTGAAGGGACCCTCGTGGCCCTGATACTCCCAGTGCGCGGATTGCGCGGCGGCAAAAGTTGTTCCCAGGCCAAGCAGCAGAACGGCGGCAAATGAAAAACGCATTGAAAATCCCCCCTGAAAAAGACGCGGAACCAACCCCGCAAATTTTAAAGCACAGCGGTTAGACGTGGACGAATGCCGGGGGGGGGGAGGGGGGCTATGTAGCGTTCTCCTTGTCTTCGCTTGAAGGCTTTTTATAGCTTTCAGCCCTCAGCTGTCAGCTGGTCGAGGCTGGGATGATTGTGCACCAGATTGGGGAAATGATCTGCAAAAACAGTGAATAGTGGTCAGCGGACAAAGCGCCGGGGCGCTGACCGGGCCACTTGCCGCAGTTTTGAATAGCAGCACAGATGGGATTCCGCCGTGAAGCTACTGAGGCACTAAGAATCCTGACGGCAGAGCTGCCTCAAGATGGATTTGTTCTCCGGTGATGGGGTGCTGGAAGTTCAGAAATTGGGCGTGCAGGAAATATCCTCCATCGCCGGGGAGGCCGGGGAGGTTCTCAAGAGGCTGCCCGGTTAAGCCATACAGAGGATCGCCTACCAGAGGGTGGCCAATGGATGCCAGATGGATTCTGATTTGATGAGGGCGACCCGACTTGAGGCTAACCTCGAACGTTGTGGTGCCTGGGCTGCGTGAGATGACCTTTGCCAATGACTTTGATGGTTTGCCACCTGGGCTTGCGGCCCAAACGGAACCGATGCGCGGGTGCGGTACGAGGCCGATGGGTGTGAGGATTTCGTAGGCGTCCTGCTGTGCAATGTTTTGAGCCAGCGCCCGGTAGATTTTTTGAATTTTGGGCGTGTTCCAGTTTGCAGTTAGATTCGAGGCCGCCTGCGGTGTTTTGGCGAACAGGACGATCCCGCTTGTTGCCCGGCCCAACCGATGCACCGGGTTTGCGTTGGGGAATTGCTTTTGCACCAGGCGCAAGAGAGTGTTTTCCATAAAGCCGGCGCCGGGGAGGGTGGGCAGCCCGCTGGGCTTGTTGACAGCCAACAGATGGGGGTCATCCAACAGGACTTCGAAGTCCTGAGGAGAGTCGGGTTCGATCCAGGGCGGACGGTTCCAGATAAGGGTTTGGCCTGAACTGACCGTTTCGCTCCCGGTGGCGGTGACGCCGTTGAGAGTGATTTCGCCGCTGTTCAGTTTTTGTTGCCATGCTTGTGGGGTTGAGTGGGGGTAAAGGCTTGCCAGGTGAGAGAGCAGGGTTTGGCCATGGTGCTTGTGGCTGATGATTGTGGCGTAGGCATAGCCTCGATTGAGCATGTTGTTTGAGTGTAAGCCGAGGCATCTGCGGCAGGAGTTGCTGTGGTTCGAGCGGCATTGGATTCTCATAATGCGTCGAGTGCGGGGAGCCTGATTCCGCGCGGATCACGGACAATCCGAAAGTGATTGCCTGGGCATCGGACCAAGGAACCCATTGAGCACCTATTTGGTGCGCGGGATGGAGTACGACCCGCGTTACGTGTTGGGGTAGAGTCAGCCGCCCCTCCGGGGCTGAGGCGGGTTTGTGCAGTCTACCCAGGGCTTTCGCCCTGGGCTATTTTCTTCGCTCCCTCCGGGAGCGTGGTTTTTGGCGGACTCTCTCAGAATTGGGAATCAAGAATAGCGGCCATGCCACAGCGGGAACGCGTTTATCCTGCCGCTGTGCAAACGCGGTGGCCGTGCCGTGATGCAAATGTGATGTCCGGAGCAGACATCCGGGGTCAATTCGCGGTGATCACACTGCTTCGATAGTCTGCCACGAAAAACAAGAGAGCCTGCCCGTGGGCCGGATGGTTAAAAGCGATTGATCGTGCGGCAGTGCTCTTCTCCCAGAGGGAGATGGAGAAGATAGCCCAGGGTGGAGTCCGCAGCGCGGGCGGAACCCTGGGAAGCGGGCGAGAGCAGACCGCCGCTCCGGAGGAGCGGCACGAACCCATTTGCAGTAGGATGGTGCACCAATGGGTCACACATACTGTTCCTCGCTCTATCACTGCGTCTTCTCCACCAAGGAGCGGCGCCCGTGGATAGCCCTGGACGTGCAGAGCCAGCTTTGGGCCTATATGGGTGGAATTGCACGTGCGCAGGGCGCCAAAGCTCTTGGCGTTGGCGGCATGAACGATCATGCACATCTGCTGCTGTCGTTGCCGTCGTCGTTAACAGTGGCCGACGCAATGCGCGAAATCAAGAGCGGGTCGTCGCGTTGGATGCGGAAAAGCGCCGGTGTGAAGACGTTCGCGTGGCAGGAGGGGTATGGCGCGTTTTCCATCGGATGGAATCAGGTCGAAGTGACGTTGGCGTACATCCAACAGCAACTGGAGCATCATCGCAAGCGCGATTTTCAGGCGGAGTTTTTGGCGTTCTTGGCCGAGCACCACATGGAGTACGACCCGCGTTACGTGTTGGGGTAGAGTCAGCCGCCCCTCCGGGGCTGAGGCGGGTTTGTGCAGTCTACCCAGGGCTTTCGCCCTGGGCTATTTTCTTCGCTCCCTCCGGGAGCGTGGTTTTT
>DASVLI010000118.1:0-5154 GCA_036384955.1 Occallatibacter sp.
TTCTTCGCGCGCTTCAACCTGAACAATCTCACCGGCCCCACCACCAATCCCAGCCAGACCGCCATCGACCCTGCCTTCGCCGTCGAGTACATTGACCGCCAGCGCAACGTAGTCGGTACCTGGACACGGAACCTTTCGCCACGCATGGTGCTCGAGTCCTCCATCGGCATCACGCGCACCACGCCGGGCTTCCCCACGCACGACGACGTAGATCCCGCGCTCATCTTCAGCGATGGTCTCTTCGAGGCGTTTAACAGCTCTGCCGGCTCGGTGATGCAGGCCTACGGCAACCTCTTCCAGGGCCGTGAGAACTTCTCCTTCACCGCTGCGCGCCACACCATCAAGGCCGGTTTCGAGACGCGCATCAACCGCGACACCACATACTTCGGCATCGGCCCCAACGGCGAGTATGCTTTTGGCGCCGGCACCGCCTATGCCACCGAGGCAATTTCTTCGGCCAGCGGCATGCACGATATTGCCATCGGCGACGCCCTGCCCGACACGCTCTCCGGGCTGCTCTCCGGCTCGCCCTTCGGCTACACCGTGGCCATCGCGCCGCCTCTCTTCTCCAGCGGTGAGCACATCGGCCCGGCCGCTATCAACCGTGAAAACTACACAGTCTACGTGCAGGACACCTGGAAGGTGACTCCCCACCTTACGCTGGATTACGGCGTGCGCTGGGAGCTCTACACACCTATCACCGAGCGCGCGCATCGCACCGGCTCCTTCCGCGTCATCGATGGCGTCATGCAGTACGTCATCAACCCGCAGCCCGGCTATCAAACCGACTGGAAGGCATTCGCGCCGCGCGTGCAGCTTGCGTGGGCGCCTGCCAGCAACTTCACCGCGCACCTGGGCGGAGCCATCACCACCATTCCACCCAACATCTGGCAGGACAACTTCCTCACCGGCTCCACACCCTTCGCTGTTTACCCGCGCCGTCTCTCCTCGCCGGCCGCGCCGCTGGCCTACGGTTTCACCATCAGCCCGTCGCAACTGCCTGACACCTACACGCCCGATGGCGCAAACGTCTTTGCCAGCGGCAGCCCAAAAGATGTTCCCTCCAACACCATCATGGACATTGACCGCTACGAGCAGGACCTGGCCGCCACGCAGGGCGGCGTGGTCAGCGCGCTCAACCTCAGCGGTGTCGACCTCTCCTTTGGCAACGCCAAGCTTTACACCTGGACGCTGGGCATGGAGCGTAAACTCGGCAACCTGACTGCCGACGCGGCCTATGTGGGCACTGCCGCGGAAAAGCTGCCGCGCTACGCCTACCCCAACGCCTATCCGGGAGCCACACAGGAGTTCGCGCCCTACTCGCGCTTCAACCAGGCCGGCGATGTCATCGGCGGCATCGGTGTCATGAACGTCATCGTCTCCGATGCGCACTCCACCTACCACGCGCTGCAAACGTCGCTCTCCGGCACCGTGCCCCACGGCGGCCCAGGACTCCAGGCCAGCTACACCTGGGGCAAAGCAATTGACGACACAAGCATGGTGATCGGCGGCACCGGATCCACCGGCGCCACCACCTCGGGCTACTCCCAGAATCCCTACGACACGCATCCTGAGAAGGGCCCGTCGAACTTTGACGTTGCGCACGGCTTCGGCCTCAGCGTGGCGCAGGACCTGCATCTCGAAAATGCCGGCTTCCTGCATGCGCTCAGTCGCCGTATCACCGATGGCTGGGAACTGCTGTCGATCTCCAGCATCAGTTCGGGCTCGCCCTTCACCGTCTTCTCTGGAATTCAACAAACAGGCTACGGTTCCAACGGCGTTGACCGCCCCGACCAGATCGCCAAGCCCAAACTCTCCACCGCTCGCAAAAACCGCGCGGACTACTTTGGCCAGGGCGAAAACAACGGGCCGGACTTCTTCAGCATTCCCATTGACCTTACGGACGGCACTGGCACGGGCCCCAACACCGGTCGCTTTGGCACGCTTGGCCGCAACACCTTCCGCGGCCCCGCCTATTACAACTTCGACTTCGCACTCATCAAGGACACGCCGCTGGCCTATCGCAAAAACGGCGCCGAGAAGATGGCACTGCAATTCCGCGCGGAGTTCTTCAACCTGTTCAACATTGTGAATATGGGCCAGCCCAGCAACATCCTCGGTGTAACCAACGACAAGACAAGCACGCCGCCGAGGCCCGTTATCAGCACCACCAACGGCTTCGGCATCATCAGCAGAACCGCCGGCACTTCCCGCCAGATTCAGCTCTCTCTCAAGCTGATCTACTAGCCCAGCTTCCGCGGACAAAGCATCGTCCGCGGAGCCTCTCCGCGCGTATCATGGCTGCGTCCGCCTTATACCCAAGGAGCAACGCATGAATCGCACGCTCGCGCTGGCCTGCACTCTGCTCGCCGCCGTTCCAGTCTCCCTCGCACAGTCCCCCGCACCAAAGCCCGCCACCGCGCACGCGCTCGACATGACACCGGTCAGGCCGGAGTCAGTCGGCTTCTCCGCTGAGCGGCTCGCGCGCCTGCACACGCTGATGAGCGAGGCCGTCAAGAACGACCAGATCGCCGGCGCCGTCACCATCCTCGCCCGCCACGGCAAAGTCGTCGACTACTCCACCTACGGCATGCAGGACCGCGCCTCAAACAAAGCCATGAGCAAGGACACCATCTTCCGCGACTACTCCATGACCAAAGTGGTTACCGCCGTCGCCATGATGAAGCTCTTTGAAGAAGGCAAGTGGCTGCCCAACGATCCCATCGCCAAATACATTCCCGAGTTCGCGAACCTGAAGGTTTACGCCGGCACCGATGCGGCAGGCAAAATGATCCTCGTCGATCCCGTGCATCCGCCCACCATGCGCGAGCTGATGACGCACACCGCCGGCTTTACCTACGGCATCTTCGGCGGCACGCCTGTCGACCAGATGGTGCGCGATGCCAATCTCTTCCAGTCCAAAGACCTGCACGAGTTCATCACCAAGCTCTCCGGCCTGCCGCTGCTCTACCAGCCCGGCAGCAAGTGGGTTTACTCGGTCTCCATGGACATTCAGGGCTACATCGTCGAAAAACTCAGCGGAAAATCGCTGCCCGACTTCTACCGCGACGAGATCTTCCAACCCCTCGGCATGAAGGACGCGGGCTTCTACGTGCCGCAGGAAAAGTGGTCGCGCTTCGCCACCGTCTATGTCGTCCAGCCTGACGGCAGTCTCTCCGATCAGGGTCCGCAGAACGTGAACCGCCGCGACTACGCGCACCAGCCCGCGATGGCCTCCGGTGGCGGCGGCATGGTCTCTACGGCGACCGATTATTTCCGCTTTGCCGAAATGCTCGCTCACAACGGCGAGCTCGATGGCACTCGCATCCTCTCGCCGGCCACCATCAAGCTGATGAGCTCGAACCACCTCGCGCCCAATCTGCTCACCGGCGAGTTCAGCATCGGTGCGCAGGTCATGCGGCCCGGTTTTGGCTACGGCTACAACTGCGCGGTTGTCTTCGATCCCGCGATGGCTAATCTGCCCGACGGCAAGGGAACATTTTTCTGGGACGGCGCCGCAGGCACCTGGTTCTGGGTCGACCCCACGAACGACATCGTCTTCATCGGCATGATTCAACGCATGGGCGGCAACGCCAACACTGAGAACCTGCAATACCTCAGCCGCGGCGTAATTTACGGCGCGCTTGTCGATCCGGCAAAGTAAGCGGTCCCAAAACGCTCTTAGTGGCTCGTCGCTCCTGAGCTGTTGCTCACCATCAGGCTCGACACATTCACCGGCTCAAAGTCCGCCAGCGTCAAGCTCCTCAGGCACTCCAGGTCCGCGTCGTTCCAGCGCGCATCCGGGGTGCCGATGAGCCCGCCGCTCTGCCCGTTATCCGCAAGAATGATCCCGTAATTCCGGAACCCCGTAATGATGATCGCTGCCTGTGGACTTGTCGCCGCGCAGGCCGGTGTCGCCACTGTCGCCTTCAGCCGGTAAATCTCTCCCGCTGGCCCGCTCATGGTGCAACTCGTGGGCGGCGTCGCCTGCGAAATCTCCGATGCGGTTGGAATAGCACTTGCGCCAGCCGTGCAGCTCCCCACGCCCGCTGTCTCGGTGGCCGGCCACACCCAGTAATTCAACATATGGTTCAGCGTGAATCGCACCGGATGCCGCACCGCTCCGTTCGGCACGCTCGGCGTTCCTGTGCCAATCACTTCATCGGCATTCACCAGCAACGGCGCCACCGGCAGGCCGGCCGCATCCGACGTGCCCTGGCCCTGCGTCGTCAATGCATTGCCCGAAACATCCGGCCACACTGCATTCGACGAGTCCGTCCACGGTCCATTCTCGTAAATCCCCTGCCACATCTCATACAGCGCCGGGGGCGCGCCGTTGCCAGCCTCCAGATACACCAGCACATGCCGGTCCCCGTCGGAGTAGGCCGTCCCCTCTACTGGTGCGTAGGCCGGAATCGGTCCCGACGTGAAGTACGACTGGTACACCGTTGTTGAAACCGCCACATTGGCCTGGTTGTATGGAACCTCAATCGCCGGAATCCCATTCGGGAACGGCGGATAGTTGTTGCCAAAGAACGGCTTCACCGTTGCCGACAGATACCCGCTATACATCGGCGCCGCCGGCGACGTATCCACGGGCAATCCCGTCGTTGCCGCGTCCACACGATGATGAAAAATCGATGTCGATGGAAAAATGTTCGTCAGAAATGCATTGCTTCCGCTGATCGCGAAGCTGATGTCCGCCGTCGCACGCCCAGACGCGGCATCGGTCACCACAATCTCCGGCGTGTACGTTCCCTGCCCGCCAATCACCGCGCTGGCGATGACACCGGTTGCGCTGTTCAGCGTCATTCCCTCCGGCAATGGCGGCGTGTTGCCGCTGTTGTCCACGGAGAATGTGTAGGGCGGCGTTCCGCCGTTCGCCGTAATCGTGCATCCGGCATACGCCGTGTTCTGCACGCCGGCCGGGCAACTCGTCGTCGTAATCGTCAGCGTTCCGCCCGACGAAACAACCGTTACAGTCGCAGTTGCCGTCACCGAGCCGGCAGAGTTGGTCGCTGTCAGCGTATAAGTCGTTGTCGCCGCCGGGCTCACGCTGGTGCTTCCGCTCGCGCTGCTCGATGTGAAACTTCCCGGCGTGATTCCAATCGACGTCGCGCCGCTTGTCGCCCAGCTCAACGTGCTCGACCCACT
>DASVLI010000119.1:0-3873 GCA_036384955.1 Occallatibacter sp.
TAAGCCTCTGCTCCCGGGCGTAAACCACTCAGGATAGCAGAACCTGCCGAGGCGAACGCCCGCTTTCGCATTTAGAATGGGCACTGAATCTTCCAGAAGCAGTGGTGATTGTAGCCATACCCATTATGGTAGTCACTAAAGTGCGTTGCGGAAACGAAGCTAACTCGATGATAATGACCCGCAACATTATGCAGGAACCTATCCGCATCAGTCTTCGTTATGACGGACCAGACGTCATTTCTGGAGAGATGAACATTGACGAAGTCATTTCTGCACTTCAAGGCTTCTCAAGTGCATACGCCAAAGTCGCGTCGGAAGTTGCTCCAAACGGATATCAAGAACTTAAAGTCACCGCAATTCAACCTGGTTCATTCGACATATTGATTGTCGCTGCGGTCTATATTATGCAGACTGGAGATGCTTTAGAGCACATCGAAACTGTTGTCAATGCAGCCAAGTTTACGTTCGAGATAATCACGCAAATCATCGGATTAAAAAAGCATGTGAAGTCAAACCCATATACAACTCAAATCAATGGCCAAAGCCATAACATTACAGTAATCAATGCAGACAAAGTGGAATTGACCCTTTCGCTGCCTGCGTTTGAAATGTATAAGGACAAAACACTAGACGACGATATCGAGAAGATCACGGCACCGCTTTGTGAAGGTCGAATTGAAGTGGCAAAGCTTCAAGAGATCGGTAATGACAGTTCCGAAGTTGTTGTCACGAGCGACGAGCGTGAGTTTTTCCGATCAAGGGAAACGACTTCTGTCGAAGAAAGAGAAATCAGTGGAACTCTTGTTTCCCTAAACAAGAAGACCAACCGCGGAACGTTTGAATTCGGAAACGGGAAGACAGCCCGCTATTTCTACATTGGCGTAGACAAGGATTCGTTTCATAGCGATTTTTCTCGGAAAGGCCCGGTGAGCGTTATCGCCGATGTCGCCTTTGACGAAAACCTCACAGTAACCCATCTAGACATCAAGAGTGTCAAGCCTCTTCAATCCAACCTGGAACTCCATGATCGGCACGACTCAAGCAACGCGCAGGAGTCCCCAAAGGATTGATCCCTCATCTGGGCCTAGTATCCTCATCTTCCGATCTTGGAGATTGGCAAGACACAACCGCGTCTCAGTCGCACTCCACCCTTTCTATCTCCGCATCACTTTCCCCTTTTCGCAGCAAAGGATGTGGTTGCATTTCGGGAATACGGCAGTGCTTCCCTGGGGTGAGGAAATGGCGTTTTACCCTCTTTTGCCCCGTGGAAAAAGGGGGGGAGGGGGTACCCCTGCCGGGGCACCGACCAAACACACCTGCTGCAGAGATGATTGTGCGATAGAACGTGGAAATGATCTGCAAAAGTCAGCGGGAATTTGCTGCAGGTTAGAAATCTCTCAATTCAAGGGACTTTTCCGGCTGCCGATGGGTCAGCTAGATGCTGCGTCCGCAGCATTGGCTGAGGAAAGCCCGATGCAGACCGTACAGGCGACCCAATTCGCGCTACGGGAGGCGCGCCCATGACGCGCCGCACCAGCCGCCGCATTCTGGCTTCGCGGCCCTTTGCGCGGCTGCTGTCTCCGCCGCCGCTGGACCCGGTGCAGGCGCTGCTGACCGAGGCGGTGCGCGCCCACCAGGCCGCCCGCTACGACGAGGCCCGGCAGCTTTGCCTCGACATACTGGCCCGCGACGTACGCCACGCCGAAGCCCTGCACCTGCTCGGCCTGGTGCTCTACTCCACGGGCCGCGCCGACACCGCCGTCGGCATGTTCCAACGCGCCATAGCCGTCAACGATCGCGAGGCCGCCTACCACTCCAACCTGGGCAACGCGCTGCACGCCACGGGCAGCTTTGATGAGGCGCTGGCCGCCTACGGCCAGGCCATCGCGTTGAAGCCCACCTACGCCGACGCGCACTACAACCGCGCCAATACCCTGCGCGACCAGGGCTTGCCGGACGAAGCCATCGCCGCCTATCAACACGCGCTGCGCCTCAACCCCGACTTTGCCGAGGCGCACTGCAACCTGGGCGGCCTGCTGCGCAACTGCGGCCGGCTGAGCGAGGCCGAGGAGCACCTGCGTGCCGGCCTGCGCCTCCGGCCGGACTACGCCGACTCCACCAACAACCTGGCCGTTACCCTCCAGGACCTGGGCCGGCTGGACGAATCGATGGCCTGCTTTGAGCGCGCCGTGGAGCTGGCCCCGGATAATGCCGAAGTGGAATACAACCGGGCGCTGACGCATCTGACGGCCGGAGACTTTGCCAACGGCTGGCGCTTGCAGGAGGCCCGCTGGAAGACCCCGAAAGCGCCGCGCGCCATGGCCAAGCCGCAATGGGAAGGCGCGCCGCTGCACGGCCAGCGCCTGCTGCTGCACCACGAGTGCGGCTTCGGCGACACCATTCAGTTTCTGCGCTATGTGCCTCTGGTTGCCGCGCGCGGCGCCACGGTTTTGCTGGATGTGCCCCGCAACCTGATCAGGTTGGCCGAGTGGCTCCCCGGCGTGGCGGGCATCTCGGTTACCGGCGAGCCGCTGCCTGCGTTTGACCTGCACTGCCCCATGATGAGCCTGCCGCTGGCCTTCGGCACCGAGCTTGAAACGATCCCGGCACAGGTGCCCTATCTGCAGATTCCGCACGAAGCCGTGGCCCAGGCCGCCGCGCTGGAGTGGCCGCAGCGCGAGCTGCGCGTTGGCCTTGCCTGGTCGGGCAATCCGGCCTTTCCTCGCGACCAGTTCCGCTCCGTCACTCTCTCCGCGCTGGCTCCGCTGCTGGCGGTTCCAGGCGCGCTGTTCTACTCATTGCAAATGGGTCCAGCCGCCGCCCAGCTTGAGCCCTACCGGGACCGCGTCGCCGACCTGACGCCGCATATCCGCGACCTGGCCGACACCGCGGCGCTGCTGGAGAATCTGGACCTGCTGATTACCGTGGACACGGCAGTGGCGCACCTGGCTGGCGCGCTGGGGCTGCCGGTGTGGACCATGATTCCCGCCTCGCCCGACTGGCGCTGGCTGACCGAACGCCGCGACTCGCCCTGGTATCCCTCCATGCGCCTCTTCCGCCAGCAAACTCTGGGTGCGTGGGAGCCAGTGGTGGAGAGTCTTCGCGTCGATCTGGCCTCAGCCTGCCGCCGCGCGGAACGGCTGATGGCGCAGGCCGCCCAAGCCTGAAATCAACCTTGGCGCAGCCGTTCGGCCCAGCGTATTCTGGGGGTCCCCGTTCCCCGGTGGAGGCCCCCCATGAAAGCTCTCGCGCTAGCAATCCTGTGCCTGCTTGGCTGCGCTGCCACAGCGCAAAACGCGCCCAAGCCACCGTATCTGATGGAAGGCTATGGCGACCTGCACCACCCGGTCTCGACCGCCGTGCCTGAGGCGCAGCAGTTCTTCGACCAGGGTCTGCGGCTGGTCTACGCCTTCAACCACGAGGAGGCCGCGCGCTCCTTTGAGCATGCCGCGGAACTGGACCCCAAGCTGGCCATGGCCTGGTGGGGCGTGGCCTTTGCCGTGGGCCCCAACTACAACATGCCGGTGGACCCGGAGCACGAGAAGGTCGCCGCCGACGCCATCGATAAGGCGCGCGCCCTGGCTGCCAGCGCGCCGCAGGTGGAGCAGGACTACATCGACGCGCTGGCCAAACGCTTCACGCATCAGGCCTCACCCGATTACCACGCGCTCGACAAGGCTTACGCCGACGCCATGCGGGCGCTGGCCGCAAAGTATCCCGACGACCCGGATGCCGCCACGCTCTACGCCGACAGCCTGATGAATCTGCACCCGTGGAAGCTGTGGAAACCCGATGGCTCGCCGGGTGAGGACACGGCTGAGATTGTGTCGACGCTCGAAGCCACGCTGCGCCGCTATCCGCACCACATCGGCG
>DASVLI010000120.1:0-7570 GCA_036384955.1 Occallatibacter sp.
GCGATAGAAGACAACCAGGTACAGCACGTCCGCAGCCAGCACAATCGGCCAGCACCACATCGAGCGGCGCGTCGTCAGCCAGATGCCGATTGCCGTTGTGATGAATCCTGCGAACTCCACCGCGTGCGCGGCCAGATAGGCGTTCATCGCGCCGCTCCCTGGTGCACATCAGTCCAGCGATGCAGCGCATCCAACAGTTGCAGGCCCGCACTGCTGCGGAACCACCGCGCGTGACCCACCAGATACGAGTCGCTGGCCACTCGCGCTTTCTCCTCCGAGTGCAGCGGTCCTAGAAAGTAGTCAGCTTCAGTCAACGCAAATTCGGCATGGCACAGCGCGGTCATCGGCGCCAGCGCCGCGGCTTCCTCCGCGCTCAGCGGGCGCTCGGACTCGTATCCATCCAGCAGCGCGGCCAGGTGGTCCACATGCACCGGGATCTCCTGCGGCCGGTCAAGATGCTGCACCAGCCACAGCCACTCCACAATGTTGCGCTCAATGGCCTGCGCCAGATCGTGCACTGCGTTGGTGCGGTCCGCGAGCCCGAAATCGATCACCGCAACCGCTTGTGCCCGCGCGCTCTCATCGCTCCAGAACAAATTCGATGCGTGCAGATCGTTGTGTGTCCACAAAGGCTTTAGCGCAGGCAGCAGCGGCAGCAGCGCGCGATGAAATGGCTTCAACAGCTCGAACCCAGCTTGCGCATGCCGCCAAGTCTCCGCGCTCTCCGCCAGCGCCGGCCGCGCATTGAAGTACGCGCGCAACGCCGCTTCGGCATCATGTGCCGCAAAGATGGAAAAGCTCGCCACCAGTGGTTGCACTCGACGTGCAGGCGCAGCGTAGCCCTCGGCTGCCAAATGCATGCGCGCCAGCATGGCGCCGGCAGAGTGCGCATGTTCCGCGCTCGTGAACGGCGTCCACGAAATCGCGTCGCGATAGAGGTCGACGCCCTCCGGCAGGTCGTGCACCTCGTAGGTCCACTCGCCGGCCTCCACCGCGGAGTAGCCATCCAACGCCGTGCGCACGCGCGGAACCGCAAGGCCGCTGGCCCGCAGATGCGCCATGAACGCGTGCTCTTCTTCCAGCCCTTCGGCAGTGCGCACGGAGCGGTGATGCCGTTTGATGAAGACGCGCTCCTGACCTGCACGCACCACACTGGCTGCCGAAAATGGCCGTGGGCTCACCGACTCAATCGCTACGTCCGCTGCCACCTCGCCGTAGGCGCTCAGCACCGCGCGCACATCGTTCAGGCAAAGCGCGGGCCAGTCCGCATCCACCAGCGTGCCGTCGATGCCGTGCATCTTTGCCTGTTCGCTCATTGCCATCCGCTCAAAATGTTCACTCTACCCTAGAACCTGTACCGCGCGGAAATCCGCATCGTCGCCGGCGCGCCCTGGTGGATGAACGTATCGCCATAGCTCGCGCCTGTGTCCTTCCAGTAGCGCTTGTTCAGCACGTTGTCCGCGTAGAGCCGCAGTGTTACCCGGCCCGCTTCGCCGCGCGGTTCGTAGCGCACGCCCAGGTTCAGCAGATTGTAGCCATCCACGCTCACCAGGTCGTCGCGCGTGGCCGCCTTACGGCCGGTGTAGCTCCAGCCCGGCATCACGTGCAGCCCCGCAATGTGCGGCACGGCCACATCGGCAAACAGCGAGGTGTGCACGCGCGGCACATTCAGCACCTGTTTGCCGTCATAAGCTGCGGTGCCCGTATCTGCCGCGGTGGCCTGCATCGCCGTGCCGCTGGCTGTCAGTTGCAGCCAGCGCGCGGCCTTGCCCTGCACATTCAGCTCCGCGCCGTTGTGCGTCTCGCGGCCAGCTGTTTCAAAGCACAAATCGCCCGGCCCATAGAACACATCCGCCGCGCAAAAGTCATCCGGCGCATCAATCACGTGCGGATAAAAGAACGGCTGCCGCATGCGGAACAGAGCTGCCGTCACCAGCATCCGCTGTGTGGGCTCGAACTTGGCGCCCACCTCTGCCTGCCGCGTGTGGAACGGCTCCAGAAACACCGCCGAATTGTCCACCCACCACGGCGCCTGCGGACCGAGCGAAAGCAACACGCCGTAGTTCGCGTAGAACGTCAATGCCGCCAGCGGCGCGTACGTGGCCGCGTACTGCGGCAGCCACTCGGTGCGAGCACTCGTGTAGTTGTAGTCGCCAATGCGCACAAAACGTCCGCCTGCCTGCAGCGCAACGCCTCCTGGCAGGTGCATGCGCTCCTGCACAATTGCGGAGAGCTGCCGGTTCGAGTCAGCCAACGCGGACGGTCCAGCCTGGTCCTCATCCTGCGTAAAAATAACATTAGGCTCGTAGAGATTTTCCACTCCAAGCGGCGTGTAAACGGTGCTCGACGAAAGCGCCACCGAGCGGTGGAAGAGCGAGCCGCCTGCCACCACGTCATGCGTCACCTTGCCCGTGGCAAAGTGCCCCTGCGCCAGCGCCTCGCCACTTGCATTGATGCGCAACTCGCCAGGGCTGCGATAGTCGTAGACCTCATAGCTGCCGTCAGGGCAAAAAAAGTAGTACGGCGAGTCGGGGCACAGTGAGCTGCCAGCGCCATCCAGCGCAGAGCCATACGGCCAAATCACGTTGTCGTCAATTAGCGAGTGGCTGTAGGATCCTGCCACGCGCGCCGTCCACCTAGCGTTGAAGGCGTGCTGTAGCCGGGCGCCCGCGTTGAATGTATCGAACGTGTTTGGCTTCGACCACGGTTGATAACCCAGCATCGTCGAGGCAAATACGGGCGAGGGGATCGTGGTTCCACCCAGCAGTTGGTAGCCTGCCTCCGAGCGCTGCACCTTGTGCTGATAGTCGAAATCGATGAATGCAGTCGTATTCGCATCGAGATGCAAAACACCATCGCCCGCGCCCGCGCCGCGCCAACCATCGGCGTGCTCCACGTAGCTGCGCATGCTCTCACCCGCGACGTTTACACGCACCGCCGGCGTCCACCGCGCGCGAAAATTCCGCGTCACGTCCAGCGCGCTGTAGGCCGTGCCGCGATGGTCGCTGGCCACATCGATAGTAGGATGCAGCCCCTCAACTGGATCCTTGGTCACATAGTTGATCAGCCCGCCCGACGAAGCAATGCCGCTCTCCAACCCGGCAATGCCTTTCAGAATCTCCACGCGTTCCACGCCTTCCAGCGGCACATCCTGCTCGCCGGCAATCGAGAGGCCGTTCATCTGCATCGCCGTTGCCAGGTCAATTGGAAATCCGCGAATCTGAAAGCTGCCGTAGTAGCCCACCGGCGCGTAATCCTCGCCCACGGACGCGTCATTCTTCACTACGTCGGTCAGCACGCGCGCGCCCTGATCGTCCAGCACCGCACGCGTCACAGCAGTCACAGAGAGAGGTGACTCCTTCAGCGGTAGCCCGTCCAGGCTTCCAGCCTCAATCGTGTTTGGCGCAAAATCGTCGCGCACGCCGCCGTGCACCACCACGGTGGTCGTCACCGTGGGCAGCGGCGCAGGCTTCTTCGGCGGAGCAGTGTCTGTCTGCGCAGCCAGCGTCAGCGGCAATGCAAGCAGACAGCAAACCACAAGCGCGCGAAGCCAACTGCGATGGAGTGCGAAGGGAAGAGAAATCTTGGCGAGTACAAACAGCTGCATGTGCGCCCTGCTTTCAATCAAGCTCAAAACAGGAGCACTCGCACGGAAGGCCGTTTGCTTGGGAAACTTCCCACGCCGGTATGATCCGGATCGGGTTCGAGGGTATCTTCTCAGCCCCAACAGATTGCAGGGCACCCCTGTTTCAATACATCAAATTGAAACATTGCAGGGGGGATTTGGCAAATGCGTTGTCTCACGCGCAGCGCTAACGCCACAGCGATTCCAAAATCATGCGGTAATTGCCAAGCTCAGGCACCTTAAGCCCAGCAACCTTCGCCGCGTCGTCGGCATGGCGCAGCGCCACGGCCTGCTCCGCATGCGGAAGCGCCATAAACTCCGCAGCCTCTTCGGTCGTCATGGGGCCGCCCTGTAAAGCCAGGCTCTCCACAGATGCCGGTGAAAGCGATGCAACGTAGCGCGGATTCGCAAAGCACAAGTAGCGCTTGGCTGCCACGTGCATGCGAATCGGGTCGAGAACTTCCGCCGGAAAATGCTGCGCCAGTGCTTTGGCGGCCAGCTCTTCATGCCGTGTGTCGATGCCGCGGCCGGCCACGTCCTCGCCTTCGCTGTGCAGCAGGTGGCCCACATCGTGCAGCAATGCTGCGGTCACCAGCGCATCGTCGCCGCCCTTGTTGCGCACAAACCATGCCGACTGCAAACTGTGCTCCAGCACTGTCACGGGCTCACCGAAATAGGCTTCGCCGCCGCCCGCAGCCAGCAACTCCATCACCGCGTCCACAGTGTCCAACGAGCGCATCAAGCTTCGCCCGCCGTAACCTGCGGTTCGGTTTTGTGCGTACGCACCACCAGCACCAGCGCCGCCAGTGCGGTCAGCGCCGCAATGCCCGAGAGCAGACCAAACGCGCGCCCCCAGCCGTACAGCACCGTCACGCGCGCCACCGCATCGCCGGAGAGATATCCGCCCAGGTAGCCCACGCCATCAATCACTCCCGCCGCCGTGGCGCTGCCGCGCTTGCCGCCAAAATCCAACGAAATTGCGCCGGAGAGAAATGCATACGGACCCAGCATCAAAAAGCCCGTTAGCGCCACCAGCGAAACCGCGACCCACGGATTCGCTCCATGCGGTGTCAGCGCCAGTCCAACCAGGCACACCGCGGAGAGCGCCAGCCCACTGAACAGCACGCGATTGCGCCCGTTCAGTCCCAGACGGTCGCTCAGCAGGCCCGACACCAGCACTGAGAGTCCGCCAAAGAGCGGAAACAGCGCCGAGCGGCTGGCCGCCTGCGGGCCCGTCAGTCCTACGAACTCCACAAAATAATCCGGCGTCCAAAAGTTGAATGTCTCGCGCAGCAGTGTGGTGCCCAGCGAAATGACGCACACAATCCAGAATGTCGAACTTGAAAACAGCGGCTTCAGAATTTCGCCCAGGCTCTGCTTTTTCTCGGGTTCGTGCTCCGCATGGTCGCCATACAAGTTCAGTGGATTCGCCGCAGGCGCCGGCAGCCCGCGCTCCTGCGCCGTCTCGCGCAGCAGAATCAGGTTGGCCAGCAGCAGCGCGCCAAGCAGCGCTGCGCCGGTCATAAAAATGCCGCGCCAGCCCATGCCCGCGCCCAGCAGCAAAGACATGATGTACCGCGAAATCGCGTCGCCGAACAGATAGCTCAGCGCCAGCACGCCCATCACCGTGCCGTACAGCGAGTAGGAGTACCAACGCGACGCCACCTTCACCAGCCCCGCCCAGCCCGCCGACTGAAACACGCGATTGCCAATCCACGCCAGCGTGAACAGCGGAAAGCCGCCGGAGAGTGCGAAGAGAATGGTGAACACAATGGCGCCCGCCATGCCGCCCACAAAGTTCTTCTTGCCGCCGAACAAATCCGCCATCGAGCCCGACAGAAATTTGCCGCCAGCATAAGCCAGCACGCCCAGGGAGACAATCGATCCAAAGCGGATCTTCGCCGCGTCTGCCGTCATGCCGTGCCTGGTCATCTCCACGATCATCTGCGGCAGGCACACCGAAAGATTCGAGCGGCAAAAGTAGTAGCCGGAGTAGCCCAGGGCCAACAAGCCAATGGTGGCTGCATGCCACGCCGTAAAACGCGTTTCACCGCGGCTCGGCGCCGCGTCTTCCCGTTCTGTTTTGGGGGTCACAACGGCAGACTATCACGCTCCTCGCCGCTCCTATGCCGGGTTGCGCCGCAGCCTGTGCTGGCGCGGCTTTTCAGCGCGCAAAACCGCTCTCAATTCTTGCCAAAATATGAACCGTCGGAGCCTCAAAACGCGATAAAGTTGTGATTGAGACCCCGCACGGCGAACAAACGTCGACTCCTGCGTAAATTTCTGTTGAAAGGCAATTGGATGACCTGGTTTTCTTCCCAAGTCCTCAGTGCGCGTTGTGCCGCGCGGCGCTTAGGACTTCTGCTTTGTTTCCTGCTTCTCGTCGCGCTCCCCGCCGCGGCGCAGTCCACTTTCGGCGCCATCGTCGGCACCGTACGTGACACCACCGGCGCCGTTATCCCCGGTGCACAGGTCAAGCTGGTCAACACCGGCACCACCGCCACGCGCGCCGTCTTTTCCGACGATCAGGGCAACTACGCCTTCCGCAACATCGACGTGGGTACCTACCAGGTCACAGTCATCTTGCAGGGCTTCAGGAATGAAGTCATGCCGCTGGTCGCGCTTACCGCGCGCGAAACCCGCCGCCTCGACGTCACGCTGCGTCTGAGCAGCGACACGCAAACCGTCATCGTCGACGATTACGCCGCGCCGGTCATCACTACCGAAGTCTCGAACCTCGCCGCCACCAAGGTCGGGGACGAACTCGTCAGCCTCCCCGTCGCCATCTACTCGCGCTCTTCCGGTTCCACCAGCCCCATCTCCACGCTTACCACCGAGCCCGGCGTGCAGACCGACGACTCCGGCCAGCTCTCCGTGATGGGCACCACCGCCGCGCTCATGTCCGTCACCATCGACGGCATCTCCTCGGTCGGCGTCGAGTACTCCGGACCCGTCAACGAGATGTTCCCTTCGTTCAACTCCATCGAAGAAATTCGCGTCTCGGAGTCGAACAACAACGCCGAGTTTTCCGGCGTCGCCGACATCACCACCGTCTCCAAAGCCGGCACCATGCGCTTCCATGGCGGCGTGTTTGAGAATCACCAGAACACCGTCTTCAACTCCAACAACACCTTTGCGCTCTCCAAGCCAAAAATCATCATGAACGACTTTGGCGGAACGCTGGGCGGCCCGCTGCGCCTGCCGTTGCTCTACTCCAGCGACAAGCCGGCCTTCTTCTTCATCAGCTACGAAGGGCTGCGCCTGCCGCGTGAAACACCCATGCTGCTCAGTGTGCCCTCGACCGATATGCGCAACGGAAATCTGGTTGACTATCTGGCCGGGCAGGGCGTCACCGACATCTACGATGCCGCCGGCAATCCGCTCGACTCCACCGCGGTACCCGTCAGCGAGATCTCGCAGAACCTGCTCACCTACCTGATGCCGATGCCTAACTACGGCGATGCGGCCTCCTACGCCAACAACTACCAGATCAACTTTCCCTCGCCCATCTCGTCGAACCAGGGCGACGTCCGCCTCGACAAGACGCTCAGCAGCCGCCAGTCCATCTTTGCGCGCTTCTCCTACAAGAACCGTCAGGTTGTCACCGCGCCCTCGGGCAACTGTGTCTACAGCTACTGCGCAGAGGCAGGCAGCCCGCTGCAGGGCGGCTACAACACGCCGGAGATCGACCAGGGCCTGACCTTCGCCCACAACTTCGTCATCACTCCTTCGCTGCTCAACGAGTTCCGCGCCGGCTACAACGCGCAGCACACTTCGGAGACGCAGAACTACTCCACCACCGAGCTGCTCGACCAAACCGGCCTCACTGTGCCGCAGCCCAACACGCAGTACTCTGAGGCTCCGCAGGTCATCATCAACGGCTTCATGTCCACGGGAGCTGGCAACCCCGGTGTGCAGCGCGGCCAAATCATTCAGGCGCTCGAC
>DASVLI010000121.1:0-28155 GCA_036384955.1 Occallatibacter sp.
GTCGCCCAACAAGAAGGTCCACACCAACCTCGGCTACACGGTCAGCTCGGTGAACGGCAACCAGTTCTTTACCGATGCGCGTGGAGTCAACGGTTCACTGGCCTCCACCTACCAGTCGCCCTTCGTCAAGCTGGCCTGGACGCTGAAGCCCGGATTGACCTGGAAGGCTGAGTACAACTTCTACGGCTACGGAGAAGGCGGGGTTTCGGGGGCGGAGTATTGCTCGACGGCTACCTCCACCACAGCAACGATTACGCCCTGCGCGGACATGACGCTGGCTACCGGACGCAACGCGCCCACTTCTGCCGGCTACACCGCGGAGCGCAACTTCCACGCCAACAACGTAACGCTTGGCCTCCACTACGAGTTCTAACTCTCGGAGTGGTTGAAACAATGAACCAGCCGGGGATCGTGACATGAGTTCTCACGGTCCCCGTGCTTTTCCTGGCAGGGCACCGGATGTAAGGTGAACAAGCCAGAAGGAATTGGGATTCTGGACGCGCCGTGCGCCCAGGAATAGCAGGAGGGACAAGCTGCTTTCCGCCTCTCCAATCCATTCACGCAGTCTTTAACTTTCATCCGACGGCATCGTAAGTTCCCGGCTACGGATGCAACTGAACCATTCGACGCTTGAGCAGGAAGCTTCTTTCTGAGCGACCGTCCCGGTGCAGACTGGCCGGGACTCTTCTCGGGGAGATAAGAAAATGAACACAAAGCTTTGTGCGGTTGCAGTAGGTGCGGCGATGGTATTTGGTGTCGTCGCCATGTCGTTTGCGCAGTCTTCAGGCCAGGACGTGTACAAGACCAAGTGTGCGTCGTGCCACGGCGCCGCCGGAATGGCCGACTCGGGTGCAGGTAAAATGCTGAAAGTAAAGCCAATTACCGATCCCGAAGTGAAGAAGATGAACCAGGCTCAAATGGTGGAAGCAGTGAAGAACGGCATGGGCAAGATGCAGCCGTTCAAGGGCAAGCTGACCGACGCCCAGATCAAGGATTCGGTCGACTATTTCCGCACGTTTTTGAAATAGTACATACGATGTAGAAGCGCCCCGCGGATTTTTGCCGGCCGCCGGGTTAATGATGAGTAGAAGGTCCGCCAGGACCGGGACTTTAGGGTTTGACGGCTGGCGAGATGGATGAAGGAGTTTTTACCGATGAAGACGACGCGTTCTTTCCTGATGCTGGCTGCCGCAGTGGTCCTGGCCGGCACCACGTGCTACGCCCAGGCGGGTGGCGCAGCGACCTACAAGGCAAAATGCCAGATGTGCCATGGCGCCACCGGCGCCGCCGACACACCGACGGCAAAGATGATGAAGGTCAAGCCGGTTTCGGATCCTGAAGTGAAGAAGGAGACCGAGGCCGAAATGATCAAGATCACCGCCGACGGCAAGGGCAAGATGCCCGCCTTCAAAGGCAAGCTGAGCGACGAGCAGATCACCGAAGTCGTGAAACACTTCCGCTCGCTCAAGTAGACCTCTCACGACCGGTCCGCACGCTTGTGCGGACCGGCATTTCTTTCTCACGGGGAAATTTGCTTCATGTTTGATAAATTTCGTCAGAACTGGGCGCGCCCAGCTCTGTTCTTCGGCAACAACCCAATAAGCCTTGCTGGCGGCGCTATCACCACGGCCTCCGGCATCACCATGATCGGCTATTGGATTGTGGAGCTGTTCGGCCATCCGAGCGCCAATCCGTATCTGGGCATCATCTTCTTCCTGATTCTGCCCTTCCTGTTCATTGGCGGCCTGGCTCTCATTCCTGTCGGCATGTATCTGCGCCGCAGAAAACTGAGGGCGGCAGGCGAGGTCCCGGCGGAGTTTCCCAAGGTCGATTTCAACGACCGCATCTTCCGCCATGGCGTGGACATCGTGATTGTGGCCACTATTGCCAACCTGCTGGTTGTCTCCATCGCCAGCTATCGTGGCGCCTCGTATATGGATTCGCCGCAGTTCTGCGGGCAGTCGTGCCACGTGATGCATCCGGAGTACACGGCCTACAAGATTTCGGCGCACTCGCACGTGGACTGCGTGGCCTGCCACATCGGCTCTGGCGCAAGCTCATACTTTGAAGCCAAGATTAACGGCACCAAGCAGCTGATCGAGGTCACCACGCACCCGTTCGCGAACATCGCGCCGCACTTTATTCCCGACTATCCGACGCCGATTCCTTCGCCGGTGCGTAACCTGCGCCCGGCCCGTGAAATCTGCGAGGGCTGCCACACGCCGGCCCGCTTCGTGGGTGAGAAGTTGCTGGTCAAGTCCACCTTTGCCGACGACGAGCAGAACACCGAAACGCAGACTGTAGTGGTACTGCACCTGGGCGGCATCGACTCGCTCTCGCACCTGACCGGCATTCACGGCGTGCACCTGGGCCACATTGAGTACGTTGCCACGGATTCCGACCGTACCACCATTCCGTGGGTGCAGCGGCGCAATGCCGACGGGTCCGAAACGGTCTACGCGGCCAGCGCGCTGAACGGCGCCATGCCCAAGGGCGAGCGCCGGGTGATGGATTGCATCGACTGCCATAACCGCGCGGCACACACCATGCTCACGGCCGAGGACGCGATCAACCGCGCCATGGCAGAGGGCGCCGTCAGCCCGAAGCTGCCGTGGGTACACAAGGAAGGCCTGGATCTGCTGAAGGCCGACTACAAGTCGGAGGATGAGGCTCGCGCCAAGATTCCTGCCGGTCTGGTCGCGTTCTACAAGAGCCAGCATCCTGAGGTGCTTACTTCGCAGGCTGGCCTGGTGAAGGCAGCGGGCGAGCAGTTGTTCACGCTTTACTCGCAGAACGTCTTCCCGGACATGAAGGTCAAGTGGGGAACGCATCCGAACCACATTGGCCACATGACGTACCCTGGCTGCTTCCGTTGCCACGACGGCGACCACATGGCCAAGGACGGCACAGCCATCACGCAGGACTGCTCGGCATGCCACAACCTGCTGGCAGTCGACGAGCCCAAGCCGAAGGTGCTGCAGGATCTTGGCATTCAGTAAGAACAACTTCGCATCAACCCAAAGGGCAGCCCTCACCGGCTGCCCTTTTTGCGTGCGTCACGGCCCGGCATGGTAGCCTTGGCTTTCGTTTGGCAAGGAGACCCGTTCCAATGCATTCAACACGTCCCCTGCATTTCAATTTGATTGCTGCCGCCCGCGCGTCCATGCTGGAGCACGGCTTTCAACCCGATTTTCCCGAAGGCACCGAGACCGAGCTGGCGGCGATTTCCGCGCAGCCCGCACTGCCCGCGACGGATGGCATTGTCGACCTGCGGCATCTGCTGTGGTCCTCGATCGACAACGACACCTCAAAGGATCTGGACCAGATTGAATGGGCCGAGCGGCAGGCGGGCGGCACCATTCGCGTGCTGATTGGCGTGGCCGATGTGGACGCGCGTGTGGTGGAAGGCACGGTGATTGACGGCCATGCACGCTCGCAGACCACGTCGGTGTATACGGGCGTGAAGGTCTTTCCAATGCTGCCCACGGAGCTGTCGGAAGGCATCACCTCGCTGAATGAAAACGAAGACCGCGCGGCCATGGTGATTGAGTATCTGGTGGGCGGCGAGGGCTGCGTGAGCGGCGGCAAAGGCTACCGCGCGCTGGTGCGGAACAAGGCGCAACTGGCGTACAACGCGGTGGGCGCATGGCTTGAAGGCAAGGGCCCGGCTCCGGCGAAGGTTGCCGCCAACGCCGAGCTGGCCGCGCAGCTGAAGCTGCAGGACGAGGCCGCGCACGACATGCTCGATTGCCGCTTTCAGCATGGAGCGCTGGACCTGGAAACGGTGGAGACGCGTCCGGTGATGCTTTCTGGAGAAGCCGTGGACATTGTGCGGCAGCAGAAGAACCGCGCCACCTCGCTGATTGAGGAGTTCATGGTGGCGGCCAACGGGGTTATCGCGCGCACGTTCGAGGCGGCGGGCGTGGCGTCGATTCGCCGCATTGTGCGCACGCCCAAGCGCTGGGAACGCATTGTGGCGCTGGCCGATGGCCTTGGAACCACGTTGCCGAAGGAGCCGGACTCGAAGGCGCTGAACGATTTTTTGCTGACGCAGAAGCAGAAGGATCCTGACCACTTTCCTGACCTGTCGCTGGCCGTGGTTAAGCTGATGGGCCCAGGCGAGTACGTGCTGGTGCGGCCCAACGAGGTTTCTCCGGGCCACTTTGGCCTGGCCGTGCAGGACTACACTCATTCAACCGCGCCGAACCGCCGCTTTCCAGACGTGGTGACGCAGCGCCTTTTGAAGGCGACGCTGGCGAAGGGAGCGCAGCCCTACTCTATCGGCGATCTGGACGCGATTGCACAGCGGTGCACGCTGATGGAAGATGGCGCGCGCAAGGTGGAGCGTGAGATGCAGAAGCGCATTGCCGCGGTGGTGCTGCATCCGCGCATCGGGCAAAGCTTCCGCGCCGTGGTGACAGGCGTGAACCACTACGGCACGTTTGTGCGCACGCTCGATCCGCACGCCGAAGGCATGCTGGTACGCGGAGCCAAGGGGCTGGATGTGGGCGACCGGGTCACGGTAAAGCTAATCTCCACCGACCCGGAGCGCGGCTTTATCGACTTTGCGATTTAGGCCTGTTCGGCGGGCGGGGCGGCTTCGGGGGCAGATTTCAGCTCTGGAGCCGCCTTTGCCGCTTTAGGCTCATCCTGCCACAGGCACAGAATCCACCAGAGAAGCACAACAATGTAGACCACGTTGTTGGCGTTGAGCAGGTTGTCGCGCAGGTTCAGCAGGTGCTCGTACTCCGCCTGGGAGTGCGGGATGGCCGAGCGGCCGATGAAGAACAGAACCAGCTGAATGGTGACCTGTGAAAGCGACGCCGTGGAGAGGCCGATAACGATGCGCTGGGTGTGCGTGCGCCAGCCGGCGCCATAGCGGCGGCCCAGCAGAACCACCAGCACGCCGAATAGAACCATGGCGATGTCAGTAAGCAGCGTGAGCTTTTGCGCTGCCAACTGCATCATGTTCAGGCGTGCCAGCAGAGTGTCGAAGGCGATTGCCTTCCACTGCGGCCAGGGGCCCCAGTAAGCGACCACGCCGCCGGAGACGACCGCAACGATGCCAGCGCCGGCGCTCCAGCGCGCAATCGACAGCCCGCGAAAGCTGCGGCGGCCCATTTCAATGAGCACCAGAATCCCGACCAGGGCCGAGACATCGGCCAGAGTGATAAAGATAGCGCCGAGAGTGATTTGCGGCAGGCGGCCGTAGAGCAGGCGGCTGCAGAGCAGGCGCATGGCGGCAAAGGCGATGCTGGCGGAAAACCAGGGGAATCGGCGGATATGCTCCCGACCCAGCAAGACCACAAGAAGAACAAGATGTGCGGCAAAGGTGACGATCCAGAGAACCTGAACAAGATTGAAGGAGAAATTCGGGTGCATGAAGTCCTTACGGCTGCCTGCGCACATCTTCTCTTGGGGGATGGTACGCGGAATGAGGGATTTAGAGGAGTGGTGCGCCCGGAGAGATTCGAACTCCCGACCTAATGCTCCGGAGGCATTCGCTCTATCCAGCTGAGCTACGGGCGCGCTCTACCAGCATACCGCATTTCAGGCTTTGACTGAGGGTTTAGCCAGCCGCCGGGCCCTCGCCGCGCGCGGTTTCGCGCTGTTTGCGCAGCTCTTCCATCACGGATTGAATCAGCGTCTTGGCGCCCTCCATGCCGGCCAGAACCGCCTGCAAATCGAGCGCTGGTTTGGAGGGGGTGCGGCTGGAGTTGCAGTAGACGCCATGCTGGCCCACCATGATGAGCGAGTCGGTGAGCAGGTCGAGCGCCACGGCCAGCCGCCCGCGCTCCATACCCATCATGAATTCGTGCTGCTCCAGCTCGGCGCGCCTTTCGTCGAAGATATTCATGACTCCAGAGTAACGGAAGGCGAGCCGGGGCGCGGGAATGCGAGGTTTGCAAGCAGGAATAGTTGGATTAGCCCGAAGAGGGCGATCAGCAAGGTGAGAATCTGGAAGCCGCGCGCCTTCGCGATGTCCTTGCTGAAGAAACCCGCGACAAAGACCGCTGTGCCGAGCCACACAATGGTGCGAAGAGTCTCGATTTGCCGTGTGATGAGAACCGCTCCTGCGGTGAGCAGGAAGGCGAGGACGAACAGCGAACCGTCATAGAGCGGCACGTAGATATTCAAGAGTAGGGTCCAGCAAAGGGTTGCGGCCCACACCAGGTTCTGGGCCTGCTGATTGGCTTTCGGGATGCGGAGGAAGAGCACTGCCAGGATGCATGCGAGCGGTAGCACGGCGGCGGTACGAACGGCAGCGGCGACCACTGGGTGGGAGCTCCACAATCCATTGCAGAACGAGTTGAAGTCGATGAACTGCCAGTGGAAGAAGACGGGCGGTGAGTTGACGGTGGTGAGATGGCGGAAGAATTGCAAGAACTTCCAATAAGCGGGCCAGATTTCCGGTCCCTGAAAGATGGTTGAGACCAGGGTGAGAGCCGAGGTGCCGGTGGCGAAACCTGCAAGCGCCTTCCAGCGACGCGTGAACAGAAGCATGGGCAGCAGTACGAACAGCAATGTTGGCTTATAAACCAGGATGGAAAGAAAAAGACCGCTGCGATAAGGCTGTATGCGCTTCTCACTGGCAATGGCCATACCGAAGGCGAACACGGCGATGGCGGAGAGTTGTCCATTGGCAAGCGCATTAATGAAGAACATGGGAAAGGCCAGCGAGCCGCACATCAGCAGCGAGCGCAGCCGTGTGTCGCAGGGGAACAGCGATCGAAGCACGGCTCGCACAGCGGTCACATAGAGAGTGAGTGAAACAGCAACCCAAAGAAGGAGTGCAATGCCTGCGGGCAGGTGCGCAAACAGGCTGAAAAACAGCGCCACAAAAGGTGGATACGGGCTTGGCCCCGGCATGCTGTTTGCACCGGGCTGCTGGTGCACCAATTGCTGAAAGACTTGTTGCTGTGCCTGCCAGTTGTACAAGTTTGCCGAGTGGTTCTGATTGGCAAGGATGCCATCGCCATAGAAATACGCGAAGTCGCCTAGCTTGCCCTGGATGGAGAAATAGATGAGTACCACCAGTGCCGGGGCGGCCAGCAGCGCGAGAAACAACAGCCACGCAAAGTAGTTTGCGTCTTTCAGCGAGGGCGTAGACAGCCCGATGCCACGCGGCCAGAGCGAGAAATTTGGCGCGCTGTCCGGGAGAGCCACAGCGGATTCGTTGGACGCGACGGGGTCTGCCACTACGACGTGCCTCACTCTGCTGAAGTTGGTTCTTATCTTCTCATGGTGATGCAACCGCACAGGTCCAGCATGAGGGCAGGGCGATTGCCAGCGGGACGTGACGAATGCACTTTGGCCGTGCTCAGACCAGAAGGTACCATGCGTAACGGACGATGAGTCCAATCCAAGAGCGTACTGAAAAAGGCGTTCCATGAGATTCGTTGATTTTGCTTTTTGGCGTGGCGTGGTGTGTGCCGCGGTGTCTTTCATCCTGCTTGGTGGCGCGGGTTCTTCCGCCCAAATTGCCCGCCAGATTTTCACGCCGCACCTGGGAGCACACACATTGGTTTTCACGCCGTCCATGCCGGTGGCGGAGATTCAAAAGCAGATCGACAGAGTGTATGCGGTGGAGGAGCACGCGCAGTTCGGCGCAGAGCGCTACGCGCTGCTGTTTATGCCGGGCGAGTACAAGGTGAACGTGCCGGTGGGTTACTACACCGAGGTGCTTGGGCTAGGCGCGACGCCGGATGCCGTGCACATTACCGGCAACGTGCATGCAGACGCCAGCCTGCCGCACAACAACGCGACGTGCACTTTCTGGCGTGGGGTAGAGGGCTTCTCCGTAACGCCGACAGGCGGCACGATGCAGTGGGCCGTCTCGCAGGCCATCGAGTTCCGGCGCATGCATGTGCGCGGCAATCTGGTGCTGCACCAGAAGCATGGATGGGCCAGCGGTGGGTGGATGTCTGACTCGCTGATCGACGGCAATGTGGACTCCGGCACACAGCAGCAGTGGATTTCGCGCAACAGCGAGTGGAAGAGCTGGACCGGTTCGAACTGGAATATGGTTTTTGTCGGTGTGCCGCAGGCGCCTAAAGGTGACTGGCCCGAGCCGCCGTTCACGCGCGTGGATCGCACGCCGGTGGTGCAGGAGAAGCCGTTCCTGATGGTGGATGCAAAAGGCGCGTGGAGTGTGCGTGTGCCGGAGCTGCGCCTGCAAAGTGCAGGCATTACCTGGCACAGTGGCGAGACACCGGGCAGATCGATTCCGCTGAGCGCGTTTTACATTGCGCACGCGGGCAAGGATACGGCGGCAACCATTAACGCGCAGCTGGAGCGCGGCAAACATCTGCTGTTGACGCCGGGAATTTATGAACTTGCAGCGCCGATTCGCGTGGAGCGGCCCGGCACCGTGGTGTTGGGGCTGGGCTTTGCCACACTGAGGCCTGTGCGCGGGACGGCTGCCATAACCACCGCAGACGTAGACGGCATCGACATTGCCGGTGTGCTGATTGATGCGGGCGAAAAAGTGTCTCCGGTGTTGATGCAGGTGGGTCCGCAAGGCAGCAAGGCGAGCCATGCAAAGAATCCCATCTTTCTGCACGATATTTTCTTCCGCGTGGGCGGCGCCGGCGTGGGCCGCGCGCTTGTGAATCTGGAAATCAACAGCAACGACACGGTGGTGGAGCACACGTGGATTTGGCGCGCCGACCACGGCGATGGCGTGGGCTGGACCGAGAACAGCAGCGACAACGGACTGATTGTGAACGGCGACAATGTGACGGCATACGGGCTGTTTGTCGAGCACCATCAGCAGTACCAGGTGCTTTGGAACGGCGAAAACGGCCGCACGTACTTTTATCAGTCGGAGATTCCCTACGATCCGCCGAACCAGCCGAGCTACACCAGTGCGAAGGGTGTGAACGGCTGGGCCTCGTACAAGGTTGCGGATCACGTGAAGCACCACGAAGCGTGGGGGCTGGGAATTTATTCGGTATTTCTGAAGCCAAATGTGACGCTGACGCGCGCCATTGAGGCGCCGCATGCGCCGGATGTGCGCTTCCACCACATGATTACGGTGGCGCTTGCGGACCTGGGCGAAATCTCGAACGTGATTGACGACCAGGGTGGGCCGACGTCGATTCATCCGCGCACCACGCCGAAGGTGACGGAGTTCCCATAGCATGGGGCCGCGGCGTGGGAGAATGGATGCAGACGCGCCATGACGAACGAAGACGATAGCAACAACCTGCCCGCCGATCCTGAATCCACCGTTCAGCCAGTTACGGAGTCCGCTCCGGAACCTACTGAGAATTTTGCCGAACTGCTTTCGGACTTTGAGCGCACGCATGTGCACAAGCCCGCGAGTGGCTCTACCCAGCTGCAGGGGACGGTTGTCTCGCTGACGGCCGAGCAGGTCTTTATCGACATTGGCTACAAGACCGAAGGCGTGCTGCCGCGCACGGTGTTTGAAAACAACGCCGAGGGCGTGAAGCCCGGCGATACGGTGCCCGTCTCCGTAAAAGGGCGCAACGAAGAAGGCTACTACGAGCTGACGCGCTTCAAGGTGGCGCAGCCGCGCGACTGGAGCGCGCTCGAAGCCGCCTTTGCGCAGAAGATTGCGGTGGTGGGGACGGTCACCGGTGTCATCAAGGGCGGGCTTACGGTTGATGTGGGCGTGCGAGCGTTTATGCCGGCCAGCCGCAGCGGCACGCGCGATGCCGCGGAGTTGGAGAAGCTGGTGGGTACGGAAATTACCTGCCGCATCACCAAACTCGATGTGACGGACGAGGATGTGGTGGTTGATCGCCGCGCGGTGCTGGAAGAGCAGGCGCTGGCAGAGGCGAAGGATCGCTTTGCCGCCATGAAGGAAGGCGACACCGTGACCGGGACGGTGCGCAGCCTGATGAGCTACGGCGCATTTGTGGACCTGGGCGGTGTGGATGGCCTGCTGCATGTGAGCGATATTTCGTGGGGCCGCGTGAACAAGCCGGAAGACGTGCTGCGCGTGGACCAGAAGCTTGAAGTACGCATTCTGAAGATTGATCCCGAGACAAAGAAGATTTCGCTTGGCCTGAAGCAGCTGGAGCCCGAGCCATGGCAGGCCGTGCCGGCGAAGTATCAAGCAGGCCAGCGGGTGCAGGGTACAGTCACGCGGCTGGCGGACTTTGGCGCGTTTGTGGAGATAGAGCCCGGCATTGAAGGATTGATTCACATCTCGGAGATGGCCTGGGGCAAGAAGCTGCATCATCCCAGTGACGTGTTGAAGCAGGGCGACGTTGTAGAGGCCGTGATTCTGGCCATCAAGCCGGAAGAGCGGCGCATTTCGCTCGGCCTGAAACAGACACTGAACGATCCGTGGGCCGAGGTGCAGCGCAATTTTCCCGTGGGCGCGCAGATTACCGGCCCTGTCACAAAGCTGATGAACTTCGGTGCATTCGTGCAGATTGTAGATGGCGTGGAAGGCCTTGTGCATGTGAGCGAGATTGTCGCCGACAAGCGCATCAATCATCCATCTGATGTGCTGCGTGTGGGCGAGACGGTGAAGGCGCAGGTGCTGGCTATCGACCCGGCCAAGCGGCAAATCAAGCTGAGCATGAAGCAGCTGATCCCGACCGGCCTCGATGAGTACATTGCAGAACACAAGACGGGCGATGTGGTCTCCGGCCGCGTGACGGAAGCAGGCGCGACTCGCGCTACGGTTGAGCTGGGCGAAGGCGTGCGCGCTGCGTGCGTGGTGAAGGCTGCGACTGCGGCGGATTCTTCGCAGTCCGAGGCCAAAGCCGATTTGTCCTCACTGTCTTCGATGCTGCAGGCGCGCTGGAAGGGCAATACACCCTCTTTGGCTTCGGGCCCGGAGCCGCTGCGCGCCGGCCAGGTGCGCAGCTTCCGCATCACGAGGCTCGATGCCGACAGCAAAGCAATTGAAGTTGAGGTTGCCTGAGGGCTAGAGGTAGGTCTCGTCCACGTAACACCAGCGCCAGTCCTCGCCGCGCTCGGCCGATTGAATGATGGGGTGCTGCGTGGCGTTGAAATGCGCACGGGCGTGGCGATTCTTTGACGAGTCGCAGCAGCCCACGTGGCCGCACTCCAGGCACATGCGCAGGTGCACCCATGTGTCGCCCATCTTCAGGCATTCCTCGCAACCCTTGGTGAGCGGTTTAACTTTCTTGATGTGATCTTTCGCATGCGTACAGGCAGCGGCCATTGGGGAAGCCTCCGGGGATTCGATTTTCTCACTCCACCATATACTGCTTCGCCAGGGCGCGAAACTCCGCGATCTGCGCGGCGATCCACGCGGTGTCGTGGCCAAGCTCGGCGGCTAGAAGGCGCGCCACAGGCTCCGCCATCTCGCTTGCGGCCCGCGCATTCAGGAAGAGCGCGCGGGTGCGGCGGGCGAGAATATCCTCGACCGAACGCGCCATTTCATTGCGCGCAGCCCACACCACCTCGGCTGCAGTGTACGGCAGTTGCGAGTGAAGCTGTGCGGCGAGTTGCGGATCAGAGGCGGCCAGCGAGCAGATGGCATCGGCATCGGAACCGTACACGGCGAGGTTACCCAAAGGCTCGGCGTTCTCCATGTAGCCATGGATGTGCAGCGAGCGCGTGGTGCAGATCTCATCGCGCAGATGCCCGAGCGTGATGGCGTGGTCCACCGTGTCCTCGGCCATATGGCGATAGGTGGTCCACTTGCCGCCAGTAATGGTCAGCAAGCCCGAGGGATCGACGTGGATGACGTGGTCGCGGGAGAGCGCGGAGGTTTTGCCGTCGCCCTTCACCAGTGGCCGCAGGCCCACGTACACCGCGAGCACATCGGCGCGCGTGGGCGGGCGGGTTAGATAGCGGCCGGCAGTTTCAAGAATGAATTCAATCTCCTCGTCGAGTGCGCGCGGCTCCAGGCTGGGCGCGTCCACGGGCGTGTCGGTGGTGCCGGCGACGGCGTGGTTGTGCCATGGGATGACGAACAGCACGCGGCCATCGCTGGTGCGGGGCACCATCAGCGCGGTGTCGCCTTTGAGGAACGAACGATCGAAGACGAGATGGATTCCCTGACTCGTGATCAGCAACGGATCGGCGTTGGCGTCGGCCATGCGGCGAATGGAATCGGTGAAGACGCCCGTTGCGTTGACGACGATCCGTGCGCGAATGGTGAGCTCTTCACCTGTTTCTTCGTCGCGCGCTGTCAGGCCATTCACGTAGCCTTCGCCGTCGCGCAGCAGGCCGGTGGCGGGGCAGTAGTTCACCACCGTAGCGCCCTGGTCGACGGCGGTCATGGCAAGGTGAATCAGCAGGCGCGCATCGTCAAACTGGCCGTCGTAGTAGATGACGCCACCGCGCAGCTCCTCGGGCTCCAGCGCGGGCAGGTGTTCAAGCGTCTCTTCCCTGGTCAGTACTTTCGAGGCGCCAAAGCCATATTTGCCGGCGAGCACGTCGTAAAGTTTGAGGCCGATGCCATAGAATGGCGCCTCCCACCAGGAGTAATTTGGGACGACGAAAGCGAGGTCGTGCACAAGGTGCGGCGCGTTCTGGCGCAGCAGGCCGCGCTCCTTCAGCGCGGACATGACCAGCGAGACGTTGCCCTGCTCGAGGTAGCGCACGCCGCCATGCACCAGCTTGGTGCTGCGGCTGCTGGTGCCTTTGCCGAAATCGTGCGCTTCCACAAGCACTACGTTGAAGCCGCGCGCGGCGGCGTCCACGGCTACGCCCATTCCTGTTGCGCCGCCGCCTATGACGGCAATGTCCCACGGATCGCCCAGCGCGGCGCGCTCGCGGATGCGGCCCAGCATTTCGTTTCTGCGCATTGCGTCTACTCCGTCCAACTGCGGGAGCGCTCGACGGCGCGCTGCCAGCGTGCGCGACGTGCTCCGCGCTCCTCAGCGCTCATCTTCGGCGTGAATGTCGCGTCCTTTTGGCGGCCGGCGCGCAGTGCTTCAGGATTTGGCCAGAAGCTGGTGGCGAGTCCGGCGAGATAGGCAGCGCCCAGCGCGGTTGTCTCCGTGACCTGCGGCCGCACAACGGGCACGCCGAGCATGTCGGCCTGGAACTGCATCATCAGATCGTTGACGGCCGCGCCGCCATCCACGCGCAACGCTTCCAGCGGCGTACCGGTTTCGGCCTGCACGGCTTCCAGCACGTCGGCCACCTGCAGCGCGATGCTTTCGAGCGCGGCCCGTGCAATGTGGCCCGGCTGCGTGTCGCGGCGCAGGCCGATCAGCAGCCCTCCCGCGTGCGGATCCCAATGCGGAGCGCCCAGGCCGACGAACGCAGGAACAAAAACCACGCCGCCGGTATCGGGCACGCTGGCGGCAAGGGCCTCCACTTCGGCAGACGAGCCAATCAGCTTGAGGTTATCGCGCAGCCACTGCACCACCGCGCCGCCGATGAAGATGCTGCCCTCGAAGGCGTATTCGAGACGCTGATGTGCGCTGGCGGCAACCGTGGTGATGAGCCGATGCTTGGAGCGCGCGAATTCCGTACCGATGTTTTGCAGCAGAAAGCAGCCGGTGCCGTAAGTGTTCTTCGCTTCGCCCTTGTTCCAGCAGAGTTGGCCGAAGAGCGCTGCCTGCTGGTCGCCGGCAATGCCGCTGATGGGAATGCCGCCCAGGCCGAGCGTTGTGGTTACTTCGCCCACCAGCTGGCTGGACCACACAACCTGCGGCAGTAGGCTGGCAGGGATGTCGAAGATGCGCAGCAAGTCGTCGTCCCACGAGCCCTGCACAATGTTGTAGAGCAGCGTGCGCGAGGCGTTGGTCACATCGGTGACGTGGCGGGTGCCACTGGTCAGGTGCCAGATGAGCCACGAGTCCACGGTGCCGAAGGCAAGCTCGCCGCGCTCGGCCTGTGCGCGCGCGCCAGGCACATTGTCGAGAATCCACTTAATCTTGGTGGCGGAAAAGTAGGGATCGATGACCAGGCCCGTCTTCGACGAGATTTCTTCGCCTGCGCCGCTCTGTTCAAGTTCGTTGCAAAACGCGGCGGTGCGGCGGTCCTGCCAGACGATGGCCGGGTGAATGGCGCGGCCGGTGGCGCGCTCCCACACAACCACGGTCTCGCGCTGGTTGGTGATGCCGATGGTGGCCACGTCGCGCGGGCGCGCGCCGGCTTTGCCCAGTGCTTCGACGGCGCAACTAATCTGGCTGGTGAGAATTTCGGTCGGGTCGTGCTCCACCCAGCCCTGCTGCGGGTAGAACTGTTGAAACTCATGCTGCGCGACGGCGGCAATGGAGCCGGACTCATCGAAGAGAATGGCGCGGGAGCTGGTAGTGCCCTGATCGAGCGCGAGAACGTAGGCCATCGGTCAAATCCTTCCGCACAAGTCAAACACGGGCGGGCCGGGGGCGGCAATACAAGTCACGCACAATTCACGTGCAGGCTATTGCGGGGGAATATACAAGTCGACGTACTCGTTGACCGGCATGGCGTCGAGATGCGCGGGGTCGAACGAAGCGGCAAGAATGCGTTGCTGTTGTGCTGGATCGAAGCGCCGCGCAAGGTTGCGCTGGAACTTGGCGACGAGCAATGGCATGCCCTCCTGCCTCCGGCGCTTGTGGCCGATAGGATATTCGACGGTCTCCTCCAGGAGCGTGCCGTCGACGAGAACCACACGAAGCGCATTGGCGATGGAGCGCTTATCGGGGTCGTGGTAGTCGGCGGTGAATTGCGGCTCTTCGACGCAGTGAATCTTGGCGCGCAGGGCGTCGATGCGCGGGGCGGCCGCGATGTCGTCTTCGTAGTCTGCGGCGGTGAGGCGGCCAAAGAGCAGCGGGATGGCGACCATGTACTGGATGCAGTGGTCACGGTCTGCTGGATTGGTCAGCGGGCCCTGCTTGTCGATGATGCGCAGGCAGGCCTGGTGTGTGCGGATGGTGATCTCTTTGATGTCTGCCGCGGTTTTGCCTGCTGCGGCAAGCTGTCCATGCAGCGTCATCGCCGCCTCCACCGCGGTTTGTGCGTGAAACTCTGCCGGGTAGCTGATTTTGAAGAGCACGTTCTCCATCACGTAACTGCCGTACGGCCGCTGGAAACGAAAGGGCTGGCCGTGGAAGCTGACGTCGTAAAAGCCCCACGTCTTCGCGGTCAGCACAGAGGGGTAGCCCATCTCGCCGGCCTGCGCCATCAGGGCGAGGCGCACAGCGCGGCTGGTGGCGTCGCCAGCGGCCCAGCTTTTGCGCGAGCCGGTGTTGGGCGCGTGGCGATAGGTGCGCAGACTCTGGCCATCCACCCATGCCAGCGAGAGCGCATTGATGGTCTGCCCGCGCGTGAGGCCGAGCAGCGCACACACAACGGCAGTAGACGCCACCTTGACCAGCACCACGTGGTCGAGGCCGACTTTGTTGAAGGAATTTTCAAGCGCGATGCAGCCCTGAATCTCATGCGCCTTGATCATCGCGGTCAGCACCTCACGCATGGTCAGCGGCGCGTTGCCCGCGGCGAGAGCGGTGCGCGAAAGCCAGTCGGCCACGGCGAGAATACCGCCAAGATTGTCTGAGGGGTGGCCCCACTCGGCCGCGAGCCAGGTGTCGTTAAAGTCGAGCCAGCGAATCATGGCGCCGATGTTGAAGGCCGCCTGCACGGGGTCGAGCTGATACGGCGTGCCGGGCACACGCGCGCCGTGCGGCACGACTGTGCCGGGCACAATGGGGCCCAGCAGTTTGGTGCACGCTGGATATTCAAGCGCCTCCAGCCCGCAGCCCAGCGTGTCGATGAGGCAGTAGCGCGCTGTGGCGTAGGCGAGATCGCCTGCGAGGTTGTAGTGGAGTGCGTAGTCGGCGATGTCGGCCAGAACCTGGTCGGGCGCGGGGCGTTGGTTGGAAATGTGCGAGGACACAGCGGCTCCTGTTTGTCTATCGCTCGGCGAGCGGCACGAAAGGAAGGTCTTCCGGGCCAGTGTAGCTGGCCGAGGGGCGAATGATTTTTCCGTCCTGGCGCTGCTCAATGACGTGCGCCGACCAGCCCGCAGTGCGCGCCATGACGAAGAGCGGTGTAAACAGGTCGATAGGAATGCCCATCATGCTGTAAGCGACGGCGGAAAACCAGTCGAGATTGGGGAACATGCGCTTGGCGTCGTGCATCACTGCTTCAATGCGTTCCGCCACCGCATAGAGCGACTTTTTGGACGAGTGATGAGACAGGGAAAGAGCGACGTGCTTGATGACGTCGCTGCGTGGATCGCTGACGGTGTACACCGGATGACCAAAGCCAATGATGACTTCTCGCTCGGCCACGCGGCGGCGAATGTCGGCCTCGGCTTCGTCGGGCGTGGCATAGCGCTGCTGGATTTCAAGCGCGACCTCGTTGGCGCCGCCGTGCTTGGGGCCCTTCAGAGCGCCAATGGCGCCGGCAATCGCCGAGTGCATGTCTGAGCCCGTGCCGGCAATCACGCGCGCGGTGAAGGTGGATGCGTTGAACTCGTGTTCAGCGTAGAGGACAAGCGAGGCGTGCATTGCGTGCGTCCACTCAGCGCTGGGCGCGCTGCCGTGCAGCATGTGCAGAAAATGCGCGGCTATCGAATCGTCAGCAGTTTCAATCACGATGCGCTTGCCGCGGTGCGCGAAATGGAACCAGTAGCAGAGCATCGACGGCAGGCAGGCCAGCAGACGGTCGGCAATGGCGCGCGCGCCGTCATCGGTGTGTGCCGCGGCTTCAGGTTCCACGCAGCCCAGCACGCTCACACCGGTGCGTAGTACGTCCATGGGATGCGATGTGGCCGGAAGCAATTCAAGCGCCTGGGTGACGGCGTTGGGCAGTGCCCGCAGGCCCTGCAGACGCGTCTTGTAGGCAGCAAGCTCGGCGGCGTTGGGCAGTTTGCCGTGCACCAGCAGGTACGCTACCTCTTCAAACTCGCAATGCGCGGCCAGGTCCTTGATGTCGTAGCCGCGATAATGCAGGTCGTTACCGCTGCGGCCCACCGTGCACAGCGCGGTGTTGCCGGCCGGAGTGCCGGAAAGGGCGACGGACTTCTTGGGCTTGAAGGCAGTTGCCTGCGCTTCGATTTCGCTCATCCAATTCTCCCGTGGCTTGGGCTATTCAGATTTCTTTGCGCGCGCAAACAACTGGTCGAGCTTCTCTTCGTATGCGTGGTAGCCCAGGTATTTGTACAAATCGGCGCGCGACTGCATCCGCTCGACGACACTCTGCTGCGTGCCTTCTGTGCGAATTGCCTCATACACCTTCAGCGCGGCGGCATTCATGGCGCGGTAGGCGCCGCAGCAATAGAGAACGATGTCCACGCCGGCGGCGGCCAGCTCGTCGCGCGTCCACAGCGGAGTCTTGCCGAACTCCGTGATGTTGGCGAGAATGGGCACGCCCACTGCTTTGCGAAAGGCGGTGTATTGGGCCAGTTCGGTGACGGCCTCGGCAAAAATCATGTCGGCGCCGGCGGCCACATAAGCCTGCGCGCGCGCAATCGCGGCGTCCAACCCTTCATTGGCCAGCGCATCGGTACGCGCCATGATGACGAATGATTGGTCGGTGCGTGCATCCACGGCGGCCTTGATGCGGTCGGCCATTTCTTCGGCGGGAACAAGCTCTTTTCCGGGGCGATGTCCGCAGCGCTTTTGGCCGACCTGGTCCTCGATGTGCACGGCGGCAGCGCCGGCCTTGATCATGCTGCGAATGGTGCGGGCGATGTTGAAGGCTCCGCCCCAGCCTGTGTCGATGTCAACCAGCAAGGGCAGCGATGTGGCATCGGTGATGCGGCGAACGTCGACGAGCACGTCTTCCATGGTGCTGATGCCGAGGTCGGGGATGCCGAGCGAGTTGGCGGCCACGCCGCCACCGGAAAGATACAGCGCGCGAAAGCCCGTGGCCTGCGCCAGGCGCGCCGTGTAGGCGTTGATGGCGCCGGCAACCTGCAAGGGCTTTTCTGCCGCTACAGCTGCGCGAAATCTGCTGCCCGGCGATCCGTTTGTTTCGGTCTGCTGCATGCAATGCCTTGGGCCGAATGATAGCAGGACCGCGGGGTGCGCTTCTCGCTGGGCGGTGTGCGGTGCGACAATCAACGCGACGCCGCGCCCAGCTCGTCGCGTGTCGCCCACGGAGGAAATCCCATGAAGCGTCTTCTTGCGTGCGGCCTGCTCGCTGCCGCCTCTCTCAGTCTTGTCGCCCAGCCCAAAGCCCCGCCCAAGAGCCCGCCGGAGACTGCCGCGGCCACCCTCGCGGGCAAGAACATCTCCATCACCTACAACTCGCCGCGCGTGAAGGGCCGTGAAGGCAAAATCTTCTCCAAAGACGGGCTCATCAGCCACGATCCGCACTATCCCGTATGGCGTGCGGGCGCGAATGCCGCCACCACGTTGACCACGGATGCCGACCTGAAGATTGGCGACCTGGTTGTGCCCAAGGGAACCTACACGCTGTTCGTTGATGTCTCCGATCCTGACCAGTGGACGTTGATTGTGAACAAGAAGACCGGCGAGTGGGGTCTGGCCTACGATGCGTCGCAGGACCTGGGCAAGGTGAAGATGAAGATGAGCAAGCCCGCGGCGATGGTGGAAGAGCTGAAGTACACCATTGAAGCGGCAGGCGCGAAGGGCACGCTTACGCTGGCGTGGGAAAACCATGCCGCGTCGGTGTCCATCAGCGCAAAGTAGCCTGAGACGGGCGTCTCACCAGACGGCAGGGCGGAATTGCAGAAGATTTCCGCCTTGCCGGTACAATGGATACAGCGAGCCGATCCAAAGCACCCCCACTCGCGCATGGAGAGTTGAAGCGCAGTGCCACTGTATCCCTACCGCTGCACCCAGTGCGGCCATCGATTCGAGAAAATTCAGAGCTTTTCCGCCGAGCCGGAAACGGTGTGCCCCAACTGTGGCAAGTCCACGCTGGAGCGCATACTGACTGCGCCCGCCTTGCAGTTCAAAGGCGCGGGCTGGTATGTCAACGACTACTCAGGCAAGTCGAGTGCGCCGGAGTCAAGCACGCCCAGTTCGACTGAGCCGAAGTCTTCGACCGACAGTGCTGCCAAGCCAGCTGCCACTGCGGCGCCGTCAACACCAGCCGCCGACAGCGCGCCGAAGTCATCAACGCCAGCCGCCACCAGCTAGCTGTCCTGCGCACGGCGCACATCAACTCCTGAAAATAAGTAAGATGGTGGCTGGAAATGCCGCTGCTCGATCCCATCCCGTCGCCTGTGCTGCATGCGGACTTTACCACTCTCGAGTGGGAGCCGCTGCTGGCGCTGGTTGCAGGATTTGCAGCCTCATCCGTAGGCCGCAAATCCGTGCTGCAGCTGCGCCCTTCCACGGACGTGGCATGGGTGGAGCGCGCGCATGCGCTGACCGCGGAGCTGCGGCTGTTGCTCGAAGAGCAGGCGTCAATCGCTCTTGGCGGGCTGTTCGATCCGACCGAGCTGCTGGCCAAGGCGCGCATCCCTGAGGTTGCGCTTGAGGCGCAGGAGTTGCAGGCCGCGGCGCGCCTGGCGCACGACGTGGCAGGCTGGCAGGCGCTGCTGCAATCGCCACCGGCGCGCACCGTGGGCCGGCTTCCCGGGTTGGTTGAAATCTCCGTCACGCTGCCGAACAACCTGCGCACGCTGGCAGAGTCGATTGAGCGCAAGCTGATGCCCGATGGGACGCTGGCAGACGACGCCTCGCCCGAGCTGAACCGCATTCGCCGAGAGCAGGAGCGGCAGCAGCGCCATATCGAAGAGTCGCTGCGCGCCGCGCTGCGCAAGCTTTCGGCCGACGGCGCCACGCAGGATGACGTCATCACCATTCGCGGGGACCGCTTCGTGATTCCCGTGCGCGCGGAGCTGAAGCGGCGCATCTCCGGCGTGGTGCATGGCGCAAGTTCGTCGGGCCAAACCGTGTTTGTGGAGCCGCTGGAAACCATCGAGCAAAACAACGAACTGGTGCGGCTTATCGAAGAGGAGCAGGCCGAGATTCACCGCATCTTTGTAGCGCTCACACGCCATGTGGCAACTTTTGCCGATGGTTTGATGACCGGTGCGCGGGTGCTGGCGTTAGTGGACAGCCTGCTGGCGCGCGCCCGCTTTGCGCGAGAGTTTGGCTGCGTTGCTCCGTCATTCGGCCCGGAGCGGCTACGGCTTGAGGACGCGCGTCATCCGCTGCTGGAAAAGCATTTGCGCGGCTCAGACAAAGCGGTCGTTCCGCTCACGCTGGAGCTGACCGCGGAAGCGCGCCAGCTCATTATTAGCGGCCCCAATACCGGTGGTAAAACCGTGACGCTGAAGACCACGGCGCTGCTGGCGATGATGGCGCAGGCTGGAATCCCTGTGCCTGCCGAGGCTGCGAACTTTCCGATCTTCACCGCATTCCTGGCTGACATTGGCGATGCGCAGTCGATTGAGGCGGAGCTCTCCACGTTTTCCGCGCACATCGTTAACCTCAATCGCCTGGCGCAGCTTGCCGATGCGCATGCGTTGGTGCTGCTGGACGAGCTGGGCTCCGCGACCGACCCTGAAGAAGGTTCAGCGCTGGCCGTTGCCGTGGCACAGCACTTTCTTGCCGCGCATGCATGGACATTGATTTCGACGCACCACACTTCGTTGAAAGTGTATGCGGCGAATACGCTGGGAGTGCTGAACGCCGCGGCCGGTGTGGACGAACGCACGCTGGCGCCGAATTATAAGCTGCGCATTGGAGTGCCGGGCGCATCGGCCGGCATCCAAACCGCGGAGCGGCTGGGGCTTGATGCGCGCATTATTGTGTCTGCGCGCGAACGGCTTGGCTCGCAGCAAGTGGACCTGGCGCGCTTTTTGGATCGTCTGCACAATGAGCTGACCACGCTGGAAGCGGAGCAGAAGAAAACGCGCGAGCAGCAGTATGCCCTGAACACGGAACGCAAGCGCCTGGAGCGCGAGGGCGACGTGGAGATGCGCAATCGCACGCGCGAGCTGGAGCAGAAGCTTGCCTCTCTCATGAAGGACTTCGAGTTCCAGATGCGCGAAAATGTGCGTGCGGTGGAAGAGCGCGCGGCGCAGCAGAAGCTCTCGAAAGAGGCTGAGAGGCGCATCAATCGCCTGCGGCGTGAATTTCAGGAAAGCTTTAATCAGACAGTTATCGCGCATCGAAGCGGGGCAGACGCGGGCGACGCCAATGCCACGCCGCATCTGCTGCGCCACATTGCGCCCGGCGACAAGGTGCTGTTGAAGTCGATGAATAAGATTGCGGTGGTGCAACGCGAAGTGGAGAAGGATCTCTTCGAAGTTGCGCTTGGGCCCATCAAGATGCGCGTCAAGCGCGACGAGCTCGGCGAGCCGCAGCCCGCTGGACAAGAGCAGAAAAAGGCCGATCCACTTGCCGCGGCCCGCAGCCAGAAGAATGTGCATGTGTCGGTTATCAGCGCCAACACCGACAATCTGCGCATGGAGATCAACCTGATTGGCCGCACGGTGGACGAAGCCACCGATGAGCTGGAGCGCTATCTTGACCACGCGTTCCTGGCCGGACTGCCGCGCGTGCGCGTGATCCATGGGCACGGAGCCGGCATTTTGCGGCGCGGTGTGCGTGAGTTTCTAAAGGGTCATCCGCATGTTGCGGGGATCGAAGAGGCGCCGCAGAATGAAGGCGGCCAAGGCGCAACACTGGTGGATCTGCGGCAGTAGGTACTACTGCTGCGCGGCGCGGTGAAAAAGTTCGCAGTATTTGCGCGCGACAATCTGCGGGGCGAAGTGGCTGTGGAAGCGCCGCCATGCGTTACGTGCCAGCGCAATGCGCAAAGCGCGATCAGTACATAATTGTTCGAGATGTTGGACAAGATCCTGCGGATCGCCGCTGGTCAATATACCTGCGCGGCCTTCGTCGACAATCTCGCGCTGCACTTCCCAATTGGGCGCGATTGGAATGGTTCCCTGCGCCATTGCCTCAACAAAAACCAAGCCGAAACTCTCGTAGAACGAAGGCATCAGAAAGACGTCACTCTGGCGAATGAGTTGCTGCGTTTCCGCAAAGGGCAACTCGCTGTGCACGGTGATATTTGGCAGTGGCGGCGTCTCGATGGGCCCATCGCTTTGACGCGAGACAACGGTGAGGTGGATGCGCTCGCGACGCGTCACAGGCAGGGCGGCAAAGGCATCGTACACGCGCGCCAGGCCTTTGCGTCGCGCCTCGTGGCCCACGAAGACGCATCGCAGCGGGCCCGTGCCAGCGAGCTTTGCTTCAAGCTCAGCCTCATCCAACGGACGTACATCAGGCAGGAAGAAGGGGATGGCGACGAACTTGTCCGCGAGTTGCGGAAACCACGCGCTGAGCCGTATCCGTTCGGCTTCCGTGGAGACCTGCACGAAGCGCGCTTTGCGGAAACCGGGCTCTTTCTGGGCGCGCTGCGCGGCAAGCTGCTCGTCGGTCATACCACGGGCGCGATCCATCTCCGGGTCGAGGATGGAATTCTGCCAGACCACCGGAATGCCGTCCGCATTGCGTGGGAAGTCGTCATGACAGAACACAACCTGACAACCGCTGCGGGCAAATTCACCGCGGTCCAGTACTGAGCCGCGCGAGGCAGGCGCTGGCAAATGCAATCTGCGTGCAAGCAATTGGCGTACGTATCGCCAGTTGCAGTCCAGTGCGATGCGTTGTGAACGCGCCGCGTGGAAATGGCAGGAAGGTTCGAATGCAGCGATGCACGGAATCGAAAACCGTGTATAGCGCCAGTCTGTGTTGCGCGGGCGAATGAACCACGGCTGGCTCTGGATGTACACGCTCACGTTGCCGGCCGAACCATCCCGCTGCACCATGACCACGAGGATAGCAGCCGGGGGAACGGCGATACTGGTAGTGCGAGCCGCGCACACCCTTGCAACTGCCAGGATGCCCATGAACGAAAATGAGCGAGCGCTGTACTGGGTCAAAATGCTGCACACCGTGGCCTGGGCCTTCTTCGCCGGCTGCATCGTGGCGCTGCCTATCCTCGGCGCGCTGCGCTGCTTTCGCACGGCGGCCGTGCTGGCGGCAATCGTGCTGGCGGAATGCGCGATTCTGGCAGCGAACCGCTTTCGCTGTCCGCTGACCGATGTGGCCGCGCGCTACACAACGGATCGCGCGCCGAACTTTGACATCTTTCTGCCGCGCTTGCTGGCACAGTACAACAAGCTCATTTTTGGAACGCTGTATGTGGTGGGCGGCGGGTATGTGTTGTGGCTCAGGCTGGCCGCGCGATAAATTGTGAAGAATCCCGCTTGACCTGTCTATAACTATAGGGTTCACAGTAGGTGAAGGACGATGATCACGGTGACCGAACTCGCCCGGCGATGCGGCCTGAGCCGCACCGCTCTCCTTTACTACGAATCCATCGGGCTGATGCCCCCGCCGCAGCGCAGCGGTGGTAACTATCGCAGCTATACGGAAGCTGATGTCCTCCGGCTAAGGCAGATTCGCGCCTGGCGCGATGCCGGCCTGAAGCTCGACGACATTCGCCAGCTTCTCAATGTCCGTTCCGATCGGCCTGCCACCGGCGCGGGCGCGGTACTAAGGCGTCGCATGCTCGAGCTCGACGCCGAGATTACGCGCCTTCGCGGCCATCAGCAGGCCATCCTCAAACTGCTGGAGCATAAGGCTCTGGGGAGAAGAAAAATGATCAGCAAGGAAAAGTGGGTTTCCATTATGAAGGGCTGCGGCTTTACCGGCGAGCAGATGAACCGCTGGCACGCGGAGTTTGAGCGCGCCGCGCCAACCGAGCACCAGGAGTTCCTCGAATTTCTGCACATTCCGGCGGAGGAGATTAAAACCATCCGCGCGCAAAGCAGGAAGGGCGCGTAGTTTAGTCGAACAGCAAACTAAAAAGGCCTCGGAGATGAATATCTCCGAGGCCTTTCTATTTGCGGAGCGCAGTCGCCCCACCGCAGGTGGTTATGCCATCGCCTCGCGCGACATCGGCTCGAACCGCAGCTGGTTGGCATTGCGGTCGGCGTCGATGCGCACGTGCGCGCCGTGGAGAATCTCGCCATCGAGAATCTTCAGGGCCATGGGGTCCTGCACCATGCGCTGCAGGGCGCGCTTCAGCGGGCGGGCGCCGTAGGCTGCATCCGAGCCCGCGGCCAGGATGAGCTGACGCGCCGGTTCGGTGAGCTCGAGCGAGATCTGCCGGCTCTCCAGCAGCTTGCGAATCTCGTTCAGGCGCAGGTCGAGAATTGCGCCCAGCTGCGCGTTGCCCAGCGGACGGAAGATGACCGTGTCGTCGACACGGTTCAAAAACTCCGGCCGAAAGTGTTCGCGCAGCGTGCGCATCACACTTTCGCGGGCCTGGTCGAAATCGTGCTCGGTCTTCAGCGCTTCTCCCGTGAGAAACGCCGCCCCCAGGTTCGAGGTCATGATGAGCACGGTGTTCTTGAAGTCGACTGTACGGCCCTTGGAGTCGGTCAAGCGCCCGTCGTCCATCACCTGCAGCAGCACGTTGAAGACGTCCGGGTGCGCCTTTTCGATTTCGTCGAACAGGACGACCGCGTAAGGCCTCCGCCGAATGGCTTCGGTCAACTGGCCGCCTTCGTCGTAACCCACGTATCCGGGAGGCGCGCCGATGAGGCGAGCCACGGCGTGTTTTTCCATGTACTCGCTCATATCAATGCGCACCATCGCCTGCTCATCGTCGAAGAGGAACTCGGCGAGCGCGCGCGCGGTTTCAGTTTTTCCCACGCCCGTCGGTCCAAGAAAGATGAAAGAACCGATGGGGCGTTTGGGATCACTCAATCCCGCACGCGAACGGCGAATGGCATTCGACACAACGCCGAGCGCCGCATCCTGGCCGACTACACGGTCGCGCAGGCGGTCTTCCATGTGGACGAGCTTCTTGACTTCGCCTTCGAGCATGCGGCTGACTGGTATGCCGGTCCACTTGCTCACAATCTTGGCGATGTCCTCCTCGTCGACTTCTTCCTTCAACATGCGCGCGGAACCCGCACCGCCATCCTGCACGGCGTTCAGCTTGGTCAGCTCGGCTTCGAGCCGGGGCAGGTCGCCGTACTGAATCTGCGCGGCGCGCTCCAACTGGCCCTTGCGGGTCTGCTCTTCGGCTTCGAAGCGCAGCGCCTCGATTTTTTTCTTGGTCTCGGAGATATGCGCAATCGCATCCTTCTCCATCGTCCAGCGCGCACGCAGCGCGGTGATCTTTTCCTTCAGCGTGGCAAGTTCGCGTTCCACTTCCTCACGGCGTTCGAGACTGTTGGCGTCGGTTTCACGCTTGAGCGCGGCGCGCTCGATTTCAAGCGATGTGGCCTCGCGCTCCAACTGGTCGATCTCTGTCGGCACCGAGCCAATCTGAATGGCGAGCGATGCGGCTGCTTCGTCCACAAGGTCGATGGCCTTGTCCGGCAAAAAGCGGTCGGAGATGTAGCGATGCGAGAGCGTGGCCGCGGCCACAATGGCGGCGTCCTTGATGCGCACGTTGTGGTGCGCCTCGTAGCGCTCCTTCAGGCCGCGCAGAATCGCGATGGTGTCTTCGACGTTGGGTTCTCCGACGAAGACAATCTGGAAACGCCGCTCCAGCGCCGCATCTTTCTCGATGTATTTGCGGTACTCATTCAGCGTGGTTGCGCCAATGGCCCGCAGCTCGCCACGCGCAAGCGCCGGCTTCAGCATGTTGCTGGCGTCAATGGCGCCCTCGGCCGCGCCAGCGCCGACAAGCGTGTGCAGCTCGTCGATGAAGAGAACAATCTGGCCGTTCGACTCCTCGATTTCTTTCAGCACGGCTTTCAGGCGGTCTTCAAACTCACCGCGATATTTTGCGCCGGCCAGCATGGAGCCGAGATCAAGCGAGATGACGCGCTTGTCTTTCAACAGCTCTGGCACGTCGCCGGAAACGATGCGGCGCGCGAGGCCTTCGACGATGGCTGTTTTGCCAACGCCGGGCTCGCCAATGAGCACAGGATTGTTTTTGGTACGGCGCGAAAGCACCTGAATCACGCGGCGAATTTCTTCATCGCGGCCAATGACGGGGTCCAGCTTGCCGCGGCGGGCCAGCTCGGTCAAATCCTTGGCGTACTTCTCCAACGCCTGGAACTTGCCTTCGGGGTTCTGGTCAGTGACGCGCTGCGAGCCGCGCACCGCAGTCAGCGCCTTCAGAATGGCGTCATGCGTGGCGCCCACGGCAGCGAGGGCTTGGTGGGCGCTATCGCCCTTCAGGTGCGCAATGCCCAGCAGCAAGTGCTCGGTGGAGACATACTCATCCTTGAAGTTCTGCGCTTCGCGGAAGGCCTGGTCCATCACCTTGTTCAGAGCCTGGCCAATGCCGGGCTCGGCCGCTGCTCCGCCTACACGAGGCAGTTTCTCCTCGAGCTGGTGCAGGTCGAGCTCCAGCCGCTCCGTGGGCACGCCAATCTTTTCCAGCACGGCGGGAATCACGCCCTCGCGGTCTTCAACAAGAGCCAACAGCAGATGCACGGGCAGCAGCTCGGGGTTACCGAGCGAGCCGGCGCGCTGCTGTGCCTGCTGCACGGCCTGCTGCGATTTGACGGTGAGTTTGTCCCAACGAATTGCCATGGTGCCTCCAAGAGGTAGTGTTCAGTGAAAGGCGCGAGACAAAAAAACTAGCGTGTGGAAGTGCCTATTTCTATCAGCGACGTGACCTTGAGTTCCTTGCGGATTTCTCCGTAAACAGAATCAAGCTGTTTCTTGAATTGTCCTTGTTTGGCGAAATACTCTTGATAGTTTCCCTGCGAAATTTCCATTCCAGCCCGTAGCCGTTCGAGTACAAATTGGTCGAGCGCTATGCTAAGGGATTCACTGACAATAGTATTTGCAATGAATTTTGCACCGTTCACACGCGATACAATTCTGTTCCAGTTTGTTTTCTTTTCGAGTAAGTTTGACGTCTTGAGGTCATTGTCGGGTATGGTGCATGAATGTGCTACATAGAATTCCAGTAGCGCATTTTCAAGTTGCCCTAGCTCACGCATGACTTCGAATACAGCATCCCGTTTCATTTCCCATTGACGTTGCCGGTCCCACGCCTTATCGGAGATCTGAGCTTTGATTTCCTCTTGGGACTTTGTGATTTGTGCGATGTCTTCTTTGGTGGCTAGGTTCTCACCTTTCTTGGCGGCGTAGGAACCAAAGAATGGCTTGAAGACGTTCACGATAAGAAAAATCAAGATGACTGAATTGAGACCGACGAGCAAATTCAGAACATTCATTGCATTTTCCTTTCGCGGGCAAACGCCTTTACAACCCAACGACCCGCAGTCCCGGCAGCCCCTCAAAATCCTTGACGTTCGTGGTCAGCAGAGCATAGTCATTTTCGATGGCCTGCGCGGCGATCCATAGATCGTTGACCCGCGTTCTCGGCGAGCGGCCGGAGTGCTTCATGAAGGCGGCCAAAAGGCCGAAGGCCGAAGCGGTTTGGGCAGTGACATCGAGGGTGGGCCGCTGCTGGAAGGCGCGCAAGGAGCGGCTGCGCAGCATCCGCGCGGCGGGATCGCCGCACGACTCGACGCCAAAGCTGAGCTCGCCGAGCGAAATCGCCGAGATGTACACCGGCTCGTCTCCTGCGGCTTGAAGCACGGCTTGGCCAGCGATTTGCCCGCTGGCCAGCCCAACCCAGATCGAGGTGTCGAAGATCATTCCCACGGATTCCGAACCTCTTCATCGAATTCCCCTCGGCTCTCCTTGAGCCAGGATTCGCCCTGTGCAGAAGTCAACTTTCCGCCGAGGCCGGCGATGGCTTGCGCCGCAGTCATGGTTCGCCTGGCAGGCACGATGTGCGCGATCTCGGTGCGATTGCGCAGGACGCTGACGGTTTCGCCCAGGAGAATCCGCTCCAGGATCGCGCTGGTGTTTCGAGCCAGATTGGAGGCGCTGATACTTTGCATGTTGCTTCCTCGCTTGCGCAAAATGCGTACTTTGCGTATGTATGCATTGTATTCGCATTTTTCGCGCAGAGCCAGTGTGAATTCATCTGTGTCAGCGGCTCTTGAAGCGCTCGAAGCCCCGGGAGGAGGCTGTGAAGCCCCCTCTCGGTCCCAGGCTGCGCTAGCCGTCACGCCGCGATGTTGACCTTGATCTGCCTGGGCTGGGCCTCGGGCTTCTTCTTCAGCTCCAGCTTCAGCACGCCGGCGTTGTACTTGGCGTCCACGTTCTCCGTGTCCACGGTGGAAGGCAGGGTGAAGGCGCGGTAGAAGCTTCCATAGCGCCGCTCGATGCGGTGGAAGTTCTCCTCCTTCTCCTCCTGCGCGAACTTGCGCTCGCCCTTCACGGTGAGCGTGTGGTTCTCCACGCGAATGTCCAGGTCCTTCTCCTCGATGCC
>DASVLI010000122.1:0-10251 GCA_036384955.1 Occallatibacter sp.
GCGGCGCGCCTGCTGCGGATGTGCGGAATCTGGTACAGACGCGGTTGCCGGAATTGCCCGGGAAGGACAGAGGAATTTCAGAAATGCAATTTGATTCTTAAAGGGTTACGGGATAGCACGATGGGTTGCTCTGTTGGTTTCCAGTTCATTATAAATGACTTATATGCATTCCGGCTGACTTGAAGGAGCTGGAGAGGATAGCTGCCAGCTTCCGGCCGATGAGTGCCCGCGACCTGGCGCGCTATCCCGGGGGGGGGAGGGGGGGGGTGTTTTCTTCGCCCTGTATTCGCTCCGTGGTTGGCCCACAGTTTTTGGGCCGGTTTGCGGCTAAAGGCAGCGTGAAACCATTGTGCGCTGGATGGGGGTAATTTTCTGCAAGGGATCGTGGGCCGCGTTGGTGAAAATCACGGCCGGTGGCCTGGTGGTGAAACGGCTAAGAACGCTGTGTGCCCCATTCATCCGCGATTTCATTGTGGACGCGTGGGTGAGCACGGAGCGCATCCCGCCCGCGCCTTGCAAGGGGCGCGATGAACGGGGCACAGCTCGATCAAGTTCACGGCATTGCTGTATCGTTGATGACCGGGCCGCGTGCCTACTGAGCTTAGAAAGCCACTGAAATCTGCATATCATAGGGGACAGACTTGCCATTTTCAATGGCCGGATAGAACACGGCTCCTCCCATAGCGGCCACGGCCTTTTCGTCTAAGCCGTAGCCAAGTCCACGCACGACTTTAATGTTATCGGGATGTCCCGTATCATCGACGGTCAGCGACAACAGAACTGTACCGTGGATATTCTTCGCCTGAGCCTCAGGCGTACTTTGCGCTGCCTGTTGATACATCCACTGAGGCGGGACAATCTTGCGTCCAGGGATGGGGAAGTCACTCGGCTTCATAGCGTTTACAGTTCGATTCGGGTTCGCAAGAATGCTCTGTTCGAATTTCTCCTGGGCTTGCACCTTGAGCAGTTCAGCTTTACGCGCATCGCTATCCTGCTTGAGCTGGCTTAGTTGTACCGTGCGGTCGTTTTGTGCCTGTTGAATTTGGTTACCTTGCGCCTGTTGCAGGGCGATCAGGCCGCTTGGGTTCGTCCTCGCCATGGCGCGCATAGCTGCAAGATTTTTGTCCTTGTCCACGAGCGGAGTCACTTCTAGCTGGTGCATCTTTGCTCCGTCGTCTGCAATTTTCTGGGTGAGGGTTTGGTCCTGCTTCTGAAGCTCTGCCAACTTGGCGGGAGCATTCCCCGCCTTCTCCTGTTGGTCCTTCTGCAAGGCGTCAATGTACTGTTGCTGTGCGGCCAGAACATCATCCCAGTCCTTCGCGGTACCTTCCTGGACAGGACGCATCACCGTATCACTGAAATTCGTATGGGACCAGGTCATAACATTTTGAACTGCATCGTTCGTCATCATGCTACGGAACGCACTGAAGGTCGATGCTGCTTGCCCCCGGTTCCGCTGGACGAAATTCCCTGATTCCATCCAAGGCCCATCTCCCAAGACATTCGACTTCGCACCTGACCGGCAAAAGACTGCGCCAAGATTGGCCTGTCCTCCCTGCGGGAGATTAATCCACTTATCCGCCCCGTTCTCGATTCGAGCGCATACCATGGACTCCTGGTGATCGGCCCAGCTTGTAACGATGAGATTCTGGCGCGTTGTCCCGTCCTCGTAATGCAGGAAGACGCTCAGATTCTGGGTATAGTATTTGACGGTTGTATCTGCGGGCTTAACCCAGCCGTTGTCCTCGCGGATAACTTCATCGACATAGGCAAATGCCTTCGCGGCGCACTGTTCAGGCGTGTCTTTCGCGGCACACCTCTTCGCCTCATTCATGGGGAACTGATGGCGCGGCCTGGCTGCATAGGCAGAGTAGTCGCCAGCGGCAACCCCCTGCGAGAAGGAACCACCGACCCAGTAATATCCATCCTGCTTCAGCAGTGCGCCGAGAGTTGCGCTCTTAGTGCTGATAGGGACGAGAATGTACTTCTTTCTTACCTCGCGCTCCAAGGCGCGGTCGAATTGGTACTGGTAGACGAGAGGGCCACTAGTGATGGGTCGCCCAGACGGTGTCATCGCTGAAACAAACACATGGGCTTTGTTGGTCTGGCCCATGGCCGACATTGCTACGGCCAGCGGTACGAACAATAGCGCCTTCTTCATAATCTTCCCTTGGATCGCTAAAAAGCTCATTTATGCAGAATACTGGCCGGTAGCCCGGTCATAGAATGACCAAGAACCCTGCGTGCCCCATTCATCCACCGTTTCATCGTGGATGAGTGGGTGAGCACGGAGCGCATCCCGCTCGCTCAGCGCAAAGAGCGCGATGAACGGGGCACTGCTTTTACGGCTCGATTCTATTCTGGTGACCGGGCCACCTGCCGCAGGATGACAACGACAGGTTAACAAGTGGACAGGTGACCAGATGCGTGGACCAGGAGGTCCACGCGACAGCCGGACGGGAGGCCGGCGCTCATTTTTTGTGGTGGCTGGGATGGAGCTTTGGTCTCACCCATATCTGCAACACCGGGAGATGTGGGGCACCTGGCTAGTAGCGCGGGATGGCGGGGTCGATTTGGGCTGACCAGGCGTCGATGCCGCCGCGCAGCGACTGCGCCTGTTCGAAGCCCTGGTTGCGCAGCCAGACGGCGACGTTGAGCGAGCGCATGCCGTGGTGGCAGAGGATGATGAGCGGCTCGTCGGGGTCGAGTTCCTGATGGGCGCGCGAGGGCACGTCGCCCATGGGCATCAGCACGCTGGGCTCAATGTGCGCGGTCTCGAACTCCCACGGCTCGCGCACGTCGATGAGGCGGGCCTTGTTTTCGCGGAGGAGAGCGGCGGCTTCGGTGGGGGAGATTTCGAGCTCGGACATGAGGACAGTGTATCGGGGCACCTACGGTGCGGCCATTGCATGGAGCAGCGCTGGTCACTCGCGGGAGAGTTGTGGTCTCCCAGGTCTCAGAAACGAGACCTCCACCCCAGCGACAAAGACCTGTCGCTGGGGGCCCCGGACCTTGGGCCCCGGCTTTTGTGGTTGGGGATGCATGCGTGGACCGGGAGGTCCACGCGACAGCCGGCCGGGAGGCCGGCGCTACATTCTGATCGCGGGCACGCGATGGATGGGGCAGGGGGCACAGGTAAGCTGGAAGAAGCATGCCCCCCATTCTGAATGCACAATCGATCTCGAAGAGCTTTGGCGCTACGGAGCTGTTTCGCAACATTTCATTGACCGTGGACGACGGCGCGCGCATTGGGCTGATTGGCCCAAATGGCGCGGGCAAGTCGACTTTGATGGCGGTGCTGGCCGGCGATGTAGAGCCGGATGCGGGCGAAGTAGCGGTGCGCAAGCGCGCGCGAACGGCGTACGTGGCGCAGGAGTCGAAATTTGCGGCGGGCGCGACAGTGCGGGCGGTGCTGGAGAAGGCCCTGGAGGCTTCGCATGCGAGCGACACGGAGCGCGAGGGACGGTTGCGCGAGCTGGCCGGGCGCGCTGGAATCGCAGACCTGAACGCCGAGGCCAATTCCCTTTCCGGCGGCTGGCGCAAGCGGCTAGCGATTCTGGAGGCGATTGCCTGGGAGCCGGATGTGGTTCTGCTGGACGAGCCGACCAACCACATGGACGTGGCGGGCATTGAGTGGCTGGAAGAGTTGCTGACCGCGGCCAGCTTTGCCGTGGTGACGGTGAGCCACGACCGGTATTTTCTTGAGGCCACGTCAAACGAAGTGATTGAGCTGAGCCGCATGTACGCCGAGGGGCTGCTGCGGGTGAAGGGCACGTTCAGCCGGTTTCTGGAGGAGCGGCAGGCGTATCTGGAGGCGCAGTCGCGCCAGCAGGAGAGCCTGCGCAACCAGGTGCGGACGGAGATTGAGTGGCTGCGGCGCGGACCGAAGGCGCGGACGACCAAGTCGAAGGCGCGCATTGACACAGCCAACGCGATGATTGGCCAGCTTGCGGCGATGGATTCACGCACGGTGGAGACAACGGCGGGCATCGATTTTGCAGCCAGCGAGCGGAAGACCAAGCGGCTGGTGGAGTTTGACGGCGTGGCCTGCGCGATTGGCGGACGCAGGATCTTTAGCGGGCTGACATTCACGCTGACGGCCGGCACCAAGGTGGGGCTGGTGGGTCCGAACGGCAGCGGCAAAACGACTTTGCTGCGGCTGCTGCGCGGCGAGCTGGAGCCGGAGGAAGGCACGCTGAAGCGCGCGGAGGCTTTGCGGCTGGTGTATTTGAGCCAGATGCGCGAGCTGGAGGAGAATGTGACGCTGCGGCGCGCGCTGGCTCCTGAAGGCGATAGCGTGATGTACCAGGGCCGGCTGATTCATGTGGCAAGCTGGGCGGCGCGGTTCTTGTTTACCGGTGAGCAGTTGAACCAGCCGGTGCGCAACCTGAGCGGCGGCGAGCGGGCGCGGGTGCTGATAGCCCGGCTGATGCTGGAGCCGGCCGACGTGCTGATGCTGGATGAGCCGACCAACGATCTGGACCTGGCAACGCTGGAGATTCTGGAAGAGAATCTGCTGGAGTTTCCCGGCGCGCTGGTGCTGGTGACGCACGACCGCTACTTGCTGAATCGCGTGGCGACGACCGTGGTGGGGTTGGACGGCAAGGGACGCATTGGGCTGTTTGCGGATTTTGCGCAGTGGGAAGCGTGGATGGCCGAGGGCGAAGCAAACGCCGAGCCGGAACGGCGTGAGAAGGCGGAGCCGGCGCAGGCGCAGGGCCAGGGGAAAAAGAAGCTGTCGTATTTGGAGGCGCGGGAGTTTGCGGCGATTGAGGAGCGCGTAGCGGCGAGCGATGCGGTGCTGGCCGCGGCGCGGGAGCATGTGGAAGATCCGGCGATTGCAACCGATGCGACGGCGCTGGGCCAGGCGTTGCAGGCTCTGGACAAGGCGCAGGAAGAGAACGATGTGCTGTACGCGCGGTGGGCGGAGCTGACGGAAAAGGCGGGCTAGGCATTGCATGCAGCGGACGCTCGCTGATCGCTCGCAGGAGATTTGTCCTTCCCCGGTCCCCAAATGCGAGGGACCGGGGGCACCCATTTTTGTGGTGGAACGAGCGGCAGCTGGTGGGTGGTTACGGATTTGTGGTTTCCCACATCTCCAACCCCGGGAGATGTGGGGCACCCATTTTTGTGCTGGGTTGCGCTCCCTCCCAGGTCTCAGAATCGAGACCGGGGGCACCCATTTTTGTGGCTGGTTTGACTGGCAGACTATTGCGGCCTTGGATTGCATAGAATGGCGGATATGGAAAGTTCGGTCAAAGTGCTGATCGTGGAAGACGAGCCCCATGCGCTGATGGGATTGGCGGAGCTGATCTCCGGCTGGGGCTATCGGACGGAGACGGCGCGCGATGGCATTGAGGGCTGGGAGAAGGCTCTGCAATGGAATCCCGCGATTGTGGTGACCGACCTGAAGATGCCACGGCTGGATGGGCTGGGTCTGCTGGCCAAGCTGGCCGAGGACGGCTCTGGCATTGACTCAAATGTGGCGGTGGTGCTGCTGACGGCGCAGGGGTCGATTCAGGTGGCGGTGGACGCGATGAAGCTGGGCGCATACGACTTTTTGCAGAAGCCGGTGGATGCGGCGCGGCTGAGGACGATTCTGGCCAACGCCACGCGGCAGCGCGAGACGGCCATTGAGTTGGAAGTGGCGCGGCGCAGATTGCGCGAGAGCGGCGTGCTGGGCAACATGGTGGGCAGTTCCAAGGCGATGCGGGAAATTTTCTCGCTGATTGAGCAGATTGCGCCGTCTAACGTCTCAGTGTTGATTACCGGCGAAAGCGGCACGGGCAAGGAGATGGTGGCGCGCACGCTGCACGAGCTGAGTCCGCGCAAACCGCGGCCGTTTGTGGCGGTGAACTGTGCGGCCATTCCCGAGTCGCTGATTGAGAGCGAAATTTTTGGGCACGAGAAGGGCGCGTTTACCGGCGCGGTGGAGAAGCGCGCCGGCTGCTTTGAGCTGGCCAACGGCGGCACGCTGCTGCTGGACGAGATTGGCGAGATGCCGGTGGGCACGCAGAGCAAGCTGCTGCGCGTGCTGGAAGAGCGCAAGCTGCGTCGGCTGGGTGCGCGTGCCGAGCAGGATGTGGATGTGCGGGTGCTGGCCGCGACCAATCGCGACCCCGCAGAGTCCGTGGCCGAAGGACAGTTCCGCAGCGATCTTTACTACCGGCTGAATGTGTTTCACATTCACATGCCGCCGCTGCGCGAACACATGGACGATGTGCCGACCATGGTGGAAGCCATGGTGCGGGAGATGAATCAGAAGCACAACCGGCGGGTTTCCGGCGCGGGGCCGTCGATTCTGGACCGGATGATGCACTATAGCTGGCCGGGCAATGCGCGCGAACTGCGCAATACGGTGGAGCGCGCCGTGGTGCTGTGTCCCGACGGCGCGGCGCTGGATGCAAGCCACCTGCCGCCGCATTTCGGCATGACGCAATCGGGCGCGCAGCGCGCGCTGGATTCGAATATTGTGCCGGTGCCGGTGGGCACCACCGTGGACGAGGCGGAAAAGATGCTGATTTTGCGCACCCTGGAAACGACCGCGCAGAACAAGACGCGCGCGGCGGAGATTCTGGGCGTGAGCCTGAAGACCCTGCACAACAAGCTGAAGGAATACAGCCAGCCCGGCGAGAAGCAGCCGCAGTAGTGTTGAAGAGCAGCCGATGCAATTGAAAGCCAAACTCGTGCTGGCCATTACCGGGCTCGTCTTCCTGGTGTCGGCCGTGCTGTCGATGGTGTACATCCGCGAGATGCTGCACGCGGCCATTCAGCAGTCGTACGAGACCAACCGCATGGTGGCCAACCAGGTGCGCCTGGCGGTGCAGACCTCGCTGATGACGGGTCTGAAGGACCGCGAGGTAAATCCCAACAACCCGGCGGAGCTGCGCGCGCTGGCCGCCGAGGCGGTGCGCGAAAACCAGGTGATGCAGGTGGTGATGGACTCGGTGAATCGCTACTCATTCACGGTGTACGACGTGAACGTGGTGGATGCGCAGGGTCTGACGCTGGTGAGCACCAACCCCAGCAACCAGGACAAGCCGCTTCCGGCTCGACCGGCGTACAGCGATCTGCTGAACGCGGACCCCATCCGGCTGATGCGCGAGGTATATGGAGATCCGCGCGTGTTCGATGTGGTGGTGCCGCTGGACCGCAACGGCGAGCCTTTCATCAGCGTGCATGTGGGCGTGAGTACGGCGCTGCTGGGCGCGGTGTACAAGCCATGGCTGCGGGAGACGGCAACGCTGATGGGCTTTACCTTCGGCACCGCGCTGCTGGCGGCGTTTTTGCTGGGCAACCTGGCGCTGAAACCTTTGGAAGCCATCAGCCTGCAACTGGATTACTGGGCTCCGGCTTCGTCCGAGGGCGGCGACGAGAATCCATGGCGCAGGCAGGACACGGCGCGCGAGGTTTCAACCAAGATTGAGCAGATTGGCCAGCGCATGCGCAATGTGGAAGAGGTCTTCAGCGCGCTGCGTGAAAATCTTGACCAGATTCTGGGCAATCTGCAGGACGGTATTCTGCTGTTCTCAAGCGATGGGCGCGCGGTGCTGGTTTCAGAGGCGGCGCGGCGGCTGCTGAACGTGGACCGCGGGCGGATGCTGGGCCGGCACGCGCTGGAAATCTTCGACGAGTTCACGGTGCTGGGGCGCACGCTGCGCGCGGCGTTCGAGGGGCGCCAGTCGATGGCGTCGGAGGAGATTCAAACGGAGACGGGCCGCCTGGTGCAGGCCTCGATTGACTTCATCTTCGAGAACGACACGCACCAGGGGCTGGGCGCGCTGGTCACGTTGCACGATCTCGAATCGGTGCAAGCCATCGAGTCGGAGCTGGAGCTTTCGCGGCGCATGGCGGCCATTGGCAGGCTGACCAGCGGCGTGGGTCACGAGGTGAAGAACCCGATCAACGCGATTGTGGTGCACCTGGAGCTGTTGAAGAACAAGCTGGGCGGCGACAACCAGCCGGCCATGCGGCACCTGGACGTGATTGAGGCAGAGATTCACCGGCTGGACCGCGTGGTGCAGACGCTGGTGGACTTCTCGCGGCCGGTGGAGCTGCAACTGCGCGAGCAGGACTTGCGCAGTGTTGTGGGCGAGGTGCTGGCGCTGAGCGTGGAGGAGCTGGAGCGGCGGCAGGTGACGCTGGAGAACAAGCTGCCGGCAACGCCGATGCTGGCCAACGTGGATGCCGACCTGCTGAAGCAGGCGGTGATCAACGTGATTGAAAACGGCGCGCAGTCCATGCCGGAAGGCGGCACGCTGCGTGTGGTGCTGGAGGAAGACCGCAAGAATGCCGTGCTGCGGATTAGCGACCAGGGCGGCGGCATTCCAGAGGAGATTCGCGACAAGATTTTCGACCTCTACTTCACCACCAAGTCCAGCGGCAGCGGCATTGGACTGGCGATGACCTATCGGATTCTCCAGTTGCACCACGGCAGTGTGGACGTACAATCGGAGATAGGCCATGGCACGGAGTTCCGTTTGCGAATTCCTCTCGCCGCCGTGGAATGGGGACGCCGGCATCTGCAGCCGGTGGTTGCTGAGCACAACGAGGGGATACAGGGATGAAGGCAGGATTGCGCAGTGTCGCGTGGCTATTACCGCTGATACTGACGGGGTGTTTTCATAAGCAGCCGCAGGTGATCAATCAACCTCTGGCTCCGCCGATTGAGGACACGCCGAATCAGGCGCCCGTGCCTTCACCGGCGCCCGGCGATCTGCCGCCGCCGGTAATTTCGACGCCAGCCGACAACACAACGAAAACCGATACGACCAAGCCTGCCGAGGGAGAACCCAAGCCGCCGGTGCATCACAAAAAGCCCGCGCCCAAGCCGGTGCAGCAGGCTTCGAACGGAGAGACACCGTCGGTGAGCGCGATTGGACAGCTCTCGTCGGGCGATGGCAGCGACCTGCGCAGCCAGACGGATGCGTCGATTCAGTCGACGGATCGCGCGCTGAAGCAGATTACGCGGCCGCTGAGCGATACGGAGAAGAAGACCGCCGCGCAGATTACGGAGTTTTTGAAGCAGGCGCGGTCGGCGCTGGGCTCCGGCGATGTGGACGGCGCGCACACCCTGGCGCTGAAGGCCAAGGTGCTGCTGGACCAGCTGACGAAATAGCGAGCAGTGAAAAGAACGCAGGGCGGGGATGATTCCCCGCCCTGCTTGTTTTTTGGGGGGTGCGCGTCGCCCCGCCGGGGCATGAATTTGCGAAGAAGCAGTAGCATCCATGCCGGAGGCGTACGGAATGTTTACCGAGCGATCACTGGCGGGTGGACGGTCACTCGCCCGCAAAAACTTAACCTCTCTGTTTTGGCGTGCTCTTGGGCCAGGATCGGGCACTATCCGGGGCCTCGCATCGGCGGAACTGCAGCCCATTAAAGTCGGCGATCTGCTCGCATTCCTCGACCGGGCCGAACTTTCCATTTTTGCAGCGAAGTCGAAATATGCAACCTGATCGCGCAAAGAGGAGATCGCCATTCTGTGCCCAGTCCGCCCAGTCACTTTCTCCAATCTGACCGACGTAGCCTTCCTTTCCCACTACTCGGTGTTCGGCCAGAACGGATGGTCGGTTTTGCCCGCCGATGCCGAGGATCGACATTTGAATTGCAAGATCGTCTGATCTCATCGGATGAGCCTTTTGCCAAACGAATGGAGGATCGAGTTCAAGTCGCATACTTGCTCCGAATTCGTCCTTTGTCTTGGTCGGATGCTGCATAAGTTTCCAACCATCTCTTTGAAGACGGAGCGACCAGGGTGACGACAGGTCAAAATCCTCCCAGCCACCGCGACGGCCGAGTAGTCCGAAGCTTAGCCAGTTTGGAATTGAAAAGCCTTCCGCGACTTGACTTTCTTCCCATTCCTGGCAATCGAGGAGGACCTTCGTTCTTGACTCGAAGATACCGCCGCCGCCATATGTACTGTTCTTGGGCCATAGCGCAAGTGCCGTGAAGTACGGCGGACGGCTAACAGCTGTCCAACTCGACATTGCTCGACGTTGATCTGAAGCGAAATACAGGAGCAATTTCCCGTCAGGCGAAAGATCACAACGTCGTTCGTAAACTCTTCCCTTTAGCCACTGGCCATGTTCAAAGGTATCCGTTTCGAGGTCCCACTTGATAAGAAGCACCTGACCGCTCGGACCGCGACGAATGACGACTCCGACCGGCGACTCAGCGGCTAGCAATATGAAGAGGCGAGCGTGAATTCTCACAATACCTATTGTCGATCTTTGGAGTTTCGGGAGGGGCGTG
>DASVLI010000123.1:0-3384 GCA_036384955.1 Occallatibacter sp.
TGGGTCCCATTCTTACGCAAAGAGCTTGGAAGGATGGACTTCGATGTTGAAGGTTCTTGACTCCGCGGTTCCGGTGGCCTGTTGGGCCTGCTCGGTGGCCCACAATGAGTCCACGCTCTTCTGTCCGCATTGCAGCAAAATTCAGCCGCCCATCGGGGGCAACTATTTTTCCGTCTTTGGACTCGTCCCCCGGCTCGACCTGGACCTAGGCGAGCTCGAGCATCAGTTCCACAAGCTTAGCCGCAAGCTGCATCCCGACCGCTTTGCGCGCGCCTCTGCCGCTGAGAAGGATTGGAGTCTGGCCGACACCGCCTTCCTCAACGATGCCTATCGCACCCTGCGCGACCCCATCAAGCGCACCGAATATCTGCTCAAACTTTCCGGCGCTGAGATTGGCGAAGAGCACAGCGGCAAAAATCGCATCGATCCCTCGCGTGTGCCGGCCGATCTGCTCGAAGAAGTCTTCGATCTGAACATGCAGCTTGAGGAAATGCGCGCCGCGCGTGAGGCCGGTGCAACCGACCCCGAGCTGCAGCAAAGCCTGACCGAGGCCAAGAGAAAATTCGATGGCCTGCTCGACGACGTTGACACTGAACTGCGCACGCAGTGGAACGCGTGGGACGACGGGGCCGACGCTGCGCGCCAGGCCGCGCAAAAAACCATGATCGCGCTGCTCGACCGGCGCCGCTACCTCAACAATCTGGTCCGTGACGTGACGGACGCACTGGGAGCTTCGAACTAGACAATGGCGGATGGACGCGTAGTTGGCATCGACCTCGGAACCACCAATTCCCTGGTCGCTTATATGGAGGGTGAAAAGCCGGTGGTCATTCCCGGCGTCGACGGCTCGAATCTGGTGCCGTCCGTGGTGGCGCTCGACCCCATGCCGCCCGGTGGCCGCCCCACTGTCACCGTGGGCAACAGCGCGCGCCGCGTGCTCATTGAAACGCCGGAGCGCGTCATTTACTCCGTCAAGCGCCTCATGGGCCGCAGCTTCGACGAGGTGCAGAACGAGCTGAAGTTTTTCCCCTTCCGCCTGGCCAGCGATGCAGAACCTGGCGAAGTACCGCGCATCCAGTTGGGCGAGCTGCGTTTTACCCCGCCTGAAATCTCGGCTTACATCCTGCGCCAGCTCAAGCGCAACGCCGAGCGCTTCTTCGGCGATCCGGTTTCTGCCGCGGTCATCACTGTGCCTGCGTACTTCAACGATGCGCAGCGCCAAGCCACCAAGGACGCGGGCCGCATGGCCGGCCTTGAAGTGCTGCGCCTGGTCAACGAGCCTACAGCCGCCGCATTGGCCTACGGACTCGACCGCGCCAAAGAAGGCACCATTGCCGTCTACGACCTCGGCGGCGGCACCTTCGACATCTCCATCCTCAAGCTCAACGACGGCATCTTCGAAGTACAGTCGACCAACGGCGACACCCATCTGGGTGGCGACGACATCGACAATCTCTTGCTCACCATTGCTCTCGACGAGATTTACTCCGAGCACGGTGTCAATCTGCGCCAGCATCCCAGCGCCGTGCAGGCTTTGCGCAAGGCCGCTATCGACGCCAAGATTCAACTCTCCTCGACCGATGTTGCGCGCTTCGACATCGAGCTGCCCAACGGCGACCGCTACCAGCGCGAAATTCCGCGCGACGTTTTCGAGTCGCTCATCGAAGGCATTCTCGACCGCACCGCCGGCCCCTGCAAGCAGGCCATGGCCGATGCCGGCGTCAAGCCCGAGCAGATTGACGAAGTGGTTCTGGTCGGCGGCTCCACGCGTATTCCCGCGGTGCGCAAGCTCGTCGACGATCTCTTTCAGCTGAGTGCGCGCGGCAAAAAGCCGCACACCGATCTCAACCCCGACGAAGTAGTCGCCCTCGGTGCCGCCGTGCAGGCCGACATTCTTGCCGGCGCCTCTGCCGCCACCGAAGAACTGCTGCTTCTCGACGTCACGCCGCTCTCGCTCGGCATTGAGGCTCTCGGCGGAGTGGTCGCCAAAATCATCCAGCGCAATTCCACCATTCCCGCCTCAGCCACTGAGCACTTCACTACTGGCGTCGACGGGCAGACCAACGTCGCCATTCACGTGGTGCAGGGCGAGCGCGAGCTGGCCGAAGATTGCCGCTCACTGGCGCGCTTTGACCTCAAAGGTATTCCGCCCATGTCCGCCGGTCTGCCGCGCATCGAGGTCAAATTCCTTATCGACGCCGACGGCATTCTCCGCGTTTCCGCGCGCGAGCAGCGCTCGGGTAAGCAGTCTGAGATTGAAGTCAAGCCAACCTACGGCCTCACCGATGAGCAGGTCGAAGCCATGATTCTTGACTCCTTCGATCACGCCGAAGACGACTTCGCCAAACGTCTGCTCATCGAAGCCCGTAACGAGGCCGAGTCCATCCTTACCAAGGTCGAGCAGGCAAAAAACAATCCCGCGTGGGCGGCGCTCGCCGGCGAAGAGCAGTCGGCCATCGAAGCCGCGCGCGATCGCCTGGCAGCAGCCAAGGTGGGCGAAGATGTAACCGTGATTCGCGAAGCCACCGTCGCACTCGACCGCTCCACGCAGCGTCTGGCCGAGCTGATGATGGACGCCGCAGTCACCTCCGCCATTCGCGGCAAAGACATTACCAACACCGGACTCGATGACGACGGACTCACCGCGCCGCATCCCATGGCGCCGGCCGAGTTCAAATAACGAAGCGCTGAAGCAAGGCGCTCACAACACAAGGATGGGTGCCCCAGGTCCCGATTCTGAAACCTGGGAAAGCACGAACCGAGGACAAGATCATGAGCCAAGTCAACACCACCAACATCCCGCCAGAGAAGCTTGTCCGAGTCACCTTTGAGCCGGAGGGCAAGACCGTCGAATTCGAATACGGCACCATGCCCTACGACCATCACGGCAAGCCCATGTCGTTCCTCGACGTGGCCGAGAACTTCGGTATCTTCCTCGATCACGCCTGCGGCGGTGTCTGCGCCTGCACCACCTGCCATCTCTGGATCAAGGATCAGACCGGCATCACCCCGGCCGACGACGATGAGCTCGACCGCATGGACATGGCTGCCGATCAGCAGCTCAACTCGCGCCTCGGCTGCCAGGCCGTCATCACCGGCCCCGGCAACTACGTGGTCGAAATCCCCAAGTGGAATCGCAACTACACCTCTGAAGGCAAGCCGCTCACCCTGGCCGAAGGCAAGTAGCATTCGGCTTTTACAGGCCGCGGAAAAACTCAATCGAAGGCGCAGTTTTGAAAGGGCACGGCTTTAGCCGTGCCAGCGCGTAGCCAATTTGATTGATCTGCGGGCTTCAGCCCGCCTCATAAGGAAAAGAATGCCGCGAGAAATCATGTGGACCGATGCCGAGGAAATCGGCATTCAATTGCAGGAAAAGTATCCCGA
>DASVLI010000124.1:0-7646 GCA_036384955.1 Occallatibacter sp.
CCCGTCTCGCCCATCTGCCAGAAGTTGTCCTTCAGCCCGTACTCGAAGATGCGCTCCTTCGGCACGCCGACAGCCATCCAAAACTGCTCGGCCTCGTCGTCGCGCGGCACCCCGTTGGCCGGGTCGCCCTCAAAGATGGTCACGTACAGCTTGTCCTTGGGAATCGCGTACCACTCGTCGCTGGTAATCAGCTCCCACGCAAACGCAATCGCGTCCTTTTTGAAGTAGTCGCCGAAGCTGAAGTTCCCCAGCATCTCGAAGAAGGTGTGATGCCGCCGCGTAAAGCCGACGTTCTCGAGATCGTTGTGCTTGCCGCCGGCGCGCACGCACTTCTGGCTCGTGGTCGCGCGGCTGTACTCGCGCTTCTCCGCCCCAAGGAACAGGTCCTTGAACTGGTTCATGCCCGCGTTGGCAAAAAGCAGCGTCGGATCGTTGTGCGGCACCAGCGAAGAGGAGTGCACCCTGCGGTGTCCCTTCGTCTCAAAAAAGCGCAGAAACTGCTCGCGAATGTCGTTTCCCGTGCGATATTGCATGACTCACTTAGTGTAATTGGCCCTGCGCTGCGTGTAACCTTCCCGCCCGCCGCGCACTCCTATTCGAAGCACGACCAAGGAGGAATGGATGTTCTTGCTCTCTCGCTCGGCTTCCCTGATTCGCGCCACGCTGCTTGGCGCGCTGGCCCTGTGCCTGCCCGCTGTCCACGCCCAAAACGCAACGCCCCAGGTCGGCAGCAAAGCGCCCGGCTTCACCCTCAAAACTCCCGAAGGCGCGGAAGTCAGCCTGCACGGCCTGCTTGAACAAGGCCCGGTGGTGCTGATTGTGCTGCGCGGTTATCCCGGCTACCAATGCCCTTACTGCCAGCGCCAGGCCCACGACTTCGAAGCGCATGCCGCCGACTTCGCCGCCAAAGGCGCACAGCTTCTGCTCGTCTATCCCGGCCCCGCCGGCAACCTGGCCCAGCACGCGCAGGAGTTTCTGGAGCACGCCCAGCAGCTCCCCTCGAACTATCACCTGGTCATCGATCCGGATTACGTCTTTACCAATTTGTATGGCCTGCGCTGGGATGCGCCCGCCGAAACGGCTTACCCCTCCACGTTTCTGCTCAGCCGCGACGGCACGGTGACCCATCGCAAAATCAGCCACGAGCACGGCGTCCGCACCACCGCAGCCGAAGTCCTGACCGAGCTGGACAAGGCCATGTAGGCAGTCGACACAGAAAAACCCGAATCCACGCTATACTTCGGTAGGCACACAAGGAGTGGGCCTAAGCTATGGGCACAGTCAGAGCACACGTGATTCTCCCCGAGGAACTGGCCCGCGAGATTGACAAGCTCGCGGGACCGCGGGGCCGCTCCGCCTTTCTGGTGGAGACCGCGGAGAAGGAAGTGCGCCGCCGCAAGCTGCTGGCCTTCCTGGAAAGCGACACGCCCGCCTGGAAGCCCGAAGATCACCCTGACATTGAGGCCATAGGCGCCGCGGCCTGGGTGCGCCAGCTTCGCCGCCAGCAAAGCCCGCGCCAGAAGCGGCTGGAGCGGCTAAGCAAAGAGCGCAAAGCATGACGCAGAGCCGGAAGGTCCGCGTTCTTCTCGACACCTGCGTACTCATTCACGTGCTGAACGGCCGCAAACTGGAGCTTCAACGTCTGGCACAGTTGGCAGTGACGGGAGCGGAGCTATTCACCTGCGCCGTGAATGTTGCCGAACTGCACGCAGGCATGCGGTCCGGGGAAGAAATCCGGACAGAGCGCTTGCTCTCGTCGATGGAGTGCCTGCCCATCTCTGCCTCAACAGCTCAGCGCGCTGGAGACCTCGTCCGTTCGCGGAGGAAGCTTGGCCGCACACATACTCTGGACGACATGATGATCGCTGCGGCGGCAATCGGCCGCGGATGCATGGTATGGACTGAAAATCGCCGCGACTTCGACGTCCCCGGCGTCAAGCTTTTGCCAGAAGGCTAGCCCCCTACGCCGCCTCCCAGCGCCGCGCAATCCTCCGCGCCAGCGCGAACATCACCAGCCCGGCTCCCAGCAGCACGCCCACCTGCGGCCCCAGTGAGGTCACCGGCAAGTCGCGCCAAAACACCTTGGTAAACCCATCGATGGCCCACGCATTCAGCGTGAACAGTCCGGCCTTCTGCATCGCCTCCGGCATCAGGTAGCGCGGAAACATGCTTCCGCCCACCGCCGACATCGTCATAATCAGCAGCGTGGACAGCGCGCCGAGCTGCGCGCGCGAGCGGCACACGCTGGCCAGCAGCATGCCAAACGCCGCCACCGCAAACGACGTTGTCAGCCCCATCACCACAAAACCCGGAATATGATGCGGCAGGTCCACGCGGAACACCAGCCATCCAAACACAAACATCACCACCAGCTGCGTAAACGCCAGCAGCATGGCAAAAACCAGCTTGCCGGCCAGCAGCATTCCCATCGAAACGCGCGAGCTCAGCACCCGGTCCAGCGTGCCGGAGTCGGCCTCATCCAGCAGCGACCCCGCCGCTCCGCTCGTCGTCCACAGCAGAAACATCACCCCAAACGCCGCCGCGTAAAACGAAATCATCGGGTTGGGCTTGTTGTCGCCCACCACCGCCTGCGTGTCCACCGCAATCAAGCCGCCGTTGCCCGAGTCGTCCGTGCTTTTGCCCGCGGCACGATCCGCATCGCGTTGCGCAAGACTCCTGTGCAGCGCGTCCAGGTTTTCCTTCATCCGCTTGTCCTGCGCTGGCGTCAATCCGCCCAGCCCCTGGCCCGTAAATTTCATCCCCTGCTCGGCCATCGTCTCCGGCATCGAGCTCATCACCGCCTTCTGCAGCAGCCCGTTCACCATCTGCGGCGCAATCGCGTCGCTGGCATCGCTCATCAGCCGGATGCGCGTGCCCCCGGCCGCAGGCCCAAAGCTGATCGGCTGCTCGCCAAAACCCTTCGGAATCACAATCGCCACCGGCGCATTGCCTGCGCGCACCGCGGCTTCGGCCGTCGCAGCAGTGTAGTCGGGTTGGCGCACGCCGTTCTTGTCGGCAGCGCGCGTCTGCACGCGTAGCCCGCTTTCGCGCTGCAGCGCCTGCACCAGTTCGCCTGAAGTTTTTGTCTTGTCCTCGTCAACCACCAGAAGCGTTATCTTCGGCGTCGAGTCGCGCTGCCCGCCAAAAATCATCGCGAACACCATGAAAAACGCAATCGGCAGCAGGAAGCTGAGCAGCAGCGCCATGCGGTCGCGTCGCAACGCGGCAAATGCGGTTCGTACAATCGCAAAAATCAATCGCGCAGCTCCTTCCCCGTCAGGTGCAGAAACACCGACTCAAGATTCGGCCGCCGCAGCGCCAAATCCGCCACTTCCAGGCCCGCGTGCGACGCCGCTTCAAGCAGCCTGCCCGCCTCGGCCGGCTGCGCAATCGTGAACTCCGCCTGTCCTTCAGCCATCCGGCCGCCTTCCGTCTTCACCCACGCCTCGGCCTGCGCCGCATCGCCCGCAAAGCGAATCAGCACCTGGCTGCGCCCGGCAAACGTCTGCTCCACCAGCTCCGCCGCCGTGCCCATCGCAATCACCGTGCCGTGGTCGATAATCGCGATGCGATCACACAGCCGCTCCGCCTCTTCCATATAGTGCGTGGTGTACACAATCGCCATGCCCTCGGCCCGCAGCGCCTCAATCATTTCGAAAATCCGGTTGCGCGATTGCGGATCCACACCCACCGTCGGCTCGTCCATCAGCACAATCCGCGGCTGGTGAATCATGCCTGCCGCCATGTTCAGCCGCCGCTTCATGCCGCCGGAAAGCGTCTTGGCCACCGTATCCGCGCGGTCTTCCAGCGCCGCCCATTCCAGGCACCACTTCACCTGCGCCGCCAGCTTGCTGCCGCGCAGCCCGTGAAAGCGCCCAAACACCTCAAGATTTTCCCGGCACGTCAGCCGCGGATACACCGCCAGCTCCTGCGGCACCCAGCCCAGCGCCGCGCGCGCTACGGGCGAACCGGCCGGCGAGCCCAGCACTTCCACCGTGCCCGCGTCGGGCATCACCCGCCCGGCAATCGCGCGTATCAGCGTGCTTTTGCCCGCTCCGTTCGGCCCCAGAAATCCCAGGCACTCCCCCGCCTGCACCGTGAGCGAAACGCCCCGCAGCGCCTGCACCGCGCCAAACCGCCTGGCCAGCGCGTCAATTGCCAAAACTGGAACCGCAGCCGCTGCCGGTAGTGCCATGCACTCTCCCTGTCTCTATGGAAAGAACCCTGCCAGGAATACGCGCCTGTTCCGCGCGCTGTTCACTCGCCGTCGCCAACGCCCTCGCTTTTCACCGCGTCTTCAAGGTTCTCCAGCGCCGCCAGCGCTTCCTCCGGCACGTCCCACTGGCGCAGAACCTTGTAAATCACGCCGGTTGAAAAGCCCGCTGCCACCAGCCGCCGCATCACCCGAGCGGTCTCCTTCTCGTTGGCGGGCTTGCCAATGCGCTTGCGCTCCAGGTGCTGCCGCGCCAGCTTCTCCTCGTCCCCGCCGCCGTAGCGCGCCTCCACGGCCTGCTCGGCAATCGCCCGCGGAACCCCTTTCATCGCCAGCTTCTGCCGCACCGCCCGCTGCCCCAGCTTCTCGTTCTCATGCCGCAGCCGCGTAAACGTCTCCGCGTACGATTTGTCGTCGAGATACCGCTGCTCCTTCAGCCGCGCCACCACCGCCGCCACCACCGCCAGCCCGTGCTCGCCCGGCTCCACGCGCGTCTGCATCAGCCGCCGCAGCTCTGTTTCGGTGCGCATCCGCCGCCCCAGGGCCTTCACCGCGTACTCGTACAGCCCGGCCTCGTTCAGCGGAGCCTTCGCCGTCTTGCGCGCAAACGTCATCGCACCCTCAATCCAACCGAATCAAAAGCCGGAACCGCCGGCACGCCCCAAGCATAGCTCAATCTGGGAAACCCCTCCGTGGACTGTGACCCGAGTCACCTGCACCTCACCCCGGCTCTGGGTACGCTTTCAATAATGGCGCGCGTGCAGGACCGGAGAAATCCGGCCCAACCAGACCAGGGGCGTCACTCCCTGCTGAAAGCGTCAACTTGATTGCGAAGGGTCCGGGATGCAGCCGCTCCGAAGACGGAGGGCGCAACCGCCCGGCAAGGAGAATGTCATTATGGCCTACGTAGTTACCGATGCATGTGTGAAGGATTTTGCCTGCGTGAGCGAGTGCGCCACCGCGGCCATTGCGCCCCAGCAGGACGACCCCGCGGCCGCAACCGTCTCCCAGGTCTACATCAACCCCGATGAGTGCATCGACTGCGGCAGTTGCATCAGCGTCTGCCCCTCGGGCGCCATCTATGCAATCGACGATCTGCCCGCCGACAAGGCGGAGTTCGCCGAAAAGAACCGGGCCTACTTCAACTAGGCCCGCTTCAACTGTGCCCGGGTGCCCCAGGTCTCGAACGCGTTCCAAGCCCAATAACGTGCATACGTTGAGAATTACGATGAAAGTTTTGTGCTAATTCTGTGCTCCAACGATCACGCCGGTTTCGAATCCCAGAAATATTGCGCTCGGTGCGTCAATGGTTGATCGGATTTGGTATAGAAAGCTCTGTTGATAACCTGTTGACGAGTTTCCGAACTGCATCCCAATCCGTCTTAGGCCGCCGTTTTCTCAATTCGCCGATCCAACCAGATCGTTGCCGCTGTTCACTGACCAATAGCGGGACATCGAGCTTGCAATCTGTACGATGCCAACCTGTCGTTGCAATTCTCTCAATTCGTTCTTGAGTCTTCGCGAGGACCTCTTCAAAGAAACAATATGCCGCAGATTCAAACTGTTCTGCAGCGACTGTGAATTGTCCTTGGGGCAAAAACCATCTGCGTTTGGCGCTTTCACCGTGAATCCTCCAGCGGAAATGAACTTCATCTTCAATGCGCCAGAAATAGAAGTTCGGCCCATCGACTAAGTAGGCCGTATCGACTGATCGTTGACCGTACCAATCCGTCGCATCCCAAAAGGTCTCGTACAACTTCTTCCCTTCATCAGATTCGTCGAGCGAGGCCAGTTGCTGTTCAACGGATTCCATCCAACCGCCGTCGGAAATGAGAGCTGCAATTTCTGGAGGAACAGGCTCAAGTGCACTTGGGAGCACACATTGAAGATCCTCGAAGATTCGCGCAATTTGATAATCGACGTAGGGCGAGCCGCCGCCCCACTCACGCATCTGATCGTCGGTGTATCGCAAAGCCTCGCCTAACGGGGTCGAAATCCAATATCGTCCTGAGGTAAGGCCAAACCAATGCAGCGTCCTATCATCGCCATTTCCCCAAGGGGCAATATCGTCAATTGCGTCCAATTCAAAATTGAATCGCAGCATATTGGCTCTGGCGGAATCGACCATTCACTCCCCCGCAATAACTCTAATCCTCTACCGATGCGACCGTAGTCCCGCCACCAAATAGTTAGTGACTGATCTGCTGGTCTTTCCGCGCAACTGTGACATAGAGACAGCACGTACCACAGCTGTACCGGTCCGTAGACTCGATATGAGATTTTGTGCTAGTTTTGCGCTACAGCCTTGCACTTTTAGGTTTTTGGCGCTATCTCGGCCAGTTTAAAATCTGCAACCTACCTATTTTCAATGCGCCTCATTGTCGGTGCCCCAGGTCTCGATTCTGAGACCTGGGAGTGCACATCCCGTTGCACCGTCGTCCTACTTCCCCGCTTTACTGGTCCACTGGTCCACCCAGTCATTCACCGTCTTGTACCAAAGGCGCGAGTTCTGCGGCTTCAGCACCCAGTGCCCCTCGTCCGGGAAGTACAGCATCTTCGACGGCACCTTCAGCAGTTGCAGCGTGTCGAAAAGCTGAAAGCCCTCGCTCACATCCAGCCGGTAATCCAGTTGCGAGTGCACTACCAGCGTCGGCGTCTTGAAGTTCCTGGCGTAGAGCGACGGCGAAAACTTGCGGAACGGATTCTCGCTGTCCGGCTTGCCATAGTAATCCCACGGCGCGCCCTTGAACTCCCAGGTGTTGAACCAGTCCTCTTCCGTCGCCCCAAAGGCCGACTCCGCGTTGAACATGCCGTCGTGGCTCACAATGCACTTGAAGCGCGTCGTGTGGCCCAGCACCCAGTTGGCCATGTAGCCGCCGTAACTGGCGCCCAGCGCGCACTCCCGCGTCTTGTCGATGAATGAATAGTGCGCCTCGGCGTAATCCAGACCCGTCATCAGGTCGGTATAGGGCTTGCCGCCCCAGTCCCCGTTCACCCCATCCACAAAGGCCTGCCCGTAGCCGGCCGAACCGCGCGGATTGATCATCACCACCACGTAGCCATTAGCCGCAAACAGCTCCGCATTCCAGCGATACGACCACGCATCGCCCCAAGCCCCCTGCGGTCCGCCGTGAATCAGGAATTTCACCGGATACTTCTTCGCCGCATCGAACGCCGGTGGCCGGATCAGAAAGCCCTGCACCTTCACGCCATCCTTGGCCGTAAACCAGAACGACTCCATTTTCGGCAAGTCGAGCTGCGCGAGAAGGTCGTCATTCAAATGGGTGATAGACGGCGGAAGATACGATGCTGGCGTCATATCTTTTGATGGCTTGTGCTCATCCTCGGAAAAGACGCGTATGACATGTATGTCATCATCCATCTTCTCCAAATCACCCAGCACCACTTCGCTTGGTTGATCTACACGAACAAG
>DASVLI010000125.1:0-10129 GCA_036384955.1 Occallatibacter sp.
GTATGCCGTACCGGCCAAACCAGCGCCAGCCAACAAGCAGCTTGCGTCGCCCGAAATCGAGAAGCGCGTGAATGCGCTGCTGAAGCAGATGACGCTGGAAGAGAAGCTGGGCCAGCTGGTGCAGTATGGCGATGTGACGGACACCGCAAACGCCGTGCTGGCCAACCAGGTGCAGGCTCCCGGCAAGAATCCGGATACGCACATCAAGATCAACCCGATGGAACTGGCCGCAACCGGGCAGCTGGGCACGATGCTGAACGTGGTGGGCGCGGAAAGGACCAACGCCTTCCAGCGCGCGGCAGTGGAGAAGAGCCGCCTGCATATTCCGCTGCTGTTTGGCGCGGATATTCTGCACGGCTACCGCACGGTGTATCCGATTCCGCTGGGGCTTGCTGCGACATTCGATCCGGCATTGGTGGAGCAGTGTTCGCACATTTCCGCTGCCGAGTCGACAACGGCGGGCGTGAAGTGGTTCTACTCGCCGATGGTCGATATCTCGCGCGATCCGCGCTGGGGACGCACGCAGGAAGGTGCCGGCGAAGATGCGTATCTGGGCGCGGCGATGGCGCGGGCCTACATTCGCGGCTATCAGGGCGGCGATCTCTCCAAGCCCGACGCCGTGGCGGCAAGCGTGAAGCACTTTGCCGCGTACGGCGATGCGGAGGCCGGACGCGAGTACAACACTACGGACATGTCGCTGAGCAAGCTGCAACAGGATTATCTGCCGCCGTACAAGGCCGCGGTGGAAGCCGGCGCGGCGACGATGATGAGCGCCTTCAATTCGCTGAACGGCGTGCCGGCCACGGCGAATCGCTTTTTGCTGCAGGACGTACTGCGCGACACGTGGGGCTTCAACGGCTTTGTGGTTTCCGACTACACGGCAGTGATGGAGCTGCGCAATCACGGCGTCGCACTGGACGCGGCGACCGCGGCACGCAAGGCACTGACGGCGGGCGTGGATGTGGACATGATGTCACACTACTACGACATGGAATTGCCTGCGCTCATCAAGTCGGGCAAGGTGCCAATGGCGGTGGTCGACGAGGCCGTGCGGCGCGTGCTGCGCGTGAAGATCGCGCTCGGCATCTTCGAGCATCCGTACGCGACCGGGACCGAAGTGACCGCGCCGGTGGATGCGCATCGCACGCTGGTACGGCAGGCGGCTGAGGAATCGCTGGTGCTGTTGCGCAACGAGCCGGTGGATGGCGCTTCGCTGCTGCCGCTAGCGAATTCGGCGCGGAAGATTGCGCTGATTGGACCGCTGGCCGACAACTCCTCGGAGATGGTGGGCAACTGGGGCGGCGGCCGCACTCCGGGCGTGGTGACACTGAAGGATGCACTGGAAGCGCGCGCCAAGTCCGATGGCGGATCGGTTGTGTACGAGCAAGGAACCGAGATCAGCGGCACGAGCACGGATGGATTTGCGGCCGCGATGGATGCGGCGAAGAATGCTGACCTTGTCGTGCTGGCGCTGGGCGAGTCCTCGGAGATGAGCGGCGAAGGTGGATCGCGCACGCAACTTGATTTGCCCGGAAACCAGCAGCAATTGCTGGAGGCAGTAGCCGCGACCGGCAAACCAGCGGTGCTGGTGATTTTCTCGGGACGTCCGCTGGTGTTGAACTGGGCCGCTGCCCACGTGCCGGCGATTGTGGAAGCGTGGTTCCCCGGAACCGAAGCGGGGAGCGCGCTGGCCAACGTTCTGTATGGCGATGTTGCGCCGAGCGGCAAGCTGCCGATGAGCTTCCCTTACACGGTGGGCCAGGAGCCGCTCTACTATAACCAGTTGCCGACGGGCCGTCCGCCGGTGGGCATCGACCTGAGCAAGCCCAACACAGGCGATGCGCGCTTCATCTCACGCTACATTGACGCGCCCAACGACGCACTGTTCCCGTTCGGCTTCGGATTGAGCTATACCACGTTCGCGTACTCGGATGTGAAGGTGTCGCGCGAAGCAGTGCCGCTAGCTGAGGCGAGCAACGCGAAGTCCAACGCGCTGGTGACGGTGACCGCGACAGTGAAGAATACCGGCAAGGTGAAGGCCACCGAGGTGGTGCAGTGTTACGTGCGCAATCTGGGTGCCAGCCTGTCGCAACCGGTGCGCAGCTTGAAGGGGTTTGAACGTGTGACACTGGCGCCGAGCGAGGAGAAGACAGTGAGCTTCAAGTTGGGCTTCAACGAGCTGATGTTCTACAACAACGCGGGTAAGGCGGTGGTGGAGCCGACGCGCTACACTGCGTGGGTGGGCGGCAGTTCGCTGGCCGAGCAGCACGCCGACTTCGAGATTCACGAGTAGCACTTCCCTGCATGCAGATTCGTAAACCCACGCACTTCGATCGGCGTCAGTTGCTGAGAGCCATGGCGGCAGTCACGGCCTCGGCACTGACGCCGCGCACGTTGCGCGCCGTTGCGGCCGCGCAGACCGCGGCAACGGCTTCGCCCATACGCTTTGAGGAGATCGCGGATCGCTCGGGGCTGGAGTTTGTGACGCGCAACTGCGCGACTCCATATAAGAATCAAGTGGAGACGATGGTCTGCGGAGTCGGCTTGTTCGACTACGACGGCGATGGACTGCTGGACATCTACCTGGTGAATGGCGCGGAGATACCGTCGCTCGAAAAAGTAACGCCCGACTATTGGAATCGCTTGTATCGCAACAATGGCGACGGCACGTTTACAGACGTGACGGAGAAGGCCGGCGTGGCAGGCAAGGGCTACGGCATGGGCGTGGCCGTGGGCGACTACGACAACGATGGCCGCGCTGATATGTTTGTGGCGAATGTGACGGACAATCAACTCTTCCACAACAACGGCGACGGCACGTTTACCGACGTGACGGAGAAGGCCGGCGTGCGCGGCGTGCTGCACAACGGCAAAAAGATGTGGTCGGTTGGCGCCGGCTGGTTTGACTACAACAACGACGGGCTGCTGGATTTGTTTGTGGTGAACTACTGCGTGTGGGAGGCGAATCACGACCCTTATTGCGCGCTGAAGGAGGGACTACGCGCCTACTGTCACCCGAACAAATACGCGCCTCTGCACAACACGCTCTACCGCAACAACGGCGACGGCACGTTTACCGATGTGTCAGTGGAAACGGGTATTGCCGCCGCGTGGGGCAAGGGCATGAGTGTGAGCTTTGCCGATATGGACGGAGACGGCTACATGGACGCATTTGTGGCCAACGATACGACGCCGAATTTTCTCTTCCATAACATTGGCGGCAAGAAGTTTGAAGAAGTGGGCGTGGTGGCAGGCGTTGCCTACTCGCCTGACGGCAACGCGCTGAGCGGTATGGGATCGGATTTCCGCGACGTGAACAACGACGGCAAGCCGGATATCTGGCACACGGCCGTGGAACACGAAGATTTCCCTCTTTATCTGAATCAAGGCAAGGGCGTGTTTGTCGATGAGACGTTTCCCAGCGGGCTGGGGCAGCTGACCAACCGCATGACGGGCTGGAGCAACGGCGTTTTCGATTTTGACAACGACGGCTGGAAGGATTTGTTTGTGGCGCGCGCCAATGTGATGGACAACATTCACGAGGCGGTTCCCGCACAAGCGTATCCAGAGCCGAATTCCATCTTTCGCAATCTGGGTAACGGCAAATTTGCAGAAGTAGGACCGCAGGCCGGGCCTGATTTTCAGATTCCCGGAGCGCATCGCGGCGTGGCGTTTGGCGACCTGGACAACGACGGGCGTATCGATGCAGTGGTGACGTCACTGAATGGTCAGGTGAAGCTCTTCCACAACATCACGGCGAACGGGCACCATTGGATTCTACTGAAGCTGGTGGGCACGAAGAGCAACCGCATGGGCCTGGGCGCGAAGATCAAAATCATCACCGACGATTGGCGCTCGCAGTGGAACGAGGCCACCACGGCGGTGGGCTACGCGTGTTCGAGCGATCCGCGCGTGCACTTCGGGCTGGGCGCGAGCAGGCTGATCAAAGAGTTGGAAGTGATTTGGCCGAGCCGCATCCGGCAAGTGTTACGCGACGTGAAAGCTGACCAGATACTGACCATCGAAGAGCCGAAGGCGTAGAGCGAGCTGCGCGGTCTTACTGTTTGGGATCGGCTTGCGGTGCTGCGCCGGCCGCGGGCTCGTCGGCACTGTCGTTCATCTCAATGGGCGTGTTGAGCGCATCTGGAGATTCGGGATTATCGCTCTGTTGTGATGGCTTACCACGGAAGATGCGCGCGACCTCGCCGCGAGTTTTTGCCGCGTCTTGTGTGCGGCCTACGTGGGCGTAGGCTGCAGCCAGAGCCCAGTAGACCTTGGCGTCGCGCGGGAAGGCCTTGCGGGCCAGTTCGAGATCGGGGATGGCCTTGGCGTCCTCGCCTGAATCGACGAGGAGCAGGCCCCGCAGCAGACGCGCGAAAGGCACCCGCGGAGCTAGTGCGACGGCCTGCTCGGCGAAGGTGAGTCCGTCTGCCGAGTCGACCTTGTACTCGCATGCGGCGATTTGCAGCATGGGCAGCAGCTTGTTGTGGCCGAGATCGATTTCCTGCTTGAATTGCTCGACCGCGCCGGGGATATCGCGCGCGTCAAAGAGGACACGGCCAAAGGCATAATGCACAAATGCAACCTGCGGATATGACGTGGCGGCGAAGTCAAAGGCGCGCCGTGCGGAGTCGTAATCCTTTTGCGCGGCATAGCAGGCGCCGCGGCCCACCAGATCAATCACGTTGGGTGAATCGGTGCCGGCGGGCAGTTCGCCCTCGCGCAGGCGCAGCGCGGCCATGCCAAAGCCGTGAATCACCTCACGGCTATGCGCGCCAGACAGGCAGAGCGAGACAAAGGGCTTCTCCGCGGCGACAAAGCGATTGGCGCGCAGCAGCAAAATACCTTCGTGGTAAAAGATGACGTCGCGCAACTGCGGGTCAACGTCGGTGCCGAGTTCCCTGCTGGCCTCAATGTTATGCAGAGCGGCCTTGTCTTCGCCGATCTGGAACTGGCAGAGGCCGAGGAAAGCGTGCGCGGTGCCGTGCTTGGGTTCGAGCGTGACAACCTTCTGAAAAGCTGTCTCCGCTTCGGCGTAGCGCTCCTGGTCGTAGAGCGCGGTGCCCAGCGACCACCATCCCTCGGCCCAGTCGGGACGAATGGCAAGCGCCTTGCGGAATAGCTTGATGGCCGCGTCGAGCTGGTCAGCGTCGAGCGCATTCGCAGCGCTGCGGGAAAGCTGATCGAAGGATTGCGCCTGCGCAGCGGCTGCGGGACGCGCCGTGCGCCTGGCCGGCTGCTGGGCAGTTGAGAACGGCGCAACGACGGCGAAAGCGAGAACAGCAGCACTGAAGATTGCGCTGAGGCGGGAGGACGCGGCGGAGGGGCGTGCGTTCGACATACGTGCTCTTACGGTTGAAACAGGAACAACTTCATCCTACAGAAAGGAGCGCCGCCTGCAGCCTGCCGATTTCTCGACCTGCTGCGGGCGGCATGAAAAAAGTAGCCAGGAGCTTCAGCACCCGGATTGAAGGGCCGGGCGCTGAAGTGTTGCAAGTGAGCTAGAACTTGAAGTGAGCTTCCATCTCGATGGTTCTTGAGCCGAGCACAGAGTTTGCGCGGCCAAAGTTCGAATCGGTGATGTTAGTGATCACGTTGGCAAGATTCAGCTTGTTGAAGACGTTGAAGACGTTGGCGCGGATTTCGAGCCTTGCGCCTTCGCCCAGGACCTTCATCGTAGGCAGACCAAAGGCCTTGGTCAAAGCCAGGTCGAGGTCAGAGTACCGTGGTCCGATGAAGGAGTTGCGGCCGATGCCAGGCGTGCCCGGCAGAGCGGTCGGAGTGGGGACATCGGCAGTGGTACCCCAGGAAGCGCCCGTATTCGAGACCACACCAGGAGCGGTGAAGAACGATGCACCACCGCTCGGGAAGTGGCCGGAGCCAGTCTTGAACGTGTCAGTTGCCTGGCTGGTGCTTGCTCCGCCCGCATAGGTTGCCGGACGCAGGTCGCAGTTGCCGGAGTTCGGATAGAACGCATTGCAGGCAATGCCGCCGAACTTAGGAGTAAACGGGAAGCCCGAGTGATAGTTGAAGATCGGGCTTAGAGTCCATCCACCGGCTAGCTTTTCAGCCCACGTGTTGCCATGGAAGATCGTAGGCGACCAAACGCCGAAGATCTTGATCATGTTGCGCGAGTCGAAGTCCGAGTTGCCGTAGTTATAGCCGGGCAGGAACTGATAGTCCGACGTTGTGTACGGACCAGAGCCATCGTCGAGCGAGTGGGCCCAGCGGTACTGCGCGTTAATCTCGTAACCACGCGAGAACTGGTGACGAACTTCAGCGAGCAGCGAGTTGAAGTTGGAACGGCCTGTGTCCTCATACCAGTCGATGTAGTTGACGACCGGGTTGAAGGCGACCTGACCAGCAATGATCTGCGAGGCATACTCGTTGTACAAGTTGGTCTGCAGCGGCAGATTGCGACCGTTGCTGCCCGAGTAGGTGAGGGTTGCGACCCACTGATTGCCGAGGTCATACTGACCCTCGATCGAGTAGCGCATCGCGTATGCCGTGGGCAGGTCAGGGTTGATACCCGTGACGTTGACGGCAGTACCGCTGGTAGGCAGGTTGGCCGCGTTAAAGGTGGAAATGAGTGCCGGGTTCGCCGGAAGCGCACCGTACTCGTAGATGTCGGGTGCCGTGCCATAGACAATCTGGCTGCCAGTAAGCAGGGCGCTGCTGGTCAGGAACGGAGGATCGAAGCGGGTGTTGGTGGTGATGGCCTGCTCAAGTCCGTTGAAACCGACGCCGAAGCCGCCACGAATCACCAATCGGCCGCCATTACGCGCCGGGCTCCATGCGAAGCCGATTTGCGGTCCGAAGTTTGCCTTCGGTGCATCCACCTGTGCCTTGCCCAGAACGATAGCCAGGTCAGTGAACTTGCTGGCGCCGCTGCCGAGATTGACGCGCGGGTTGTTGCCGCTCTTCTCCGTCATGCCGGAGTAGTACTCCCAGCGGAGGCCGAGGTTAACAGACAGGTTGGGACGGACCTTCCAGTCATCCTGCACGAAGAACGAGGGGATGTACTGGCGATCGTCCTTGCGGGACATGGTGGGAATGCCGGTCAGCGGATCGGCGCCGGAGACGCTCTCCGAAGTAGGAGCGTCGCTGAGGAAGTCCCAGTAGTTGTTGAAGTAGTAGTTGGAGCTGGCCGCCCACGATGCCGAGTCAAGATAGGCAAGGCGGGTGTACTGCGCGCCGAACTTGAGGTTGTGGCTCTTGTAGACCTTGGTGACCACATCCTTGAAGTTCAACGTCCACTGATCGAAAATGCTGCCGATGCTGGGTCCGAAGTTCGCTGGCGAGGTGTTCATAAACGACGAGCGGTTGTTGAGCGCGATGTTGTCGGTGGGCAAGCCAAGCGGCGACTGCGGGTTATCCTTCATCTCATTCCACTTCCAGCCAGCCATGTCGGCACGCGCTTCATTCAGCATGGTGCTGTTGAAGGTGTGGTTGTAAAGCAGGCCGCCCGAGTAGTTCTTGGCATGGTGGTAGAAAATGTTGGACGCGCGATTGGGAGTTCCGTAGCTGGTACTGTCAACCGGCACATAGTAGAAGCTGGCGGCAATCAGATCCCTGGAGGTGAGCTGATAGTCGGCGCGGCCATTCCACTGGGTATTGGTCGTGTTGTGGGGGCTCACCGTGGCGATGTAGAACATATCGGCGTTGCCATCCATATTGTTGGCATAGCTGCCGGTGCCGTCGCCGCCAAGACCCGGTGTATACACTTCGGTTTGCAATGTGGAGTCGTAGTACGGATCGGCGTAGCTTGGGTCCTTGGTGCCCACTCCAGCTGCGAGCGGCTTACCCAGGTCAAGGCCCTGGCCCTGAATCCAGTTGCAATTCACGCCTTGAATCAGGCCTACATCCGAGCACAGGTGGCTGTCGCTTGGACCTTCGAGGATCTTGCTGTACACCGCCTTGGCGCCGTTGATGGTGAGGAATTTGTTGGCGATGGTGCCGCTGGCCGATGAATCATCGAGGCTGCCGGTGTCGTACCAACCGCCACCGGTTGAAGTGCCGGAGTTGCGGATGGTGTCATAGCCGAAAAAGAAGAACAGCTTGTCCTTCAGGACCGGGCCACCGACCGTGCCGCCGTACTCGTTGTACTTGGCGTTATTGCGCTGCGGGTTGTTGCCTGGATCCCAGCGCTGGTAGGCATTCAGTCCAGGGCTGTCGTATTTAAAGAGGCCCGTGCCGTGGAACTGATTGGTACCGTTCTGCGAGATGATCTGAATCTGCGCGCCGCTGAAGCGGCCCAGCGATGCGTCGTAGGGATTGGTGACAACCTTCATTTCTTTGATGGTGTCGGGATTGGGCGTGATAACCGCCGCTGAACCCCAGGTCACGGACGTGACCTGCACACCGTCAATGGTGATGCCGTTGGTGTCGTTGCGGCTGCCGTTGCCAAAAACCTGCGGCTTGTTCTCGGTCATGTACGGGCCAGTGGAGTTTCCAGCTGAACCGTCACCCTGGTTACCGGGCAGGCTAAAGGTGCCACCGCCCGCCGACTGCGAGCTGTCACCGAACATGCCGGGAGCCAGTTGCGCCAGTTGCAGCGGGTCGCGGCCAAAATCAGGCATCTTGGCCAGCTGATTCTGGGTGATGGATGCGCCAATGCTGCCGGTTTCCGTATCCATTACAGGCGACTCAGCAGCGTTGACCGTGACGGTCTCGGCAGCAGCGCCGACTTCCAGCGCAATGGTCATCGAGTTTGCCTGTTCCGAAAGGATGGCAACGTTGTCGAAGACCTTCTTCTTGAAGCCGTCGCGGGTGACGGTGATGGTGAATTTGCTGGGGGGCAGGTGGTTGAAGACGAAAAAGCCGGTCTCATTGCTCGTGGCATTGAGAGTGCGGTTGGTCTCCTTATCCACCAAGGTGATTGTGGCTCCAGGCACCACTGCACCGGTTGTGTCGGTCACGGTTCCCTGCAGGCTGGCGCCATACTGCGCCTGAGCCGGCACTGAGAACAATGCGGCAAATGCCACCAGAGCTACAAACGCCAAACAGGCGCTGAAGCCAAGGCGAAATGCCGGCCGGATGCCGCGGTTACTGCAAGTGCTTGCGGTCATGTGCATCGCTGTCTCCTCGAAAGAGTTGCGGGTTACAGTTCAAAAGCTGGTTGGTTGACCAGCAGGAACACAATACGCTGCGCGCGTTGCGCAATCGATTGTGCAACGCGTATTGTTATCACTCTCAAGAAATGATTGTCAACTGATTCCTCATCGACCCCATGCCTTGTTCCTTCAACCGCTTACAGCCGAACAAGATAGCTCAAAGCAGCCCATTTGCCTGGCTGAGGCAATCGGGTGAATTCCGCTCAGGCGGTAGAAATGTTACCTTCAATTTGCACAAAACAGGCTGGTTAGGGCGACAATGGAGTTTATCGGTCCAATTTAGCGAAAAGTTGCGCACAAAATTGCGCTGACTGAGAACACCACAGACAGCGAAAATAGGGCTGATTTAACGTTTTAGCCCGGACACCAATGTGCCGAGAGGAGACCATGCACTGGCTGTTGGAGAGCTTCGAGTTGCGCACATCCGAGGGCGAGGAAGAGCTGACTCGCCGTCTGGAGGCGGCTGTTTACCAGGCGCCGACGTTCCAGTTCCCCATGCCGGGCGATTTTGCCCAGATCGCCGCCAAGCCGCTGGTGGGGCGCGTCAACGGACGGCGGTTCAAGGCCGTGCTGCGCGGCGACATCGGCCGCCGCATTGCCACACGGCGCGGGCAAGTCATCATCGCCGGCACAATCGAGGGATCGACGGTGCACGTGACCCTGCGGCCGCCGCTTTTCTCTGTGATTTGGGTGGTGCTGTGGACGATCCTCGCCGCAGCCGGGCTGGTGCTCTCGTTCTTCGGCCCTGCACGCTTCGCACCGGTGCAACTCGTGATTCTGGGAATGCTGGTACTGCCATGGGCGGTAATTCTGCCCTTCTATCGCCGCGAAACCTACCTGGTGCGCGCGCAGCTCCGCCAGATTTTTCCGGTCATCGAATAGCGCGCTACGCCATGCCGGCCAGCACGCCGCGCATGTAGGCAAAGCTTTCGCGTACGCCGGGCATGGGGTCATCGCCATGCACTTCGTATTCGAGATCGACGAAGCCAGGGTAGTTGATGCCAGCAAGAGCGCGG
>DASVLI010000126.1:0-16621 GCA_036384955.1 Occallatibacter sp.
AAGGGGCGCACGCCCTTGTCCAGCATGCGGTCGAAGAGATCGTCGATGTACTGGAAGTTGTAAACCGGCTTGCCGTGCTCGTCCTCGCGATAGACCATCATGTCGTCGTGGAAGAGGCCGTGGAAGCGCACGTACTGGAAGCCCGCATCCTGATGCGCGGTGGCCAGCTCCTCCTGCCAGGTGGAGCGCAGACCTTCATTGGCGCGGCCGGCGCCGACGACCTTGCTCCAGAAATGGACCAGCGGCTGACCGGCGGCGTGCGCATCGGCGGAGATTTGTATGGATGTGTCCGCGGACTGCGCGAGAGCGGGAAGAGGCAGTGAGAATAGAAGGAGAGCGAGAAGCAGCGATTTGACTGAGGCCGGCAAGCGGATTCACCTTCCGCAGGCAACGCGGGTGGCATGCGTATGCGTCACATTTTGCGGAGACTTTCGTTGGATTCTGAATGCGGAAGCCACTCTAGGAGCGCGGGGTCGGGTTGTCAACCGCGGCAACCTATCCAAAGGAATAGGCGAATCCTATCGCGCGTGGTGGAGTCTAAAAGTGCAGGCTGCATGTGCTGTTGCTCGCTGCGAAGACTCGAAGCTCGCGCGAAGACCATGGGCCGAAGCAGGAGGTTGCGAATGAGGAACACGTTTTTGAATACCAAGCGCGCCGCGCAGGCCGGAACACTGGCTCTGGTGCTGGCGGTTGCATTTTTCGCGGGCTGCAAAAAGCAGGTCCCCACCGCGCCAGACGACCAGCAGATGACCAGCCAGATCCAGACAAAGCTGGGCGCCGAGCAGGCGCTGGCCGGCCAGTCGATACAGGTGCAAGTGGCCAATGGAGTAGCCACGCTGAACGGCGCTGTGACCAGCGACGCGGCGCGGGTGCTGGCAGGCAATGAGGCCGGCACGATTGACGGCGTGAAGACGGTGGTGAACAACCTGACCGTGCAGCAGGCCGCAGCGGTTGAGCCCGCAGCGCCCGCGCCGGTTGAAAAACCCGCGCCGGCTGCAAAGCCCGTGGAAAAGAAAGCCAAGCCGCAGCCGGTAAAGCAGCAGTACACGCCGGTTCCCGCGCCGGTGCAGAGTGCGCCGCAGGAGCAAGTGGCACAGGTGCAGACGCCGCCTCCTCCGCCCGCGCCGCCCAGGCCGGTGGTGAAGGAAGTGACACTGCCCGCGGGCACGGTGATTCCGGTGCGGATTACGGAGACGCTGGACAGCAAGACGGCGCAGCCGAATGACGCTTTCCACGCATCGCTGGCTGGCGATTTGCGCGCGGGCGATGTGCTTGCGATTCCGCGGGGCACAGCAGTGATGGGCCGCATTGTGGATGCCAAGGGAGCGGCGCACTTCAAGGGCAATTCCCTGCTGAGCCTTGAGCTGACGCAGATGACGGCGCGCGGGCAACGCATCCAACTGGCAACAGACAGCTACAGCAAGGAAGGCGCAGGACGGGGCAAGAACACCGCGGCCAAGGCCGGCGGCGGCGCGGCACTGGGCGCGATTATTGGCGCGCTTGCGGGCGGCGGCAAGGGCGCGGCCATTGGCGGCCTGGCTGGAGCCGGCGCGGGCACGGGCGTGAACGCGGCCACGCGCGGGCAGGAGGTCACTATCCCCTCGGAGACGCTGATCAACTTCCGTTTGCAGGCGCCGATTACGCTGACGGTGACGATTCCGCCGCAGGGCGCGGCGCAAGACGACAGCGACCCGGCGCTAAGGCAGCGGCAGTAAGGCTGAGCCGCTTTATTGAGAGCAGAAACAAAAAGTCCGCTGCGGTTTTCCGCAGCGGACTTTTTTGATGGAATCGAATCGAAAAAAGATTAACGGCCGAAGTGGGTGGCGTTCTTCTCCGTGAAGTGGGCCCACTTCTCCGGCAGGTCGTCTTGCGCGAAGATAGCCGAAACCGGGCATGCGGGGACGCATGCGCCGCAGTCGATGCACTCGACCGGATCGATGAACAGCTGATCGGCTTCGCCGTGTCCGTCTTCGTCCTTCTTGGGGTGGATGCAATCGACAGGACAGGCGTCCACACAGGCGGTGTCCTTGGTGCCGATACAGGGTTCAGCGATGATGTATGCCATGCGTTCAATCTCCGAGTGTGGGAATCTCTCGACGCTGATAGTAGCACAGGCAGCCGTGAGCTGGCCCACATTGGGGACGCGGTGTTTTGCGATACGGGAATCCGAAAAGGAAATGAAACTCGGACCAAAATGGCCGCAATTTACGCGGGCTTTGTGCGTGCGGCGCGCTCGGCGGCAAACTCGGCCGGGGTGGGAATGGGCTGAAGATTGCGGCCCGCGAACAGGTCGTCGAACAGGCTGGTCAGCTCGCTGTGGATGAGGCCGTTGGAGGCTAGAATTTCGCGGCTATCGAGCAGAAACGGCTGGCCGGTGAAGCCGGTGACCAGGCCGCCCGCCTCATGCACCAGCAGCACGCCGGCGGCGGTGTCCCACGGGTTCAGCTTGAACTCCCAAAAAGCTTCAAGGCGTCCGGCGGCCACATAGGCAAGGTCCAGCGCGGCCGAGCCGGCGCGGCGCACGCCGTGCGAGCGCAGCGTGAACTCCTGGTAAAAATGCACGTTGGGATTGGCGTGGCGCTTGCGGCTGGGAAAGCCGGTGGCGATGAGCGACTCCGCCAGCGTGGCGGTGCGCGAAACGTGCATGGGCTTGCCATTCAACTGCGCACCCATTCCCTTCTCTGCGGTGAAGAGCTCGTCGCGCAGCGGGTCATAAATGATGGCGGCGACAAGCGTGCCATCGGCATCGGGCGCAAGGCCGGCGGGACGATGTTCGAGGCCCATCGAGACGCAGAATTGCGGAAAGCCGTGCGCGAAGTTGGTGGTGCCGTCGAGCGGATCGACGTACCAGCGGTACTCGCGGTCCAAGCGGTCGCGCGTGCCCTCTTCGCCGTAGACGCCGTGGTTGGGAAAGAGCACGGCGAGGCGCTCGCGGATGAGCTTCTCCACGGTGCGATCGGCCACGGTCACCAGATCAACGTCGCCCTTGTACTCGGTGGCCACACCCTGGGCGTAAAACTCGCGCAGGCGCGCGCCTGCTTCACGGGCCAGTTCGAAGACCTGCGGTGTAGCTTGCAACAGGCTCATGCTTCGGCCTCGTGTGCGGGCTTGCCGTTGGCGCGCGCGGGGCGGCGGGTCGCCTCGGTAATGGCGAGAATCTGCGTTTTGTAGATGAAGAGATTTGGCTTGCCTTCGCGGGTCAGGCGAATCATGCCGCTGTCAAAATACTCAATCCAGCCGGAGACCTGCTCGCCGCCGCGCAGCCTGACGCAGACCTGCACCTGGCGCTCGCTGAGGGAGCGGAGATAGAGCGCCTCCTGGCCAGTTTCGCCGGGAGGAGGAGTCTTGGAGCGCGGGCGCGAGGACCAGAGAGGAGACATTGTGTCTATTTTAGATGCGGGGGGCGTTGAGGGGTTTGCCTCCCGCGGATTCCACGTCTTATGGATGCCCCATCCTTCGAGCGTTTTTTGCTCGAAGGGTGGGAACCACCGAATCTGAATTCCTCAAGATTGAAACCTTCCACGACCATGGATGCCCCATCCTTCCGCGCTTTTTGCGGAAGGGTGGGAACCACGAACTCCAATCTCCTTCCCCTCGTTGTAGAATTCCGCCGTGACAAAGCTCATCCGTTACCACGACGGTGGCTGCTTCCATTTCGTGACCTTCAGTTGTTGTCGGCGTCAGCCTTTGCTGGCTCGGGCGAAGGCATACGGTGTGTTTGAAGCTGAGCTTGAGGCAGTGCGCAAACGGTATGGCTTTGTGGTTGCGGGCTATGTTCTGATGCCGGAACACGTTCACTTGCTCGCCAGCGAGCCCGCCCGGTCAACACTATCGGTTGCGCTGCAAGTTTTAAAGCAGCAGACTTCGCGCAAGCTGAAGCGGCCGGATGAGGTCCAGTTCTGGCAGCGCCGGTATTACGATTTCAACGTCCACAACGACGAGAAACGCGTCGAGAAGCTGCGCTACATGCACCGTAATCCGGTTGTGCGCGGGCTGGTCGAGAAGCCGGAAGACTGGCTGTGGTCAAGCTTCCGGCATTATGTGACCGGATTTGAGGGGACAGTTGAGATTGAGTCGGAATGGACGGCTGCACGGCGAGGAAATCAACTGCCGGAGCATCTGCGGTACAAGAAACCGCCTGGGTGAGATTTGTGGCTCCCACCCTTGCTTCGCAAGGATGGGGCATCCATAGTGTTCTGTTTGGTTGAAGGGTGCGCCACCCGCCGAAGGGTGGGAAGAACAAACCTCAACCTATCCGCGTTTGTGATTCCCACCCTTTCCACGATGAAACCGTGGAAAGGATGGGGCATCCATGGTCGTGGAGGGTTGGGATTTTAGGAAAGTCAGAGTTGGTGGTTTCCCACCCTTGCTGCGCAAGGATGGGGCATCCATTTCGTGCTTGTGTGGGGCCTGCTTGCTTTTGTGCTGGAGATTGCGCTCGATTCGCCGGCTGGTCCACGAAATACCCGGTGCGGTGGCCTACTTGGAATTCATTGGGGGCGGCGAGGGGACGCGTTCCTGCGGCGGCAGGCGCGGATGCGCCCGCCAGCCATGCGGGAATGCTACGCCAAAGGAATTGCTCTTACTGGCCTGCCGTGGCCAGCTTCTTGTGCTCGACGAAGACGTGCGCCTGATGACAGCTGACACAGGTCTTGTTCTTCATGAATGGATCGGACTTCAGCTGCGCCACCTGATCGCTGTGGCAGGTGTCGCATGCGGCCAGGCCGGGCTTGCCGGCAAAGTCCTTTGCCGTTGTCTCGCCATGGCAGACGGTGCACTCGACGCCGCCGGTGCCATGCGGGCTGGCTTTCCACTGGTCATAGATGGCCTTATGGCAATCGACGCAGGTTTTCCCGGCTGGAAGGAGCCGGTGGTGAATCAGCGTGGGCTGATCCTGCTGAGCGAGGGCAGGTTGGACGGCAGCCGCCGAAAACAGAAGCGTGAGCAGGGCTGAACCGAACAGAAACGCGCGAAAAGGATTCATGAATAGCTTCTCCTGGATGCCGGGTACCAGCATCGGGCCAGAAGTGCTGCCTATCAGTGATCTCCGTCACGTCTCAGTGAAATTCAGCGTTCGTACGGGAGACGAGGTCAGTTTGAGGGCTGGGGGAGATGGGAGCCGGAAAACACCGCAGGCCTGCCTGCAATGGAGTTTGCAGACAGGCCTGTGACTGTTTCTTGAATTACGGAGAGTCACCGCTAAAGAATGAGCTTCCGCAAAGCGCCGTCGGGATCGTTGACCATGCGCGGTTCGTTATCCCAGACCATCGTCTTGTTGGTGTCCGGGTCGGTTGGTTCCCAGTGGATGCCCGGTTGGCTTGGATTGCCTGTACGGGCAAAATTCGCCCAGGCAGTGGCCATCTTTTTCGCCAACGCCTGCGCTTCGGGCGTGTTTCCGGTGCCCTGCTCACAGCGCAGGGTGTTGTCGAAACAGAACTGGAGGTCGGCGGTGTGCCACGCCCCGGGGACGCCGTCGAGCATCCTGGTTTGCCAGGTGAAGTAGTAGGTGTAGACCGGCGCGGCGTGCAAGTCACACTTCATTTTCGCCATGCGGGCCACACCGTTGCGCAGGGAGAGCCCATTGAGGAAGCCTGCGCCTCCGCACATGTAGGAGAGGGTGCGCGCGCTTTTTTGCGGATACGCCTTCCTCATGCCCTCGGCCAGAGCTTTGCCCTTTTCCTCTCCATAGGCCTTGATGAGGTTTGCGCGCCATTCTTCTTCAGTGGGCTGCGAGGCCATCGAGTTCCCTTCTTCGCTGACCGAGCCGACCATCAAGGGAATGTTCTTTGATATCTCCGGCGCAGCATCCTGAAATGGCCTGGTAGGAATCACGTGGCCATCCATCAGCGGCATCCAGAAGCGCCGCGGTGGTCCATGCATTTTGAAGGGCGAGTTGGGATTGGCCGGCAGCTTTCCCTGCGCCGCATCCGCGGCCGCCATCAGGTCCTTCCAGTCCATCTTCTGCAGTGCTGCAATGTCGTTCGGAGCAATGCCCAGGTCCTTGATGATTTGCCGCGTCAGTTCTTTTGCTTCTGCCGCTGACCCGAAAAACCCGCCGCCCGACTGGATGGCCGCACGATGGAAGAGTCCCTGGGCCGAGGGCATACCCATAAGCGTGGCTACCTTGCCTCCGCCGCCGGACTGACCGTAAATCATGACGCAGTTGGGATCTCCACCAAAATTCGCGATGTTTTCTTTCACCCACTTCAATGCGGCGACCAAGTCCGTCATGCCGACGTTGGAGGAGTCCTCATAGCCGGCGCCGCCCACCTCGGAGACATCGAGGAATCCCAAAGCGTTAAGGCGGTGGTTGACCGAGATCTGGACGACATCGTGGTAGCGAGCCATGTTTGCGCCTTCGTGTGCCGGCAACTCATACGAAGATCCAAATTCAAAACCGCCGCCGTGGATATAGAACATGACGGGCCGGCTTCCAGTGAGCGAGGGCGTCCAAATGTTGAGCTTGAGCATGTCCTCGCTCTGCCAGCCATCGTCCCAGTCCTGAAGAAACACCTGCTCCTGACTATGCCAGTCATGCAGGCGCTGCGGACAATTGGCGCCGTAGATGAGCGCCGGGTACTCGCCTTCCCAGGGAACCGGCGGCTTGGCGGGCAGCCAGCGATTCTCGCCACCAGTGTCCTGGCCGTAGGGAACCCCCTTGAAGGTGAAGACATCGCCGGACACATAGCCACGCACTTTGCCGTATTTCGTGTTGGCAACTGCGGAGCTGGGTGTGGAGCAGAACGGCGGCTGCTGCTGGTGGACTCCGGTCTTGATGCTGTCAGAGGCGTGGGCGGAAGTCACCATCGCAGCGGCAACTCCGGCACCCGCCGAGAGCTTTAATGCTTCGCGCCGACTTAAGAGAACGCGATTCTCAGTTTTCGATTTCGACATTGCGATTTCCTTTACGGTTTCGAATGCAGATTCAGTTGGTTGTATTCGAGTCAGGCAGAGAGCTTCATATCTCTCACCCCGGCCTCGAAGGCCTGCCTGAGGACGCCCAATGTTATCGAGCGTCGTCTGCAATCGACAAGTAATTAAATCGCTTTATTTATGGCTGGTCGACGAAGTAGCCGGTGCGGTGGCCGACGTGGAACTCGTCTGGGGCGGCGCGGGGAACGGTGACGCGGATGCGATGGAAGCCGACGCCCTTCTCCTGATTGCGCGGATAGTAGCCCAGCAGGTATTGGGTGCGCAGGTCGTCGCTGACGCGCTCGAAGGCCTTGCTGAGTCCGCCCTCGGCGACGTAGAAGCTGCGGCCGCCGGTTTGCTCGGCCAGAGTGATGAGCGCGTGCTCGCCGCCGGTGTTGCGGCCGGCGCTGGCGGCAATGGGCACGTCGATGATGGAGTAAATGATGACTTCGTTGCGCAGCGCCTGCTCGAGCGCCTCGGCGTAGGTGGTGTTGTTGGCCGTGTCCTCGCCATCCGAGACCAGCACCAGCACTTTGCGGCCCTGTTTGGGGCCGAGCGCGCGCGCGCCGAGATCGATGGCGTCGTAGAGCGCGGTGGCGTAGTCGCCCTTGAGGCGCGAGAGGCCGCGCTCGATTTGTGCGGGCTTGTTGGTGAACGGGACCAGCTCGCGCACGGTGGTGGCGAAGTCGATGAGCGTCATCTGGTCTTGCGGGCGCAGCAGGGCGCGCACAAAATTGCGCGCGGCGGCCACCTGCTCGGTCATGTCCTTGCGGACGCTGCCGCTGGTGTCAATGGCCAGGGCGATGTTGAGCGGCAGCTCGGACTGGCGCTCGAAGACGGCGATGGTTTGCGGGCGGCCGTCTTCGGTGAGGGCGAAGTTTTCGCGGGTGAGGTTGCCGACCAGCGCGCCGTTCTTATCCGTAACGTTGACGAAAACGTTGACCAGCTTGACGTCGACGCGCAGCGTGGTGGTGGGCGCCTGCTCATCCTGCGCACGCAGTGCGGCGGGAAGCAATGCAAGCGCGAGAGCGAGTGCGCCGAAGAGCCGGCGAGGCATCATGGCTGCGGCTCCGGCTGGGCGGCAAGGTTTTCAGGGAATGGCTCGCCATCGGCCCACACCGCGCCGTCGACGAAGGTTTCCTTCTTCCAGATGGGCACGGTTTTCTTGAGGGTGTCGATGAGGAAGCGGCAGGCGTCGAATGCCTGCGCGCGATGGGCGGAGGCGACGACGATGAGGACGCTGGTTTCGCCAATGTGGAGGCGGCCGAGGCGATGCACGATGGTGGCGTGGCGGACGCCGAAGTTCTGGCGCGCCTGGTCGCAGAGGGCGGACATTTGTTTGAGCGCCATCTCCTCGTAGGCCTCGTAATCGAGATGGAGTGTCTGGCGGCCGCGGGAGTGGTTGCGCACAATGCCGTCGAAGACGGAGACCGCGCCGTCACTGCCCTGCTTGACGGCGGCGAGGAGAGCGGCGGAGTCGATGACGTCGCGGGTGAGGGCGACATGGCCAGAGCTGTGCTCGTCCGGCGCGCCGCCGGAGACGGGCGGCAGCAGGCCGACTTCGTCGCCGTCGGTGAGAACGTGGGCGGCTTGCGCGTACTCTGCGTTGACGGCCACGGCAATGCCGCGCAGCATGGCGGCGGGATAGGCGGCGGCAACCGCGGCGAGAAGGTCGGCGACAGTTGCGCCTTGAGCGAGTTGAAAGGGCACGGGCGCGGAGCCGAGCGACTCACGCAGAATGCCAAAAGCCTGGACGCGCACCTGGGTCATAGAAAAAAGAATACCGCCTGCACGGAGTTAGACGCGCGGGGAGCGGAAACAGCAAGGGCCGGCAGGTTCGCCGGCCCGTTGCAGTTCTGGGGAGGGGAAAGGTTAAGCCACGGAGCTGACAGGCTGGGTGGCGGCTGCGCTGGCCACGTCGGGGCGTGCCTTCAGCAGCGGCAAAGCCACGGCCAGCACGTCTTCAATACGGCTTGCGTAGTGGATGCTGACGCCTTCGGTCATCTCGGCGTTCAAATCCTCTTCCACGTCCTGACGGTTGTCGGCCGGCAAAATCACGGTGTTGATGCCGGCGCGGCGCGCAGCCAGGAACTTCTCCTTGATGCCGCCGACGGGCAGCACGTTGCCGCTGAGGGTGATTTCGCCGGTCATGGCGGTAAGCGGACGAACCGGCGTATCGGTGAGCAGCGAAGCCAGCACCGTGGCCATGGTGACGCCCGCCGAAGGACCATCCTTGGGAATGGCGCCGGCCGGCACGTGAATGTGCAGGTCGATGTCCTTGGTGAAGTCCTGGTCGAGCCCAAGCATATCCGCATTGGAGCGGACCCAGGTGAGCGCGGCCTGCATGGACTCCTGCATGACTTCGCCGATTTGGCCGGTCATGTTGAAGCTGCCCTTGCCCTTCATCTTGTTGGCCTCGATGAAGAGGATGTCGCCGCCGGCCGGCGTCCAGGCCAGGCCCACAGCCACGCCGGGGCGCTTCACACGCTCGGCAACTTCGGTATCGACACGCACCTTGATGCCGCCCAGAAACTCCTTGACCACCTCGCGGGTGACGGTAAGTTTTTCCGTCTGACCCTCGACCACGCGGCGTGCCAGTTTGCGGCAGGCCGTGCCGATGAGCTGCTCGAGTTTGCGCACGCCAGCCTCGCGCGTGTAGTGGCGCACGATGTGGCGAATCGACTCCTCTGGCAGATCGATCTGCTCGACGGTAATTCCGTTGGCCTTGATCTGGCGCGGAATCAGGTAGCGGTTGGCGATGTGCACCTTCTCGTCCTCGCTGTAGCCCTGCAGCGGGATCAACTCCATGCGGTCCAGCAGCGGCGGGGGTACGGAGTCAAGCATGTTGGCCGTGCAGATGAACAGCACCTTGGAGAGATCGAACGGCACGTCGAGATAGTTATCGCGGAACGTGTTGTTCTGTTCGGGGTCCAGGGTTTCAAGCAGGGCCGAAGCCGGGTCGCCGCGGAAGTCGCGGCCCAGCTTGTCGATCTCGTCAAGCATGATCACGGGGTCGTTGGTTTCCGCCCGGCGGATGCTCTGGATAATCTGGCCCGGCATGGCGCCGATGTAGGTGCGGCGATGGCCGCGAATCTCGGCCTCGTCGTGCATGCCGCCCAGGGAGATGCGCTGGAACTTGCGTCCCAGGGCACGCGCAATGGAGCGGCCCAGCGAGGTTTTGCCCACGCCCGGAGGTCCGACAAAGCAGAGGATGGGCCCCTTCATGTCCGGCTTCAGCTCCAGCACGGAGAGGTAGTCGAGGATGCGCTCCTTCACCTTTTTCAGCTCGTAGTGGTCCTCGTCCAGAATCTCGCGAGCCTTGCCGATGTCGACTTTTGAGCCGGAGCTCTTGGTCCAGGGCAGCACGGCCAACCACTCCACGTAGTTGCGCGTGAGCGAGTAGTCGGCGGCCATGGGAGACATGCGGCCGAGACGGCCAAGCTCCTTGAGCGCCTCCTTCTTCACGTCCTCGGGCATGCCGGCGGCTTCAATCTTTTCGCGTAGTTCGTCGGCGTCGCGCTGGCTCTCGTCCTGCTCGCCCAGCTCTTTCTGGATGGCCTTCAACTGCTCGCGCAGGTAGTAGTCGCGCTGCGACTGCTGCACCTGGTCCTGCACCTCGTTCTGAATCTTGGAGCGAAGCTGCTGAACCTCGGTTTCGCGCGCCAGATGCTTGTTCAACTGTTCCAGGCGCACGCGCACGCTGGCCGTTTCAAGAATCAGTTGCTTGTCGGCGGTGGTGAGGAAGGGCAGCGAGGAGGCGACAAAGTCCACCAGCCGCGCCGGATCTTCAATGTTGGAGGCGATGGTCTTCAGCTCGTCGGAGAGCGTGGGCGAGTCGGAGACGATCTGCTGGAACTGGCTGACGACGTTGCGCACCAGGGCCTGCAGGTTGACGTCGGTGTCCGCTGCGGCCTCGGCGTCGGTCACCGGCTCCACTTCGGCAATAAAGTACGGCTCGGTCTGGACGAAACGCAGCAGCCGCACGCGCTCCACGCCTTCGGTGAAGACAAAACGGCTGTCGTTGGGCATGCGAACCACCTTGTGGACGGTGGCCAGGGTTCCGACCAGGTGCAGGTCGGCGGGCTTGGGCGTGTCCAGGCGGGGGTCCAGTTGGGCGGCTACAACGATGGAGCGGTCGTCGCCCAGAGCTTCAATCAGCTGGATGGAGCTTTCCCTTCCAACTGTAAGCGGCAGAACGGCATGCGGGAATAAAACGGTGTCGCGAACGGGCAGAACGGAGACCCGCCGGGGACTGTTGCTCTCCGGCTGGGAGGGCGAAGGGAACTTTGGAGCGGTTGGCTGGGTCGTCATTGAGTGTCCTTTTATCAACTTTCCTTCATTAGACAACGCAGAAAGCAAAAAGTTTCAACCGATACCTGCCCGCTGTCCAGTTCGTGTGGTTTGTTCCACACCCCGAAGTACGCGGCTCGGCCGGCCAGGGTTCCGCACAGGCGGTTCCCGGGGCGCGGACTGGGCCGCGAAGCCATCTGTGGGCTGTATCGGCAGGAGGGGGGGCGAAGGTGAGGCTGCGGCCGCCGTTGAACAGAGCGCACCGCGGGATGCGGGAGGGTGGAAAGGCGGCTATTCCCCGGCCGGGCCGCCGTCTGCTTTTTCGGCCTGGATGGCCGATTCGATGCGCTCCCAGAGATCGTCCTTGGGCTGGTCAACTTCCATCAGCTGGCGGGCGGCGTCGGCAATGGCCTGCAGGTCGCGCAGCAGGGCGCGGCACAGCTCGCAGGTTTTCAGGTGGGGGTTGTCTTCGATTGGCGCGCCAGCGCCGAGCAGCTCGGGCAACTGTTCCTGAAATTTTTCACACTCTTGCGGATTGGGTTGGTTGAATTTCTCGCTCATCGCCGCGTCTCCTGACGGCTGGTGCCATGCAGCGCCTCGCGCAGCCGGAGCCGCGCTTTATGGAGCTGCGATTTGCTGTTTCCGATGGAACACTCAAGCATGGTGGCTATCTCGTTGTGCTCGTAACCTTCCACGTCGTGCAGGATGAAGACCAGCCGGTATCCGGCGGGCAGGTCGGCCACGGCGCGCTCCAGTGTCATACGGTCGATGGATCCGCTCAGCGCCAGGTCGGGGGCGCCAAAGCTGCGTCCGGGGCCCTCGTCCTGGGTTGGTTCCATGGCCTCGTCCAACGAAGTGACGGGAATTCCCTTCTTGCGCAGGTGCATCAGCACCACGTTCACTGAGAGGCGATGCAGCCAGGTGGAGAAGGCCGAGTCGCCGCGGAAGGTGGCGATTTTGCGATGCAGCTGAAGAAAGGCTTCCTGGGTCAGGTCCTCTGCCTCTGCCACGTTGCTGACCATACGAAGGCATAAAGAGTAGATGCGCCTTTTGTGCTGCGCGTAGAGGGCAGCGAAGGCGGCATGGTCGCCCTGTTGAGCCAGGGCCACAATTCCAGCCTCGGCGGGATTGGGCGGCAGGGTGCGCAGATTGGCATTGCGCGCTGGGGTGGGGCCGGGTGAGGCATCCCGCGAAGCCGCCGCGTCGGCGGTTTTGGGCGCGGGATTGGACGAACTGGGTTGTGGCATCCGCTTCCTTTGTACAGATTGGTCCGGTTGCGAGTGTTGCAAGCTGCACCAGCCGTCGTTCCTCGTTAGTATAAGGTGCAGCGGGAGATTTGGCAGAGCTGCGGCGCTCCGACGACCCCAGCCGGGCCCGAACGGCTTGACTTTCCGCCGCGTCCTATTTACGCGGTGCGCTGAACTGCCTTGTACTGTTCAGGAGAAACGATTTTGAGGTTGAAGCCAGCAGGGCGTCGCGGTTCACAATGCGGTTTGGACGCACTGCTGACGGCGTTTTTCGCCCTTGCATGCCTGTTGCCGGCCGCGGCGCAGACTGCCGCGCTTCCCTCACCCGCAACTTCCCCGGCTGTTCTCGAACCGCCTGTGGCTTCGCCCTTCGATGCATGGGTGGGCCGCACCGTTCGCGAAATCCGCTTCGAGGGCGTCAATCCCGAACGCCTGTCGCCGCTGAAAGATCACCTGCCGCAGGAGGTGGGCAAGCCGCTGGACCGGCTGGCCGTTGCCGCCAGCCTGCGCGAGCTTTACGCGACTGGATTATTCGAGACCATTGAGGTGGCCGTAGAGGCGCAGGGCGACGGCGCGGCGCTGATCTTCAAGGGCACGGCGCGGCGATTTATCGGCCGGATTTCCGTGGACGGCGCCAAGGGCGCCACCCTGAACACGCAACTGGATCGCGCGTCGCGGCTGAATGCCGGCACGCGTTTTACGCAGGCCAGGCTGGACCGCGCCATTGAGCTGATGAAGCAGACGATGGGCGACAACGGTTTTCACGAGCCGGTGATTACGCCCGAGTTGTCAGAGCGCGCCGACGAACAGCTTGTCGACATTGACTTTCACGTAACGCCAGGCCCGCAAGCCCGTGTGGGCGAGGTAGCAGTCAGCGGCGACGCCGGCATGTCGGCGGCGGAGTTCCGGCGGCGCGGCCATCTGAAGACCGGCGCCAAGGTTACGCACGACACCACCAATCGCGCCCTGGAAGGCGTGCTGAAGCACTACCAGAAGCAGGAGCGGCTGGAGGCCGACGTGAAGCTGGAGAGCCAGCAGTACGTACCGCAGACACAGCACTCCAACTTCGGCTTCTCGTCCAATCGCGGGCCGGTGGTAAGGGTGCGCGTGGAGGGCGTGAAGATTGGCGCCGACCGGATCAAGCGGCTGATTCCCGTTTACGAGGAAGGCACCGTGGACGAGGATTTGCTGAACGAAGGCAATCGCCGCCTGCGCGACTACTATCAGCGGCTGGGCTACTTCGACGTGAAGGTGGACCACCGGCGCGAGGCGCCGGCGACGGGCGAAGTGCTGATTGTCTTCACCGTGGATTTGGGAACGCGCCGCCGTGTGGGCAAGGTAAGCGTGGACGGCAACCACTACTTTACCGCCGACACGCTGGAGCAGTTGCTGAGCGTGCATTCAGCCGACGCCATCGACCGTCACGGTGCCTATAGCCAGGGGCTGGTTTCGGCCGACGTGAATGCGTTGAAGGGTGCCTACCAGAACAACGGATTTTCTTCGGCCAAAATCACGCCGGAAGTGACCACCAACGCGCCGGCACTGGGGCAATCGCCCAAAAAGCCCAACCCGTTGAACGTGGTCTATCACATTGATGAAGGCCCGCAGCAGCGCGTGGGCCAGCTGACCATCGTGGGCAACGATCACACCGCGGCCGAGTCGCTGCAGGCGCTGATGAATACCGCGCCGGGGCAGTTGTTTTCTCCGCAAAGCCTGGCTGGCGACCGCGACGCGCTGCTGACCGACTACATGAGCCGCGGCTTCGACCAGGTGCAGATCGACGTGGAGCAGCAGGCCGAGGCGCAGGACCCGGCGAAGGTCGATGTGACGATTCACGTGAACGAAGGCACGCAGATTTTTGTGCGCAAGGTGCTGCTGACCGGCCTGCACTACACGCGGCCGGATACGGTGGCCAAAGCCGTTACGCTGCACCCCGGCGACCCGCTGAGCCAGACCGCGCTGCAGGAGATGCAACGCAACCTCTACGACTTTTCGCTGTTTAACGAAGTGGACACGGCAGTGGTGAATCCCAACGGCGGCGAGACGTACAAGACGATTCTGGTGCATGCGGCCGAGGCGCGGCGCTGGACGGTGACCTACGGCTTCGGCTTTGAGGCGCAGACCGGGCAGCCGGTGAACCACTGCCGCAACACAACAGCCAACCCCAATTGCAATCCGCAGGGCAAAACCGGCATCAGCCCGCGCCTGCTGGTGGACGTGACGCGCAACAATTTGTTCGGACGCGAGCAGTCAATCTCCGCGCGCGGCACCTACGGTCTGCTGGAACAGCGCGTGAACCTGATCTTTCAGAATCCGCACTTTCACGGCAATCGCGATTTTGGGCTCACCGTCTCCGGCGGCTATGCCAGCAGCCTGGATGTGACGACGTACGTGTCCTCGAAGCTGGAGGGCGGCCTGCGCATGACCGAGCACTTCAGCACGCCGGGCACGTGGCTCTCCAAGGCCAACACCTTCGTCTACGAGTTGAACTTCCGCCGCGTGAAGGTGTCCGAAGATAGCCTGCAGGTGGGCCAGATCGAGATTGCGCCGCTGGCCACGGCCACGCGCGTGGCCGGCCCGGCCTTCACATGGATTCGCGACACGCGCGACTCTCCGCTGGATGCGCATCGCGGCACCTATTCCAGCTTTCAGGAGTTTCTGTCGGTAGGGCAGATGGGCGCGGAGGCGCACTTCAACCGGCTCGACGTTTCCAACTCCAGCTTCTTCAGCTTCGACAAGAATCGCTTTGTGCTGGCGCGCAACACTCGCTATGGGCAGATGCGGTCGTTCGGCGGCGCGGACAATTTGCTGATTCCCCTGCCGGAGCGGCTCTACGCCGGCGGCGGCACGTCGCTGCGCAGCTTCCCCATCAACGCCGCGGGGCCGCGCGACGCCTACACGGGCTATCCGCTGGGCGGAGCAGGAGCGCTGGTCAACAATCTTGAGCTGCGCCTGCCGCCGCCCATGCTTCCCTTCTTCGGCAACTCGGTCAGCTTTGTGCTCTTCCACGATATGGGCAACATTTTTGCCAATGCCGGCTCCATCTGGAAGAGTGCGCTGCGCGTCGAGCAGCCGCACCGCGAAACGTGCAAGGACCTGACTCCGCCGGACCAGAACGGCGACTGGAACTCCATCGGCCAAAAGAGCGCGTGCAGCTTTGATTACTTCTCGCATGCAGTCGGACTCGGCGTGCGCTACCATACGCCCGTCGGGCCTATTCGCCTGGATTTCAGCTACACGCTGAACCCGCCCATCTACCCGATTACCGACGACTACTCGCACCCTGAAGCCGCTGCGCACGTCGGCGAGGCACAGCACTTCAACTTCTTCTTCAGCCTGGGGCAAACGTTCTAGTGAAGACCTGGCGCACACTCGCGAACCGGCTGCGGCACTGGATGCTGCTGGCAGCCGCATGCGCGCTGTGCGGACCGATTGCCGCCGCACAAACCGCCGCACAAACCGCCGCGCTCACCGTTCTGGATCGCGTGGTGGCGGTGGTGAACAATCAGGCAATTCTCGAAAGCGATCTCGAAAACGAGATGCGCCTTTCCGTGATGGAGCCGCGCGCGCGGGTGCGAGGGCCAGAGACACTGCAAGGCGCATTGCAACGGCTCATCAGCCGCACGCTCATCCAGCAGCAGATTCGCCAGGAAGACACGCAGGCCATCGCGCCGGATCCCACCGAGATTGCCACGCGCCTGGATGAGATTCGCCGCAACCTGCCCGCCTGCGTGCACGCCAACTGCGTCACCGACACGGGCTGGCAGACGTTCCTCTCCTCGCGCGGGCTGACCGAGGCCAGCGTGAATGCATATTTGCAGCGGCGTATCGAAGTTCTGCGCTTCATTGAGCGCCGCTTCCGCCAGGGCATTCTCATCGACCCCAGCGAAGTGCAGGCCTACTACCACGACACGCTGTTGCCGCAGTACGCGAGCGGTGAAACTCCACCGCCGCTGGACCAGGTTTCGCAGCGCATTGAAGAGATTCTGTTGCAGCAGAAGGTGAATGCGCTGTTCGGCGACTGGCTGGAAAACCTGCGCAAGCAGGGCGAGATTGAAGTACTTGATCCCGCGCTGGAGCCGGCCGTGCGCGCGACAGGCGCAGGAGCCGGAGGCGAATGAGCGAGCAGGAGACGACTCCGGTGAAAAAGCGCCGCCGCCTTTGGTGGTACG
>DASVLI010000127.1:0-14983 GCA_036384955.1 Occallatibacter sp.
GCCTATCTGGCCGCGCACGCGGTGGAGTTCGCAGGATTCATCACAACGGCAATCGGCATCTGGCTGACGACGCGCCGCTCGATGTGGTGCTGGCCGATTGTGCTGGCTGCGGACGTGCTGTACCTGGTTGTCTTCTATCGCGCGCGCTTGCTTTCCGACGCTCTGCTGCAGATCTTCTTTGTCGGCTTCACTCTGTATGGCTGGTGGCACTGGTGGCGCGGCGTGCGCGCGCAGGGCGAGGTGCGCGTGGAGGCGTTGCCGCGGCTGAGCCTTGTGCTGGCGCTGGCGGCAGGCATCGTGGGCAGCTTCATTCTTGGCGCAATTGCGAAGCAGTTGCATGCTGCGCTGCCCTATCTGGATGCGGCGCTGACCAGCTACAGCCTGGTGGCAAGCTGGTGGCAGGCGCGCAAGCATACAGCGAACTGGTGGCTGTGGATCGCAGTCGATGCCGTGTATATCGGCGAGTACATCTACAAGGGACTTGCGATGACCGCGGTGCTGTACGCGGGGCTGGTGGTGCTTGCAGTGCTGGGGCTGCGCAATTGGCGGCGCGCCGAGCAGCGCGCCTAAATCGCCGAACGCACGACGTTCTGCAACGGCTCGCCGGCCATGTAGCGGCGCAATTCGGCGGCGGCAGTGGCCAGTGCGCGCGGTGCAAACTGCGGGCTTGAGCCTGCCACATGCGGCGTGATGAGCAGGTTGGGGCAACTCCATAGCGGGTGCCCTTCAGGCAGCGGCTCGGGATCGGTCACATCCAGTGCGGCGCGGATTCTTCCTTTCTGCAATTCGGCGACAAGCGCATCGGTATCCACAATGGGGCCGCGCGCGGCGTTGACCAGCAGCGCGCCCTGTTGAAGAAGTGCGAGCTGGCGCGGGCCGATGAGATGCTGCGACTCCGGCGTGGCGGGCAGGATGAGGATGACGATATCTGCGTGCGGCAGCAGGCTGTCGAGTTCCGCGACGGCATGCACAGGCGGATTGCTGCGCGCGGTGCGAGCCACGCGGAGGAGATTGACGCGGAAGGGTTCGAGCATGCGCTCGATCTCTTTGCCAATGGCGCCGTGGCCTACCAGCAATGCGGTTTTGCCGGTGAGCTCCTCAAGCATGACGGGCGGATAGAGCGGGCGCGCGTCGCCAGTGATGCGCGCATAGTTGGCGCTGGCCTCGAAGCGGCGCTTCCACTCGCCGGCGCGCTGCACGTCGAGAAAGAACGGAATGTGCTTGAGCGTGGCGAGAATCGCGGTCAGCGTCCACTCCGCGGTGGAGACATTGTGCGCGCCGTGCGCGTTGCAGATGGTGACGTGCGGACCGACGGTGCCGGGAATCCATTCCGTTCCGGCCATGAGCGAGAGGACCAGCTTCACTCCACGCAGGTGCGGCCAGGTGCGCATGGCGCGCGCCGGGTAGGGATCGGGAATCCAGACGTCAATTTCAACAATGCCTTCGGTGTCTTCGCCCACGGCGACAAGTTCGACTTCCATCGGAAAGCCGACGACCATTTCAGGGAGCAGGGTGACAGGGTATCCGACGCGCATAATGGGCTGATCCGGCAGAGAAAATGCGAACCCTTTCATCATACGCGGCACACGAGCGCTGCCGCCGGGCGTGACGCGCCGCACAGTTTGCAGCGGCATACGGCACGGTGGAGGGCATGGCGGATGGCAGAATAGAACCATGCGCCTGACTGCACCCAAGCAGTGGTCCCAGACCGACCTGACCGCCAAGCTGCATCGCGAGCCGGGGCCGCGCTTTTTGCGCTGGGACCGCAACAGAGTGCTGCAACACGCCGCAAAGACAACGCTGGCAGCGGCGGTGTGCTGGGGTGTGGCCATGCTGCTGGGACTGCACGATGGCTACTGGGGCGCCATCAGCGCGATTATTGTGCTGCAGTCGAATGTGGGTTCCACGGTGAGGGCCTCGCGCGATCGGCTGATTGGCACCTGCATTGGCGCATCGTTCGGATTCCTGTTCAGCCTGTGGAATGCCCTGCCCTGGAATTTTATGTGCGCACTGATGGCGTCGATGCTGGTGTGCGGCATGCTGGGCCTGCGCACCAGTTCCCGGCTGGCCGGCGTGACGGTATGCATCGTGATGCTGGTGCAGACGGCCGGCTCACACTGGTCAATTGCCTTTGACCGCGTGGTGGAGGTGCTGCTGGGCATTGTCATCGCGCTGGCCGTCAGTTCTCTGGTGCTGCCAGACCGCGCGCGGCTGCGCCTGCGCGACAATCTGGCGCAACAGTACCTGACGCTGGGCGCGCTGTTTGAGGCAACCCTGCAGGGCTTTCGCGGCGAGCCTGCGAAAAATTTGCCTGAGCTGCGCGAGGAGTGCAGCCGGCTATTGAATAACAGTACCCAGCTGTTGGAAGCCGCGCGCAACGAGCCCTCTGGCGGCGCAGGATGGCGCGAAGGCCTGCTGACGCTGGCGCAGTTCGGTCGATCGCTCTTCGACGCGCTGACGGCGTTGGACCTGGCCGTGCAGGGCAGCAACGACGACGCGTATGCGCACCAGTTGGAACCAGCGCTGGACAGGCTCGCGACGGATATTCGTAACGGTTTTCAGTACGTTGCCTACTGCACCCACAACTGGCGCTTCCATGTGCCGCCCATGGGCATCAATCTTGAAGAGGACATTGCGCAACTGGAAGCGCGCATGGCCGAGGTGCGCCACACGGGGTCGAAGTTTGGACAGGCGGAGATTTTGCGCGCGTACGCGGTGCAGCTGCATCTGAAGCAGATTGCGCGCACGCTGAAGGCCTCGCGCGTGGAAACCGGCGAGGCCATCGGCGAGGCGAAACGCTAAGCCAGAAACTTGCGCAGAGACTCCACGCAGGCTTCAATCTCAGGAATGGTGATGGCGTAGCCGAAGCGCAGGTGACCTTCGCCCTGCGCGCCAAAGACCGAGCCGGGGATGGTGGCGATGTGCGCCTTCTCCAGCAGTGTTTGCGCGGCCGCGCGGCTGTTCTTGTTGATCTTCTCCACATTGGGAAAGGCGTAGAAGGCGCCCGCGGGCGGCGGACACTCCAGGCCGCACTCGTTCAACGCGGAGACAAGCATGTCGCGGCGCTTGCGATACTCCTCGCGGCGATAGGCAATTTCTGCGTCGGTGGTCTTCAACGCTTCCAGCATGGCGTACTGCACCGGCGTGGTCACTCCATTGGTGGAGTAGAGCACGATTTTGCGCAGTGCGGTCATGAAGGGATCTTTGGCCACGGCATAGCCGCCGCGCCAGCCGGTCATGGCGTATGTCTTGGAGAAGGTAAAGCAGGTGATGGTGCGCTCGGCCATGCCGGGCAGCGAAGCGATGGAGAAGTGCTCGCCTTCGTAGACCAAGTCCTCGTAAGCCTCGTCGGCAATCACCACCAGGTCGCGCTCGATTGCGAAGGCGGCGACTTCCTCAGCCTCAGCACGCGTGAAGACCAGTCCGCTGGGATTCTGCGGCGTGTTGTAGTAGATGGCGCGAGTCTGCGGCGTGGAAAACTGCTCCAGCGTGGCGCGGATGCCGTTGCGGCGCGCGGTCACGGTGGGCACCAACAGCGGACGGGCCTGCGCGCCACGCACCAGGTCGCCGATGGGCGTCCAGTAAGGCGAGAAAATCAGCGCATCGTCGCCAGGATCGAGCACACTTTGGAAGGCACCATACAGCGCCTGCGAGCCGCCAACGGTGGCGATGACTTCGTCGGTTGTAACCTGCATGCCGTTTTTGGCTGCCAGCTTTTTGACCAGCGCCTGGCGCAGCGGCGCAATGCCGGACGAGGGAGCGTAGTGCGTCTGGTTCTCAACCAGCGCGCGAACCGCGGCGAACTTGATGACGTCGGGCGTTTCAAAGTACGGCTCGCCGCCATGCAGAGAGTGCACTTGCAGGCCCTCAGCCCGCATGGCCATCACCTTGTTGCGGATCTGCACAATGTCAGAAAAACCTACCTCGTCCAGCCGTTTTGCCAGACGGATCCCGCTCTGCTTCAGCGCCATCGCTCGATGTCCTTTCGGTTTTTATGGAGGAGTATCCGTCTTCAGAATACTCGACGCACCGAAACTGGCCCGTAGCGTGCGGCCAGCGCATGCCGCATGGTGCAACTACACAGCCAGCAGATTGGTGTAGACCGCCATGCCCGCTACGGCGTCGACGTGCATCGCGTCCAGCGTGTCGATTTCCTGCTGGCTGCGGATGCCGCCGGCCACGATGAGCTGCCGTTTGGTGAGCCTGCGCAGACGCTCGGCGGTGGCAATGGGAAAGCCGCCCATCAGGCCTTCGCCATCCACATGCGTGTAGAGATAGCCGTGCACGTAAGGCTCAAGTTGCGGAATGGCGTTGTCCGGCGTCAGCTCCACGTGGGCCTTCCAGCCTTTCACGGCAATGCGGCCATTCTTGGTGTCAATGCCGGCGATAACCTGATCGGCTCCGATGCTATCGGCAAATTGCGCGGCCACCTCGGTGCACACCGAGCCTGCATCGGAGAAAAATGCTGAGCCTACGATGACGCGTTTGGCGCCGTTGGAAAGCACCTGCTCGGCACGCTCCACGGTGCGAATGCCGCCGCCGACCTGGCAGGGCAGGCGTTTGGCGATCTTCGCAACCAGCTCGGAGTTGTCGCCCTGGCGCATGGCAGCGTCCAGATCGATGAGCTGCACCAGCGGATACTTTGAGAATTTCTCAATCCAGTATTCGAAATCGTCGAAGGCCAGGCGGAGTTTCTCGCCCTGCACAAGCTGAACGATTCGGCCGCCTAGCAAATCAATCGATGGAATCAGCATGGGAGCCTCACCGAAACCCCGAACTTAGCGAGGTCCTGCTTGAGCGAGCGTGAACTGGTGACGCCGAAGTGGAAGATGCTTGCGGCGAGTGCGGCATCGGCCTTGCCGCGACCAAAGACGTCGGCGAAATGCTCCACCGTGCCTGCGCCGCCGGAGGCGATGACAGGAATGCTGACAGCCTGGCTGACAGCGGCGGTGAGCTCGCAGTCGAAGCCGGCGCGTGTGCCGTCGGAGTCCATGGAGGTGAGCAGAATTTCGCCCGCGCCGCGCTGCTCCGCTTCGCGCGCCCACTCCACGGCGCGACGGCCGGTGACTTTGCGACCGCCCTGGATGAGCACCTGCGCGTCGCGCACAGGGTCGGCGGCGCTGGGGTCGCGGCGTGCATCGATGGCGACGACCACAGCCTGCGCGCCGAAGCTGCGGCCAATGTCGCTAATGAGCGCGGGGTTGGCAATGGCCGCGGAGTTGACGCTGACCTTGTCGGCGCCGGCGTCGAAGACATGCTCGGCATCACGCGCGGCGCGGATGCCTCCGCCAACGCAGAAAGGAACGAACAGCTCGCGCGCCGCGCGGCGCACGGTATCGAGCAGGGTTGCTCGGCCCTCATGCGTGGCGGTAATGTCGAGCAGAACAATCTCGTCGGCGCCTTCGCGAGCGTGTCGCGCGGCCAGCTCAGCGGGGTCACCGGCGTCAACAATGTCGACAAACTGCACGCCTTTGACGACGCGGCCGCCGTGCACATCGAGGCAGGCGATGATGCGTTTGGTGATCATGGCTTCCTCGCGGCGACGTGGCGGGCAACGAGATCGTTGAGTTCGGTACGCTGAGCGGAGGACAGAGCCTTCGTTGGGATGAAAAGGAACCGCTTCGTCGCAACAATAATGAGAGTGATTTTTTCATCTTGAGCGAGGCCAGAGATTCCAGACCAGTAGAACTTCCCTTCGCTGTATCCCGGAATGGTCGAAATAATGTACTCGTCCGCAATTTCAAGGGTGCAATCACGTTCAGTTCTATTTGCCGGAAACAACCGCTTGAAGAATTTCCGGATCTGATACTCCCCCATTATTGGCAGAAAAACTGCCAGCCAAATCAATCCACATTCAGCGCCAAAAAGCTCCGCTGCGAATCGCGTGTAATGCGAAATCGGAAAAAAGATAAATGCAACCAATCCGGTTACCGCAGTGATTGGGACGATAACAAACCAGATCGCAAAACTGATCTGGCGAGTCAGTCTCTGACGCATATGGAGCCTAATAGCCGCTCGATAATCCGCAAGCGTCAAGGTATATTCAAGCTTCATCACCCAACCTCCAGAAAGTTCTTCAAAATTCTAAGGCCTGTATCGCTGGACTTTTCCGGGTGGAACTGCGTGCCAAAGATGCTGCCGCGCTCGACGGCGGCGGCGAAGGGTTCGATATAGCTGGTGACGGCGGCCGTATCCGCCGTGACCGGCGCGCGATAGGAGTGCGTGAAATAAACGAACGCTCCGTTCGGAACACCATAGAGCAGACGCGAGCTGGGCTGAATGTCGAGCGAGTTCCAGCCCACGTGCGGAATCTTTTCCGTTCCCTCGGTAAAGCGGGAGCAGCGCTCATCGAATGCCGCCAGTCCGGGCTGCTCGGGCGCTTCCGACGAGCCGGCAAAGAGCCACTGCATGCCCACACAGATGCCGAGAAAGGGAACGTCCTGCGCAACGGCCGCGCGAATGGCGGGCGTAAGGCCTGTCTCATCGAGACGCTTTGTCGCAGCAAAGTGGCCAACGCCGGGCAGCACAATGCGCTCCGCACGAGCGACGAGCGTGGCATCGGAATCCGTCACCTCGGGCTCCGCGCCTAGATGGCGCAGCGCCTTGAGCACCGAAGTGAGATTGCCGGCCTTGTAGTCGATGACCGTGACGCGCATCAGAGAAGGCCTTTCGTCGAGGGCAGCATGTCGCCGAGTTGCTTGTCGCGCGAGCAGGCCACGCGCAGCGCGCGGGCGAAAGCCTTGAAGATGGCTTCGATTTTGTGATGGTTGGAGCGGCCATACATGGTTTTGACGTGCACATTGGCGCGCGCGCCGCGGGCAAAGCCCTCGAAAAAGTCCGTGACAAGCTCGGTTTGCAAATCGCCCACCAGGCGCGTGCGCACCTTGGTATCCACGGCAAAGGCGGTGCGGCCGCTAATGTCGACGGCGGCGACGGCGAGCGTTTCATCCATGGGCATGACGAAGTAACCGGCGCGCAGAATGCCGCGCTTGTCGCCCAGCGCCCTGTCGAAGGCCTCGCCGAGCGCGATGCCGACATCTTCAACCGTGTGGTGCTGGTCAACGTCGAGATCGCCCGTGCACTTGAGTTCAAGATCGAATGCGCCGTGGCGCGTGAACAACTCCAGCATGTGATCGAAGAATCGAATGCCCGTGGAGACCTTGTAGCGGCCGCCGCCTTCAATAGTGAGCGCGATGGCGATCTGCGTCTCCGTGGTGTTGCGCGCAAAGCTGGCACTGCGAGCTGCATTCTTTTTGGACTTGGCTTTTGCCGGTGTCATTTTTCCTCCGCGCGGATTGCGGCGAGTGTGGTGTGTAGTGCCTCGGCGGCCTGCTGCATTTGCTGGCGGGTGCCGATGGTGATGCGCACTCGGCCGTCGCAACCGGGATCGCTGGAGCGGTCGCGGACAAGCACGCCGGCTGCGAGCATGCGGCGCGTGAACTCGGCGTGAAGCGGGCCAATGTCAACCAGCACGAAGTTGGCGTGGCTGGGCCAGTGGCGCACGTTCGCTGCATCGAGGGCGGCTTCGAATTCGCCGCGCGCGGCCAGCACTTCGTTGACGTACCAGTCGAGATAGGCGCCGTCGCCGATGGCTGCGCGCAGGCAGGCCAGCGCAACGGAGTTGACACTGTAGGGCGAAAGGACGCGGCGAATCCAGGTCATAAGAGCTGCCGGCGCGGCCAGCGCACCGATGCGCAGGCCGGCGAGACCGTAGGCTTTCGAAAACGTGCGCGCAACCACGAGGTTGGGCAGTTTACCGACGAGATCGATAAGGGTGTCGCCGTGAAAGTGGTAGTAGGCCTCGTCAACGAGGATGACAGCGTGTGGCGCGCGGCGCGCGATCTCCAGAATCTGCGCGCGTGTGGCGCATGTTCCCGAAGGGCTATTGGGATTGGCGATGGCGATGATCTTGGTGCGCAGTGTGATGGACGCGAGCAGCTTCTCGAAGGGGAAGTGCATATCGTCCGCGGCCTGCACGGCAATGGTTTTGGCGTCGGTGGCCGAGGCGTAGACCTCGTACATGGTGTAGGTGGGCACAGGCAGCAGCAGTTCATCGCCCGCGTCGAGAAAGGCCTCGAAGAGAACGTGAATGGCTTCATCCACGCCGTTGGTGAGCGCGAACTGACCGGCGGCAAGGCCCAGATATTCGGCAGCGAAGGCTTCGACGGGTTCGCGCTCGGGGTAGCGCGTCAGGTCGCCCGTGGATATTTGCGCCAGCACCTCACGAACCTTGGGCGAGCACGCCAGCGTGTTCTCGTTGAAGTCGAGACGCAGCGCATCACGGCTGCCAAGCGGCGGATGGTACTCCTTGATGCCGCGGACGCGCTTGCGCGGCGCGGGCGAGAGTGAGGCAACAGACTCAGGCACGGCGGCCTCCTTTCTTTGCGGCGCGCAGGCGCACACCGATAGCTTCAGCGTGGCCGACTAGGCCTTCAGCTTCGGCCAGCAGCGCCGCCTTGGGGCCAAGGCTGGCAAGCGCGGCCGCGTTGTATTCCTGCACGGTGATGAGCTTGACGAAGTCGTTGACCGAGAGGCCGCCGCGCACACGCGCCAGCGCGCCGGTGGGCAGTGTGTGGTTGGGGCCGCTGATGTAGTCGCCCATGGGCTGCGCGGACCAGGGGCCGACGAAGACCGAGCCGGCATTCTGCACCCAGTCGAGATCGGCGGCAGTATCGACGGTGAGATGCTCGGGTGCAATGCGGTTGGTGATTGCATGCGCTTCCTTGATCGAAGTAGCGACAATGACGAGGCCATTGCACGCGAGTGACTGCTTTGCGATGGGATTGGAGCGCGCGCGGAGCTTGGTTTCGGCGATAACAGCGCGAGCAAGATCAAGACGTGTAGTGATGAAGATGGCCAGCGCTTCAGGGTCGTGCTCGGCCTGCGCAACAAGGTCGGAGGCGATGCCTTCCGCACCTCCCTGCTCGCTGGTGACGACGATTTCCGTGGGGCCGGCGAGCATGTCGATGGCGCAATCGAAGGCGACTGCACGCTTGGCAGCGGTGACGTAGAGATTGCCGGGGCCGGCGATCTTGTCGACACGTGCGATGGACTGCGTGCCATAGGCCAACGCAGCGATTGCATGCGCACCGCCGACGCGATAAAACTCCGTGATGCCGAGCAGGTGCGCAGCGGCAAGCGTTTCGCGCGCGGGCCTAGGCGAGACAGCCACGATGCGCTCCACTCCGGCCACCTGCGCGGGAATCGCAGTCATCAGCAACGTGGAGGGCAGCGGATGACGGCCGCTGGGCACATAGCAGCCGACCGCGCCGAGCGGACGCACCAGTTGGCCGGTGGTGAGGCCGGGCACTGGCTTCGCCTGCCATGAACGCGGGCGCTGCTTTTTTGCGAAGGCGCGAATTTGGCGCGCGGCAGTGGAGAGCGCATCGCGCAACTCAGGCGAAGTGGCACGCCATGCGGTAGCCATCTGCTCCGGCGAAACGCGCAACGCTTCGAGCCCGGGCAAGCCATCGAACTCGGCGGCAAAGCGCAGCAGCGCACGGTCACCCTGACGGCGCACGGCGTTGACGATGCGGCGGACGGCGGGGGCAACGGTGTCGAGCGAGGCGCCGCCGCGCTGCTCCAGCGAAGCGAGCACCTCTTCGGCGCCGCGGGTTTTGGTTCGAATCAGCTTCATGCGTTCGTCCTGACTTCGATTCACTCAGGGGCTAAAGCCCCTCTAATTCGTTTTTGCTTTGAAAGGGCACGGGTGAAGCCGTGCCCTTTCAAAATGCATCAATCCCCTGTGAAAGCGACACTGAACAACTACAACACAACCTTGTTCAGCGGGTACTCGACGATGCCCGTGGCTTTGGCGGCCTTGAGGCGCGGAATGACGTCGCGTGCGACGCGCTCCTCGACGATAGTGTTGACCGCGACCCACTCCGAGTTGCTGAGCTGCGAGACGGTGGGCGAGTTGAGCGCGGGCAGCACGGCAAGCACGGCGGCAAGATCATCGCGCTTTACGTTGAGCATCAGGCCTACCTGCGACTGCGCATCGATGGCGCCGCGCAACATGGTGGCGATTTGATCGATCTTTTCGCGCTTCCACTCGTCGGCCAGCGCGGGCTTGCCGGCGATGAAGTGCGTCTCGCTCTCCATCACGGTGTCGATGATTTTGAGTTTGTTGGCGCGCAGTGAGCTGCCGGTCTCGGTGACTTCGACGATGGCGTCGGCCAGAATCGGCGGCTTGACTTCAGTGGCGCCCCAACTGAACTCGACCTTGACGTTGACGTTTTTGGAAGCGAAGTAGCGCTTGGTGACTTCGACCAGCTCGGTGGCGATGATTTTGCCTTCCAGGTCTTCAGCCTTTTCGAAGCCGGAGCCCTCGGGCACGGCGAGCACCCAGCGCACTTTGCGGCGACTGGTTTTGGCATAGGTCAGCGTGGTTACGCTGGTCAGTTCGAGGCCGCTTTCCACCACCCAGTCAATGCCGGTAAGGCCGGCGTCGAGCACGCCGTGGTCAACGTAACGCGCCATCTCCTGCGCGCGAATCAGCATGCACTCGATTTCGGGATCGTCGATGGAGGGAAAGTAAGAGCGGCCGTCGGCGTAGATGTTCCAGCCGGCACGTTTGAACAGAGCGATGGTTGCATCCTGCAGGCTGCCCTTGGGCAGGCCAAGACGAAGCTTGTTAGCCACGGGCGGCCTCCTTAGTGAATTCGTTGATGGACTTGGTGAAGCAACTGACGGTGCCCTCATGGCAAACCAAGCCGTCGCCTTCAACCACGACGCGGAAGAGAAGCGTGTCATTGTCGCAGTCGGTGGCGGCGGTGACCACGCGCAGACGATTGCCGCTGGTTTCGCCTTTCATCCACAGCTTTTGGCGGGTGCGGCTCCAGAAGGTGACAAAGCCTGATTCCAGGGTTTTGGCGTAGCTGACGTCGTTGAGAAAGCCCAGCATCAGCACTTCTCCGGTGGCTGCATCCTGCACAATGCCTGGGACCAGGCCGTCCATCTTTTCAAAATCGATCTTGGGTACGTCGCTCATACATTTCCTTCGTTCGGTTGGGTTCGTTGGGGCGTAAAAAAGCCCGCTGGCTTGGCGCCGGCGGGCTTGGTTGAATCTCTTGAGCTGTGTGGCCGAATCAGTTCAGGCCATAGCAGTCCGCCGGCATGGATATCCCATGATGGTGGTGATGGCCGTGGTGGCGGAGGCTCTGCATCTGCATTAACGCTACCGGCAACCCCGGGTGTGTGTCAACCATTGGTTTTATTCACCGCAGGCTCGCGCAGAATGTCGATCACGCGCTGATAGATGAGATTGCGCGTGTCAAAGCGGTTGGATGCGCGCGTCATGTAGCGAACCTGAATTTCATTGCCGGTTCCAGCGGGACGCAATGTGACGACTGGCTCGGCGCGGAAGCGGCTCATGGCGTCGCCTCGCGTTACGCGCGACCACTCCTGCTCGGCGATGCGGGCATCGGCCGCAGTGTCGTCGACCACGACTTTGTTGATGCGCTCCAGCACCGCGCGCGGATCGCTAGTGGCGGGTACGGCCACTGCGAACTCATCCCACATCCACTGGCCGCTGGTGGTGAAGTTGAAGTACTGGCCGCGGATGGCAAAGCTGTTGAGGAAGGCGATGCGGCGGCCGGTAGGCAGGCCCTTGTCGTTCAGCGCGCCGGTCTCAAGCAGCGTGGTGTAGATGATGCCGATCTCGGTGACTTCGCCGCCAACGCCGTTGATCTCCACCCAGTCGCCGACGCGCATGCCGTTTTTGCCCATCAGGAAGAACCAGCCGAAAAAGGCGAGGATGAAGTCCTGCAAGACGATGGTGATGCCGGCAGTGACCAGGCCCAGGATGGTGGGCGTTTGCTGCGGCATGCCGAAGATGACGAAGAGAATGAGCAGCGCGCCAAGCACCTGCACGCCCAGTTCAAGCACCATGCGCAGGGTGTGCATCTGGCGGCGGCCAATGGAGGGCAGCGCCATCACGCGGCGCACAATGGCGTCGCCCAGAACAGTGAGAATGAGAATGAAGAGAACCAGCGCCAGCGAGCGAAGGATGAGATGCAGCAGAATGCGGTGCTGCAACTGCACCTGCGTGGCCCATTTGGCGTAGATGGCGGAGAGCTGCTGGCCGGTCTCGATGCGGTCGTCGTAGATGGAGAGCAATTGGCGCTGGGTGCGCTGCTCCTGCATGGCGGCCAGGATTTCCGTGCGCTCGTGCGCGGAAGAGATGGTCTTCTGCGAGGCGTTGGCCGCGGCATCCTGTGCGGCGCGCTCGGCGGTCAGCTTGGCCACGTTGTCGTTGGTGCGCTGCTGAGCCTCGTTCAGTAGATTGATGCGCGAGCTCTGATTGAACCATGCGCCAATACGGCCGGCGAGTGTGCTGTGACGTGCCACGGAGATGACAGCGACCTCGCCGCGGCTGGCTGCGTCGCTCTCGTACTTGCGCATGGCGGCTTCATGCGCGGCCAGTTCGGCCTGAATGTCTGCGCGGTTGTCGCCGGTGGCGCGATTGAGCTCGTTCTGCGCGTCATCCAACTGGTCGGAGTCGATGTCGAGCTGGGCCTTGGCAACGGCAAGATCGTCTTCGTCAAAGTGCGCGGCGTTGGAGCCCGCAGCGTCCTTGGGCGGCGTGAGCACCTGCACCAGAGACTTATCCTCACTGACCAGATCCTGCAACTGCTGCACGCGCTGCGAGAGCGCAAGAGCCTTCCCAGTGAGCGTGCGATGCGTGGCGCTCAGGCTAGCCTGGCGCAGTGCCGTGGCAAATGCCTGATCCACCTGATGTGCGGCCAGCCGCTCCGCATCGCGCGCGTATTCCTGCTCCTCTGCGGTAACCGCGACGGCGGCGAGCGCTTGAGCGGTTTGCCAGGGAGTCTGGTCCACAATCGCCTTGTGAACCGCGGCGCGATTGCGCCCGCCCTGCGAGCGCATGAAGGAGAAATTCAACATCGCATCGCGGGTGAGCCAGATGCCGGCAAGGCTGGCCACAAGCAGGCCGGCCAGAATGGCAATAAGCGTGAGGCGCAGGCGGCCAAGCGTGCGGGCCGGCGACGTGGGCTCGGGCTGGGGTGCGACCGGGGGAGCGGACATAGTTGTATTGTGCCAGCTTTCAGGCTTACGCGGCAGACTTGCCGCAAATCCGGGCCAGGCGCAGAATGGTGCGGTGCGAAGTAGAGTCATAATGATCGCCGTGGCCGTGGCGGCACTGGCCGTGCCGGCAATGTCCGCGCCGCAAAAGGCTGGGCCCGCCACACAGGCTGCCCGGCAGGCAGATACGCGCGTGGATATCAACACCGCCAGCGTGGACGAGTTGATGAAGCTGCCGGGGATGACGCGCACCTGGGCCGCGCGGATTGTGCGCTTCAGGCCCTACCGGGCAAAGAATGATCTGGAGCAAAAAGGAATTGTCCCTGACGCGTTGTATTTCCGCATCAGGGACATGATTGTGGCCCACCGCTTGAGCGAGTGAGGCGCTAGGCCTGCGCGGCCGGAGCGATCTCTTCCTTGCCAGAGGAGAGCAGCCTGCGCAGAATGACGTAGAGAACCGGAATAAAGATCAGGTTCAACATGGTGGAAAGCAACATGCCGCCCACGATAGTGGTGCCCACCGAGCGGCGGCCCAATGCGCCGGCGCCAGAGGCAAAGTAGAGCGGAAGCACGCCGAGAATGAAGGCGAACGAGGTCATCAGAATGGGGCGCAGACGAAGCTCGGCGGCCTCAATGGCAGCCTCTGCAATGGAGCGGCCCTTGCGGCGAAGCTGTTCGGCGAACTCCACAATCAGAATGGCGTTCTTGGCTGAAAGGCCGATGAGCATCACCAGACCAATCTGGCAGTAGACGTCGTTCGACATGCCGCGCAGCGCCACCAGGCCGAGCGCGCCCAGCACCGCCATGGGCACAGCCAGCAGGATGATGAATGGCAGCGCGAAGCTCTCATATTGCGCCGACAGGGTAAGATAAACGACCAGGATGCCCAGACCGAAGATGAGAATCGCCTTGCCGCTCGACTCGATTTCGTCGAGAGTCAGGCCGGTCCAGTCGTAGCGCATACCGGGCAGCATATTCTCCTGCGCCAGCTTCTGCATGCTCTCAATGCCCTGGCCGGAGCTGAATCCAGCTGCGGGCGAGCCGTCGATTTCAACCGCGCGGAAGAGGTTGTAGCGCGAGATGACCGGCGGGCCGGCACTTTCGGCAACCGAGACCAGATTGTCGAGCGATACCATCTGCCCGCTGTCCGAGCGCACATAGTAGGCGTGCAGGTCATTCTGCGACATGCGGAAGGCCGTGTCGGCCTGTGCGTAAACGCGATAGGTGCGGTTGTTGAAGTCGAAGTCATTGACGTACTGCGACCCCATGAAGACGCCCAGCGTGGTTGTGATCTGCGAGAGCGGCACGCCCATCGCCTTGGCCTTTTCGCGATCAATGGTAACCAGCACCTGCGGATCGTTGGCCGAGAAGGTGGTGGTCACGTTGGAGAGGTCCTTGCGCATACGGCTGGCGTTCACGATGGTGTGCGCTACGCGATCCAGATCCGATAAGGTGTTCGAACCCTGGTCTTCAAGCATGAACTGGAAGCCGCCATAGCTGCCCACGCCGCTGACCGCGGGTGGCTGGGTGATGAAGACCAGGCCGCCGCCGGGCTGGAACATGAGCGCGCCCAGCTTGGGTGTCAGGTCGGCCACAATGTCGGCTGCCGAGTGGCCCTTGCCTCGACGCTGATCGGCGGGGACAGTGCGAATGAACATCATGCCCGCGTTGGAGGCGTTGCCGGCAAAGCTGAAGCCGACAATCTCGAAGGCGCCGGCGATGTCCTTGTTGGTGGCAAGAATCGCAGCTGCACGGTCAGACAGTGCAGTGGTGTAACTGACCGAAGATCCCGGAGGCGCCTGAATGATGAGCATGAGGAAGCCCTGGTCTTCCTGCGGAATGAAGCCCGTGGGCACGGAGCGATAGATCCAAGCCGTAGCGCTGAGTCCGACTACGAAGAGCACCAGCAGCGCGTAACGCAGCTTGAGGGCAACGTGAATGA
>DASVLI010000128.1:0-6867 GCA_036384955.1 Occallatibacter sp.
ATCCAGAACGGCGCGCGGCAGGTGGAGTGCACCATCAACGGCATTGGCGAGCGCGCGGGCAACGCGGCGCTGGAAGAGATTGCGGCTGCTTTCTATGTGCGCGCGGACCGCTATGGCGTCGAGTCCAGCATCAAGCTGGACCAGCTCTACCCCACCAGCGAAGTGCTGGGCCAGATCATCACCTTCAAGCCCTCGCCCAACAAGGCGATTGTGGGCGCCAACGCCTTTGCGCACGAGAGCGGCATCCACCAGCACGGCATGCTGGCCAACCCGCTGTGCTACGAGATTATGACGCCAGCGCTGGTGGGCGTGAGCCGCACGCACCTGGTGCTGGGCAAGCACAGCGGCCGCGCGGCGCTGCGCCATCGGCTGGAGCAGCTGGGCTTTACGCTGACGCGCGAAGAGCTGCAGCAGACCTACTACCGGTTTGTGGCCATGGCCGATCGCAAAAAGAACATTTACGACCAGGATTTGGTGGGCCTGCTGCCCGACAAGATTCGCGAGACGCGGACCGAGCCGGTGAGCGAGCTGGACTGATGGATGATGATGATCGCAACCTTGTGAGACATATCGTTACAGCAGTTGTTGCTGTTCTGCTTGCGCTGCTGCCTCTATTCACTGGGGGAACCAAACTCGCCGTACTTGGATTGCCCTTCTATGCTCCAGGATTTTTTGCCGCGGCGATTGTTTTTCCAACCGGCGTAAATTCGGCAAGTCCGGTTGGATTTCTGATTCTGGCGTTTCTGTTGAACGCCATCTTTGTCTGGGCTGTGCTGATCGCGGCTCTGAAGTTGATTGAACGAATTCAAAAGCGAAAAGAGCAGGGATGAAGCTGAAGATTCTAGTAACGGCCGGTGATGGCATCGGCCCTGAAGTGACCCACGAAGCAGTGGCCGTGCTGAAGGAAGTGGCCGCGATTGGCGGTCACGAATTCTCCTTTGACTACAAGCGCATTGGCGGCGTGGCCATCAAGACTGACGGCATGCCCCTGCCCCAGGACACGCTGAATGCAGCGCTCAAGTCCGACGCGGTTCTGCTGGGCGCGGTGGGCGGCAACGAATTCAACTCCTTTCCGCCCGACAAGCGGCCCGAGGCCGGCCTGCTGGCCATTCGCGCGGCGCTGGGCGGCTTTGCCAACCTGCGCCCCTGCTTCTCGTTCAAGGAGCTGACGGCCAATAGCCCGCTGCGGCCCGAAATCATCGAGGGCGCCGACATTCTGTTCGTCCGCGAGTTGCTGGGCGGCCTTTACTTTGGCCAGCCGCGCAACTGGGACAAGGCCAAGGGATCGGCCTTCAACACCATGTACTACACGAACGACGAAGTGGCGCGCGTGGCGCGCGTGGCCTTCCAGTTGGCGCAGAAGCGCAAGAAGAAGCTGTGCTCTGTGGACAAGGCCAACGTGCTGGAAACCTCGCAACTGTGGCGCGCAGTGGTGAACGAAATCTCCGCTGAATTCCCCGACGTCGAAGTCGAGCATCAGTATGTGGATGCCATGGCGATGCACCTGATGAATCGCCCGCGCGACTTTGACGTGGTGCTGACCGAAAATCTCTTTGGCGACATTCTGTCGGACGAGTCCGGCGTCATTACCGGCTCGCTGGGCATGCTGCCCTCGGCCACCATTGGCGGCAAGGTGAATCTGTATGAGCCGATTCACGGCTCGGCGCCCGACATTGCGGGCAAGGGCATTGCCAATCCCTGCGGCGCAATCCTGACTGGCGCGCTGATTCTGCGCCACACGGCAGGGCTTGAAGCCGAGGCCGCGGCCATTGAAGCAGCGGTACGCAAGATGCTGGAAGAAGGCTTCCGTACGCCGGACCTGGTGCGCGGCAAGGACCACGGCTACAAGGTGCTTTCGACGCCCGAGGTTGGCGCGAAGGTACGCGAGTCGGTGAAGGAACAGCTGGTAGCTGCTAGCCACTAGCTTTCAGCTCGTTCTGAGGCAATGCGAACAGTCGCAGTGTGGATGCTTTTCGATTCAGCCGCGCCTGGAACAGCAAAAGAGATTGAACCGGCAAGAACAAGCTAGCGGCTAGGAGCTAGAGGTTAGCGGCTTACAGGAGCTTATGAGCACACCGAAAACATTATTCGAGAAGGTCTGGGAGCAGCATGTGGTTGTGGAGCCCAAGGGCGAGCCCACAGTGCTCTACATCGATCTGCAGCTTGTGCATGAGGTCACTTCCCCGCAGGCCTTCGAGGGTCTGCGCATCGCGGGCCGCAAGGTTCGCCGTCCCGACCGCACCGTGGCCACGGTGGACCACAACGTGCCCACCACGCTGGCAGGCCGGCTGAACATTCTGGATCCGATTGCCGCCACACAGATTGCCACGCTGCGCAACAACTGCAAGGATTTTGGCGTGGAGCTCTACGACGTGGACTCGCCTAACCAGGGCGTGGTGCACGTGGTGGGCCCGGAACTGGGCCTGACCAAGCCGGGCATGACGATTGTCTGCGGCGACTCGCACACCTCGACGCACGGCGCCTTCGGCGCGCTGGCCTTCGGCATCGGCACCAGCGAAGTGGAGCATGTGCTAGCCACGCAGACGCTGCCCCAGGGCCGTCCGCAGACCTTCCGCATTTCCGTTGAAGGCACGCTGCCGCTGGGCGTGACGGCGAAGGACATCATTCTGGCCATCATCGGCAAAATTGGCACCGACGGCGCGACCGGCTGCGTGATTGAGTACGCCGGTTCGGCCATCCGCTCGCTCTCGATGGAAGGCCGCATGACGGTTTGCAACATGAGCATCGAGGCAGGCGCGCGCGCCGGCATGATTGCACCGGACGAAACGACGTTTGCCTATCTCAAGGGCCGTAAGTTCGCTCCCAAGGGAGAAGCGTGGGAACGCGCCGTGGCCGAATGGAGCAAGCTGCCCACCGACGAAGGCGCGACGTTCGACCGCGAGCTGGTGATTGATGCGGCCACGCTGGTTCCCTACGTCAGCTGGGGCACCAGCCCCGGCATGGTGGCTCCGGTTACCTCGCCCGTGCCCGACCCGGCAAAGGCGGAGAACGAGCTGGACCGCAAATCCTTTGAGCGCGCGCTCGAATACATGGACCTGAAGGCGGGCACACCGCTGGACAAGATCGCTGTCGACCGCGTCTTCATCGGCTCCTGCACCAATGGCCGCATTGAAGACCTGCGCGCCGCGGCGAAGATTGCCGCCGGCCACAAGGTTGCCTCCACGGTAAGCGCGATGGTGGTGCCGGGCTCGCAGCTGGTGAAGGCGCAGGCAGAGCAGGAAGGCCTGGACCTGATCTTCAAGGAAGCTGGCTTTGACTGGCGCGAGCCGGGCTGCTCGATGTGCCTGGGCATGAACCCCGACATTCTTTCGCCGGGCGAGCGTTGCGCTTCCACCAGCAACCGCAACTTTGAAGGCCGCCAGGGACGCGGCGGACGCACGCATCTGGTTTCGCCGGAGATGGCCGCCGCTGCGGCAATCGCCGGCCACTTTGTGGACATTCGCAACTGGCCCGTAAACGAATTTGCCCGGGAAGAGGTGAAGGCGTAATGGAAAAGTTCACGACACTGACATCGATCGTCGCCCCGCTCGACCGCACCAACGTCGACACCGATCAGATTATTCCAAAGCAGTTTTTGAAGCGCATTGAGCGCACCGGCTACGGCGACTTTCTATTCTTCGATTGGCGCCAGACGCCGGACGGCACACCGGTGGCCGACTTTGTGCTGAACGACCCGCGCTACCAGGGCGCGCGGATTCTGGTGGCCGGCAAAAACTTCGGCTGCGGATCGAGCCGCGAGCACGCTGCGTGGGCGCTGGAAAACTTTGGCTTCCGCGTGGTGATTGCGCCGAGCTTCGCCGACATCTTCTTCTCCAACGCGGGCAAGAACGGCATTGTGCTGGTACGGCTCTCTGAGAGCGACGTTGAAAAGCTGATGGAGAACGCGCAGAAGATTCCCGGCTACAAACTGACTGTTTCGCTCGAAGAGCAGACCGTCAGCGACGAGCAGGGCTTCAAGGCCAGCTTTGAAGTGGATCCCTTCCGCCGCTTCTGCCTGCTGGAAGGCTTGGACGACATTGGCCTGACGCTGCGCCACACCGCGGCGCTGGACGCATACGAAAAGCAGCACGACGACGCGGGCTGGCTCAAAGCGAAGTAATGACGCAGCTGACAGCCAACCGCAGTGCATTTGGATTCGCAGTAGTAGTTCAGGCAGCAGACCTGGAGGAAATCGAAATGGCGAAGCAGGCAAAACACGAGAACGCAACCGCTCAGCTGACCACACCCACGCGCCTCACCGGCTCAGAGATTGTTTGGGCCACGCTGGTGGGCGAGGGCGTGGACACGGTGTTTGGCTATCCTGGCGGAGCGATTCTGCCGGTCTACGATGCGCTGCGCAAATTTCCCATTCACCATGTGCTGGTGCGCCACGAGCAGGGCGCCGCGCACATGGCCGATGGCTACGCGCGCGCCTCAGGCAAGGTGGGCGTGGCCATTGCCACCAGTGGACCGGGCGCGACCAACCTCGTCACCGGCATTGCCACGGCCATGCTCGACTCCATTCCGATGGTCTGCATCACCGGCAACGTCTCGTCAAAGATTCTGGGCACCGACGCGTTTCAGGAAGTCGACATCACCGGCATCACCCTACCGGTGACCAAGCACAACTTCCTTATCAGCCGCGCCGAAGACATTGCGCCGGCGATTCGTCTGGCCTTCCAGATTGCCAAGTCCGGCCGTCCCGGCCCGGTGCTGGTCGACGTGACCAAGGACGCGCAGCAGGCCACGGCGCTCTTCGACTTTGAAGCGGCCAAGCCCAAGCCGTATCGTCCGCATCCCATGCTGGGCTACAACGAGCAGGAGATTGAACAGGCGGCCGAACTGATTCGCAACGCCAAGCGGCCGGTGATTCTTGCCGGTCACGGCATCCAGGAATCCGGCGCGCTGGAGCAGGTGCTTTCGCTGGCCGAGCGCGCGCAGATTCCCGTGGCCATGACGCTGCTGGGCATCGGCGGCTTCCCTGCCGCGCATCCGCTCAACCTGGGCATGATGGGCATGCATGGCGAGTCATGGGTGAACGACGCCATTCAGAATGCCGACCTGCTGATTGCCTGTGGCATGCGTTTCGACGACCGCGTGACCGGTACCATTGCCACCTACGCCGTGAACGCCAAGAAGATTCACATCGAGATTGACCCAGCCGAAGTGAACAAGAACGTGAAGGTCGATGTGGCTCTTATCGGCGACCTGCGCCAGGTACTGGAAGAGCTGCTGCCGCGCATTCCGGGCCGCGATGGCTCAGCGTGGCTGAAGAAGATTGACGCAAGCAAGGGCGAGTCTGCGGTGCGCGACATCAAGAATCTGCCCGATGACGGCCACCTGTACGCCGCGCACGTAATGCACGACCTGTGGCGGCTGACCAATGGCGAAGCCATCGTGGTGAGCGACGTGGGCCAGCACCAGATGTGGGAGGCGCAGTACTATCACCACGAGCAGCCGCGCACCCTCATCACCTCCGGCGGCCTGGGCACCATGGGCTTTGCGCTGCCGGCGGCCATTGGCGCAAAATTTGCCTGCCCGGACAAGGAAGTGTGGGTGGTGGCCGGCGATGGCGGATTCCAGATGACCGCTGCCGAGCTTTCCACCATTGCTCAGGAAGGCATCAAGATCAACATTGCGATTGTGAACAACGGCTACCTGGGCATGGTGCGCCAGTGGCAGGAGTTCTTTTACGACCGCAACTACGAGGCCACACCGCTGGTGAGCCCCGACTTTGTGAAGCTGGCCGACGCGCATGGCATTGCCGGCGCAGCGGTGCGCACACGCGCCGAACTGGAGCCAGCCGTCGATACCGCACGCAAGGCCAAGGGCGCATTCCTGCTCAACTTCATGGTTGAAAAGGAAGACGCCGTCTATCCGATGATTCCCGTGGGCAAGGGCCTGCACGAGATGATTCTGCGGCCCAAGAAGAATCCGCTGATCGAAACCGCCGACGACGAATAAAAGCAGCTTCCAGCTGCCAGCTGACAGCCTCCAGCTTATTTCTGCCACTGCGAAGTTGCGGTTGGCATTTTTGAAGCCGGTGGCTCTCGCTAGTAGCTGAGAGCTAGAAGCAAGAGGCTGATCCATGTTTCATACATTTGTGGCATACGTTGAAGATTTGCCGGGCGTGCTGACGCGCGTGGCCTCGCTGTTCCGCCGTCTCAACATCAATATCCAGTCGCTCACCGTGGGCGGCAGCGAGCGGCCCGGTCTCTCGCGCCTGACGCTGGTGTGCGAGGCCTCGGGCGAGGCCAGCCATCGCATCCGCGCCAGCCTCTTCAAGCTGGAGAACGTGGTGGATGTGGACGACATTGCGCACGCCGCCAACGTGACGCGCGAGCTGGCGCTCATCAAGGTCTCCGCCTCGGCCGAGCAGCGCTCGCAGATCTTCCAACTGGTAGAGGTCTTCCGTGCGCACATTGTCGACCTGACTTCCGAGTCGCTGGTGATCGAGATGACCGGCGTGGAAAGCAAGATTGAAGGACTCATCGAGATACTGCGCGCCAGCGACTGCAACATTCTGGAGCTGTGCCGCAGCGGCAAAATGACCATGCGCCGCGGCCACCACACCAGCGGCGTGCTGCGCGCCATGAGCGCAGGAATCCACACCCACGAGGAGACTGCCGAAGCCGCCGCGCATTAGCGCATCGCGGTTCGGCTTCCCCGCCGTGCTGTTACTCTGGCAGGGGAGCTAAGCCCTATGGACCAAGACACCAAAGCCTGCCCGGTGTGTGGAGAAACCATCAAGGCCGCGGCCATCAAATGCCGCTTTTGCAACACCGACCTTGAAACGTTTGCCGCGCAGCGCCAGCACGAGACGGAGAAGACCCTGTTTGCGGGCCGTCCCGCCGTGCTGTACAGCGT
>DASVLI010000129.1:0-4531 GCA_036384955.1 Occallatibacter sp.
GTTGTTGGACTTGGCCCACGCCGCGGCCTCGTCCATCAGCAGTTGCATGCGATGTGCGTCCCAGTGGTCCAGCCAGTATTGCTTCAGCGCGTAGCGGCTCACGGCGTCCGGCGCCTGCGGCAAAATCGCGCTCATCTGCGACTCATCGGCAGGATAGGTAATGCCATGCGTATAGCGCCACCACCACTCGCCCCAGCCCGCGCCCTGATGGGTGAATTCGTGTGGCTCGTAGAAGTGGAAATTGTAAATCACATTGCCGTCGGCCAGCGGCTGCATCGAGACGAGGTCGGGAATGTCGGACCAGTTGGCGCCCGCTGCAATGATGGTGTGGCGCGGCGCCACCGCGCGAATCGCTGCCGCCGTGCGCTCCAGAATGCCCTTCCAGCGATACCGGTCCTGCACCTCCGGCTCGTTCAATACCTCGAAGAAGGTCCGCTCCGGATCGCGATTCGCGTAATGCGCGGCCAGCGAACGCCACAGCGCCACCATGCGGCTGGCGCCCTCGTCGCCGGCGCGCAGTTGCTGCTTGAACTGGCTGCCAGGGTGGAGGTCAATCTCGACCGCCATGCCGTCAGCCAGCACCGCATCCACCGTTTTGTCAAGTTCGGCCACGAACTCCGCGTTCAGGCCCTCGGCATTGTGCGGCCCGTGTTCCAGCGCGTCCGCGTCGATGCTGATGCGCACATGATCAAAGCCCAGCTTCGCCATCAGCGCTATGTCCGCCGCGTCACTATAGCGGCTTAGCCGCGCGGCCGAGTAGTCATTCGACTGCGCAAACCACTCCGACGCATTGATGCCGTGACGCAGATGCTGCGCGCGAGCGAAGGCTGTGCGCACATCGGCCGCGCGATCCTGCGCGCGCATCGGCAAAGCTCCATAGACAACCAGGGCTAGACAAATCAGCAAACGCCGCATCAGAGATTCCTTTCGGCGGAGAGTCGGAAACCACACCACCTTACCACCGCAGCCGCACCGCATGCCGTACACACGCGCACGAAAAAAGTGGCCCGATGCGGGCCGCAACTCCGGCTCGTTTGGCTCCATTACCTCGGCAGGGCAGCCGCGTATTATGCAGTTCGCGCTCAAGCTAATCTACTAGCAAACGATGCACTGGAAACGGCGTGATGGAGATTCTCTCTCCATCACGCCAACAAATCGCGAGTTCGCGCTCGGGCCGTACTGCCGTTCCGCGAATGCAAGTGTATCCGCTGGTCGTATGCAGGTGATTGGATGATGAAGATGCGTCGAAGAGATTTTCTGCGTGCCGCCGGTGTCTCGACAACGGCACTCCTGATGCGGCCGCGCGCCGGTCTGCTGGCTGAGTCGGTTGCCCCCTACGATGCCATTACGATTGACGCGCGCGGCCGCATGCTTCCCATCTCGCCTTCACCTCTCAAGCTGGGTGGAAGCCGCCAGACACCGAGCGGCGAAGAGACGCTGCGCTTGATGAATCTTTGTTTCGAACGCAAACTGCGCAGCAAGGCGACCGGCGAGGAAACCGTTCGCCGCGAACTGCCGGTGTGCGGCGAGTTCCATTTTTCCCGATGCAACCCGGAACTGTGGGAAGACGGACTAAGCAAGATGAAGGCCTGTGGCCTGACCATCGTTGCAACTTACCTGTTCTGGAACCTGCATGAGCCTGAAGAAGGGCGATTCAATTGGAGCGACCGCCGCGATCTGCGGCGCTTCGTAACCCTCTGCGCGGCGCAGGGGCTCGAAGTCATGATTCGCGTAGGCCCGTTCGCGCATGGAGAAATGCGCAACGGCGGTCTGCCTGATTGGCTCTACGGAAAGCCCTTTGCCGTGCGCTCCAACGATCCTGGCTACCTGCAATGCGCGCGCAGCTTCTATGCGGAGATTGGCCGTCAGGTGGATGGTCTCTTGTGGGAGCAGGGTGGCCCGATTGTCGGCATTCAACTCGAAAACGAATTTATGTCGGCATCCTCCCCGTGGGAAGTTGCAGGCACTTCGCAGCAGCCAATCGAGTGGATTTCCTCCGGAAGCGGCGGCGTGGAGCATATGATGACGCTCAAGCGGCTGGCGCTTGAGACCGGCCTGCGCGCGCCCATCTACACGGCCACCGCGTGGGGTTCTCCAGTGCCGTTGAATGAGTTCCTTCCGGTGCACGGCGGCTACGGCTTCGAGCCATGGTCCATCGATCCGCAAACGCACCAGCAAAAACCGAGCTGGACATTTCTCTTTCACGCCTCGCAGGCCAATCAGCTGCCCGACGGCAAGCAGGGAAGCGGCGCCGAAACAGGAAAAATTCCATTCGCGTGCTCTGAGCTTGGCGGCGGCATGCAATGTTTCTATCTTGACCGCTTCATCGTTCCGCCCGAATCGGTGCAGGCCACCGCGATTACGTCGCTCGGCTCGGGCTGCTCGTTTCTCGGCTATTACGTTTTTCACGGCGGCAGCAACCCGGCAGGCGAGCGCGTCTTCTACGGCGAGTACGATGTGCCACGCATCAGTTACGATTTTCAGGCGCCAATCCGCGAGTTCGGACAGATTGCCGAGTCGTATCGTGCCGTGCGCTTAGTACATCTCTTCCTCGCATCGTGGGGCAATCGGCTTGCCGCCATGCAAACCGTGCTGCCGGCCGGAGCGGAAGATCTGAAACCTGAAAACACAGCGCCGGTTCGCTGCGCCATCCGCAGCGATGGCAACGAGAGCTTTCTCTTCGTCAACAATTATCAAGACCATGTCCCAATGCCGCAGCGCGAGAATTTGCGCTTTCGTTTGCAACTGGAGCGCGGCGAAACCATCGCGCCGGCAAACGGCCTCTCGCTCGATGCAGGCGAATCCGCGATTTTGCCTGTGAACGTGCAGTTGGGCAAGCTCACCGTATTGTGGTCCACCGCGCAGTTGCTGACCGAGGTCAGCGTGGACAACGTGCGCCACGTGTTTCTGTTCACACCGCGTGGGGCAAAGCCCAAGATTGCGTTGGCCGCTGCCGGAGTGACGCAGTGCAAGGTAGAAGGTGGCACGTTGCAACGCGACCGCGCGCAGTGCGTGATGCAAGGCCCCCCGGATGTGGTTTGGCGCGCTCGCTGCACGGCTGGCGGCGAGTCAATCGTGCTTCATGTTCTGCCGCGCGCGCAGGCACTGCGTCTCTCGCGCCATCGCATCGGCAATGCGGACCGCCTGGTACTGACCGACGCTGATGCTGCCGGGCTGAATGGGGAACTTGTGCTGTGGAGCAACAATCCTCAGGCAGAGGCACTTGTTTTTCCACCTATGCCGCTGACAGCGCCGCTCGCGGATGCCGTGATTTCCGGAGCAGGCAATCTGCACGTCGCGGCAACGCCTTGGAAAGGCGGCGTCCACTTCGACCGGATCAGCGATGACACGATGCGCATTCGTGTGGAGGCACACGCCCTCGAGGGCGCTGACAACGTGTTGCTGCGTATCGCGTATCTCGGCGACATCGGCCATCTGTTCCACAAGGGGGAACTGGTCGCGGACAACTTTGCCAACGGTGCTCCGTGGGAGATTGGTCTGCGTCAGTTGAGACTGGGCAGCGAAGATACAGAGTTGATTCTCAAAGTGGTGCCTCGCAGTGAGGGCAGTCCCGTGCAACTGGATGAGACTGTGCCGCAGCCCGAGCGATTCCGCGGGAAGAATGTCGCGTACATCGATTCGACAGAAGCAGTGCCCGTGTACCGCTTCAAAATTGCACAGGCGGCTGGCGCATGAGGAGCCTCTGTTGGCTAGCCCTGTTTGCATCCATGTGCGCAATTGGTTCCGCGCAGCAAGCCCACTATCTGGATTGCAGCGCCGGACGAACAGCAGGAGATTCGCTCAAGCCCGAGACAGCGTGGACCAACATCGAGCAGGCAAATGCCAATACCTTCCAGCCCGGCGACAGCCTGCTGTTGCGCCGTGGCAGTCGCTGTACAGGAATGTTGACGCCCCACGGATCGGGCAGCTCGAACGCGCCCATCAAAATTGGAGCGTATGGCGATGGTCCGCTGCCTGTGCTGGACGCAGGTGGAAAGACCGCGGCGTTGCAGCTGTGGAACCAGCAGTATTGGGAGATCGAAAACCTCGAACTTTCCGGCGCTACGCAGTTCGGCCTCTATGTGGGCGCCGACTCGACGCCTGTGCATCACATCCGCGTACGAAATCTCGTGGTTCATGGCGTGAATGGTGAATTGAGGGCCAAGGAATCCGGTTTGATTGTGATGGCGCCGGCGCAAAATTCTCCGGCGACCATCAACGATGTGCTCGTCGACGGTGTCACTGCATACGACACCACGCAGTGGGCCGGGATTGTGATTGAAGGTGCGAGTTACAACGAGCGCGAACATCACTATGGCGACAATATTGTGGTGCGCAATTCAATCGTGCACGACGTGGCCGGCGATGGAATCCTTCTGATGAGCGTGCGCAACGGCGTCATTGAGCACAACGTTGCCTGGAACACCGGCATGCAGGAGAGCGAGACCATCGGCACCCCCAACGCCATCTGGGAGTGGATGTGTATCGACTGCCGTGTTGCGTGGAACGAAGGTTTTTTCAGCGATTCGCC
>DASVLI010000130.1:0-20251 GCA_036384955.1 Occallatibacter sp.
AAGCTGCTCCGCAGCGCCCGGCTATCACAGGTGTTTCGCACCTGGCTGTATACACCTCCAACCCGGCGGCCACCGAGGACTACTACGTGCACGTGGTTGGCGCGGCCAAGGCGGCGGACCCGGAGAATGCCAAGGGCGTGCGTTACATGATCAACGCCACGCAGTTTGTGGAAGTGCTGCCGCTGCCCGCCGGTGAGGGCAAAAACCGGATGGACCACACCGCCTACAAGACAACGGACGCCGAGGGAATGCGCGCGTATCTGGCGGCCAAGGGATGGAAGACGCCGGCGAAGGTGATGTCGGGCTCGGACGGCAGCAAATGGTTCGACGTGCAGGACCCGGAGGGCTACAAGGTGGAATTTGTGCAGCCGCCGGCGAGCGCCGCCAAAGTAAACGCGCCCGAGGTTCTTGGACGGCACGTCATCCACGTGGGCGTTATTGTGCACGACCGCGCGAAAGAGGATACCTTCTACCGCGGGCTGCTTGGATTCCGGCCGTACTGGTACGGCGGCATGCAGGACAACAAGGTGGAATGGGTGAGCCAACAGACACCGGACAGCCACGACTGGCTGGAGTACATGGTGGTAGGCGGACCGGGAACCGGGATTCCGGCGTCGATGTCGCAGGAAACGGCAGGTGTGCTGAACCATATATCGATCGGCGTGGTCTCAGTGGACAAGACTTTTCAGATGCTGAAGGCCAGCAACCGTCTACAGGGCAGGCACGACGACGCGCCGAAGATGGGCCGCGACGGAAAGGTACAGCTGAATCTGTACGACCCGGATTCGACGCGTGTGGAAGTGATGAACTTCCGCGCCACGGAGAAGCCGTGCTGCTCGGCATTCACGGCTGAGGATCCGAGTCCGGCGGAGTAGCGCTCAGGGCGGACGTGGACCGATGCGTGCTCCGCGCTAAAATTGACTCATGCCCGCCACAGCGCTTTCGCCAGAGGTTCTGGCCAAGTACGAGCCGGTAATCGGCCTTGAAGTGCACGTGCAGCTGCTGACCGCCAGCAAGGCGTTTTGCGGCTGTACCAACAAGTTTGGCTCCGCGCCCAACACCAACATTTGCCCGGTGTGCCTGGGGCTGCCCGGCGCGCTGCCGGTGCTGAATGCCAAGGCGGTGGAGTTTGCCACGCTGGCTTCGCTGGCGATCAACTGCCAGGTGCGCGAGCGGTCGATTTTCGCGCGGAAGAACTACTTCTATCCCGACCTGCCCAAGGGCTACCAGATTTCGCAGTTCGACAAGCCGCTGGCTGAGCATGGCTGGATTGAGGTGCCGACGGCGGACGGCGGGACGAAGCGCATCGGCATTACGCGCCTGCACATGGAAGAGGACGCGGGCAAGAGCATTCACGACGGGCTGCCGGACTCATCCAAGTACACGTCGCTGGACCTGAACCGCTGCGGCACGCCGCTGGTGGAGATTGTCTCCGAGCCGGATATTCGCACACCCGACGAAGCCTACGAGTACCTGACGCGTCTGAAGGAAATCCTGCTGTATTGCGGCGTCTCCGACTGCAACATGGAAGAGGGGTCGCTGCGCTGTGACGCCAATGTAAGCGTGCGTCCGCGCGGGCAGGAGAAGTTCGGCACCAAAGCGGAAGTGAAAAACGTGAACAGCTTCCGCTTTATTCGCGCAGCGCTGGAGTACGAGATCGAGCGCCAGATTGAAGTTGTCGAGTCTGGCGGCCGGGTGGCGCAGGAGACGCGCCTGTGGAACGCACATGAGGGCCGCACCTACACCATGCGCTCGAAGGAGCAGGCGCACGATTACCGCTACTTCCCCGAGCCGGATTTACCGCCGCTGATTGTCTCTCCCGAATTCCTTGAACGCAAAAGAGCCGAGCTCCCGGAGCTGCCGGAGGCGCGGCGCGCGCGGATGATTGCCGAGTATGAGCTGGCGCCCAAGGACGCGGCCGCTCTTACGGCGACGCGCGAGTTTGCCGACACGTTTGAGGCGGCGGCACGCAAGGCGAAGAATCCGCGCCGCGTGGCCAACCTGCTGCTGAGCGAGCTGGGCGGACGCCTGAACACGCTTGGGCTGGAACTGGATCAGTCGCCTGTCTCGATGGAGGGCGTGGTGCTGGCCGCCGACCTGCTGGAGGAGAACAAAATCAGCTCCAAGCAGTTGAAGCAACTTTTCGACATCAGCTTTGAGAAGAGCGAGGACTTCCCTTCGGTCTACGAGCGGGAGAAGCCGGAGCAGATTACCGATACCGGCGCGCTGGAAAAGCTGATTGACGAGGTGATTGCCGCCAATCCCAAGCAGGTGGAGCAGTACAAGGCCGGCAAAAAGACGGTGGCGGGCTTCTTTGTGGGGCAGGTGATGCGCGCCTCCAAGGGGCAGGCCAACCCGGCGCTGCTGAACGAGCTGGTGACGAAGAGGCTGGACAGCTAAAGAATTGCAGATGTGAAACGGCGCGCCAGAGAGCACTCTGGCGCGCCGTTGGTTTTGTAGCGGTGAGACCGCGGGCCTACTTCAGCTTCAGGTCCATCTCGTAGTTCTTGCGCGCGTCCCATGAGCTGACGGTCTTCACCGGGCTCTTGCGGCCGGCCTTCTCAGCCCACAGGTCGTAATCCTCAACCATGTTGACCTGAGCGAAGTGGAAGCGTCCGTCCTTCGATGAGGTGTAGCTGCGGATCGACTTGGTCTTCTGGTTTTTGAGAAAAACCGTGGCGCCTTCCACCGGAGTGGATTCACCCTCAACCACCGACCCGGTTACGGTGCGCTGGCCAATGTTCTGCGCCCAGGCCGCCGGTGCAACCGACATCCGCGCATTCGGAGCCAGCAGTACAATCCCGGCTGTCAGGCAGGCTACTGCCGCGCCGACCACCATTCTCGTACGTTTCACCTTTATTCCTCCTCTTCCTCATCCTCGACGAAATCATCGTCTTCTTCATCGAGGTCGCCGTCAGCACGAGCCAGTTCCAGCGGCTCTACCCCGACAACCTCATACTCGGTCCCGCACTCTTCGCAGGAAACCACATCACCTTCTTCAAGCTCATCAACTTCCACATCCAGGTCGTTCTCACACTCTGGGCAACTGGGCATGGCGGCCTCCTCTCTCAAGCCGTTTCGTGTTGTAGGATGTCGGTACCACGCGGTACGACTCCGCTATATTTAGGGAAATCCGGTCAAAGGTCAAGCGGTACAGGGCACGCGCTTGCCCAAAACTCTTCCTACGGTGGACCCACGATGAAATTGTCGCAGATGTTTCCTGTTTTTGCCCTGGCATGCGCCGCCTCTGCCGGCATGGCGCAACCGGACTATCGCTTTCACGCGGCCGTGCCGCAACCTGCGCCGGCCGACCCCGCGATTGCCCGTGCCGTAGCATCCATTCGCCCTCCGCTTATAGAACAGACGGTAAAAAAGCTGGTTAGTTTCGGTACGCGCAACACACTCACCAGCATGCAGACCGATTTGCCGCCCGGCCAGGGCATTCAAGCCGCGGCCGACTGGATTGCCGGACAATTCGAGGATATCTCGCGCCAGTGCAATGGCTGCCTGGAAGTCCATCGGGATGTGTTTGTTGCGGACCCTGCCGGCGGAGGCCCGTGGGGCAAACGCATTCCGCACCCCACGCGCATTACCAATATTTACGCTATCCTGCGCGGCACGGATCCGGTGCTATCCAAACGTATGGTGCTGGTGACGGGGCATTACGACTCCATCAACTCGAATGTTTTCAAAAACTGGGCGGACACCTCTGGCGCGGCGCCGGGCGCGAACGACGATGCCTCGGGCGTGGCGGTTTCGCTGGCCTGCGCGCGGGCGCTGAGCAAGATGAAATTTCCGGCAACGATTGTGTTTGCGGCTGTGGCGGCAGAGGAGCAGGGGCTGGTCGGCTCCGGCCACCTGGCCAAGCTGGCCCATGACGAGGGCTGGCAGCTTGAAGCGGTGTTGAACAACGACATTGTGGGCGGCAACACCACGCCCGGCGACACGTTGCAGTTGAAGGACCGCGTACGGGTGTTTTCCGAGGGCGTGCCCTCCGCAGCCAGCGAGGCCGAGGCACGGCGCATTCGCGCGCTGGGCAAGGAGAACGACTCTCCCAGCCGCGAGCTGGCACGAGCGGCAGCCGACGCAGCGCGCACCTACACACCGGCGTTTGCAGCGTTTCTGGTGTCGCGGCCCGACCGCTACCTGCGCGGCGGCGACCATACCTCGTTCAACCACGAGGGCTTTGCGGCGGTGCGCTTCAGCGAGTGGCGCGAGGATTACAACCATCAGCATCAGAACGTGGTGATGCCCGAAGCTGGATCGCATGAGCCCATCAAGGGCGACCTGCCGCAGTTTGTCGACTTTGCCTACGTGGCGCGTGTGGCGAAGGTGAATGCTGCCACGCTGGCGGTGCTGGCCTCGGCTCCACAGGCGCCGCAAAAGCTGGCGATTGACACCGAGAAACTGGAGAACGGCACAACGCTGAAGTGGCAGCCCTCGGCAGGCGCCGCACACTACGAGGTGCTGTGGCGCGAGACCGATGCGCCGCAATGGCAGTTCATTAAAAGTGTGCCGAAAACAGACAGTGGAGAGACCATCACGCTGACGATGCCGGTCTCCAAGGACAATGTGATCTTTGGCGTGCGCGCGGTGGATGCCAAGGGCCACCGCAGCCTGGTGGCAGTGCCGTAAATCACTCGGCGCATGACACCGGCAAGCCACGGCGGTTACCCTGAGGGAACGATGGCTCGCATGGGCTCAACCACGCTCACCTTCCCCGGCTTCCACGGCGCCACGCGCAGACTGGTGCTGCTGAACGCCGCGGCGTTCTTTGTCTTCGCCATCGTGCAGACTTTCAATCTGGATGCCTTCAAGTGGCTGGTTGTGCACATGGGGCTGGCGCCGGAGCTGTTTCTCTTCCACGGCTGGCTGTGGCAGCCGTTCACCTACAGCCTGGTGCAATTGGGCCTGCTGAACACCGTCTTCGCGGTGCTCTCCATCTGGTTTCTTGCTGGATTCCTTGAAGGCTTTCATAGCGATAGCTGGGTGACGGGCCTGTATGCCGCCAGCATTCTGGGCACGGCGCTGGCGGGCGTGGTGCTGGCCTTTGCCGCTACCGCGGCGGGCATGGACCTGGGCCGCGAGCTACTGACCGGCTCCTTTGGCGGCAGCTTCGGACTCATCATCGCCATTGGTGTGCTGTACGGCGACATGGAGTTCACGCTCTTCCCGATTCCCGTCCAGATCAAGGCGCGCTATCTGGCGGTGATTTATGCCGTCATCTCCGTAGCCATGCTGTTTGGCTCCTCGCGCCTGAATGCCTTTGCGCAGCTGGGCGGCGGACTGGCTGCATGGCTCTATGTGCGCATGGCTCCACGCCGCGGCGTAAGCTTTGCCGCGAGCGAAGGCTGGTACGGGCTGCGCAACCGTTACTACCGCTGGAAGCGTCGCCGCGCCTCGCGCAAATTCGAGGTCTACATGAAGAAACAGGGCCGCACGGTCCGCTTTGACGGCCAGGGCCGGCAACTTGACGAGGACGACGACCCCAAGCGCTGGAATTAGTCTTTTCCTGGTTTTGGTCAAGTGCTGTGGCACTCGATACAATCCTCTCTGATATGTCCAAGATTGCCTTTCTCTTTCCGGGTCAGGGCTCGCAGACGGTTGGCATGGGCCGCGAGCTGGCCGAGCGTTTTCCTGTAGCCGCCTCAACCTTTGCCGAGGCCGATGAAGCCTGTGGCTTTGCCCTCTCGAAGCTCTGCTTCCATGGCCCCGAAGACGAGTTGAAGCTGACCGAGAACACGCAGCCTGCGATTCTGACGGTGAGCGTGGCCGCGCATCGTGTGCTCGCGGGGCACGGCATCAAGCCGGCGCTGGCCGCGGGTCACTCACTGGGCGAGTGGAGTGCGCACGTGGCCGCCGGAACGCTTGAATTTGCCGATGCGGTACGCGCGGTGAAGGCTCGTGGACGCGCCATGCAGCAGGCTGTGCCCGCAGGCCAGGGCGGCATGGCGGCGATTCTTTCGCTGGACGCGGCGCAGGTGACCGAGGCGTGTGCCGAAGCAGCCGCGGAGACTGGGCTGCCGGTGGCGCCAGCCAACATTAATTCGCCCTCGCAAATTGTCATCTCCGGCGCGCTGGCCGCGGTGGAGAAGGCGACAGTCATCGCCAAAGCCAAGGGCGCGCGCCGCGCGGTGATGCTTCCGGTGAGTGCGCCGTTTCATTGCGCGCTGATGCAGCCGGCGCAGGAAGAAGTGGCGCGGGTGCTGGCTGCGCTCACGCTGGGCGAGCCGACGATTCCCGTTGCGGCCAATGTCACTGGCACGCTTGTCACCATTTCGGCCGCGGCGCAGGATGCGCTGACGCGGCAGGTAACCGGCGCGGTGCGCTGGGTGGACTGCATGCAGGCGCTGATTGGCGCGGGCGCGGATGTATTTGTGGAAGTGGGTCCGGGGAAGGTGCTGTGCGGGCTGCTGCGCCAGATTGATGGCGCGCAGAAGACGCTGAATGTGGAAGACGCCGCCAGCCTGGAGAAGACCCTGGCGGAACTGGCCGCCCTGTAATGCTGCCGCCCGCCAAAGCGGGCGGCCTGAAAAAATCTAGTCGCCCATGTAGAGCTCAACGGGTGAGAAGCTGAGCGCCCTGGTTTTGGGATCGTAGGTGATGGTCATCGTCTCCGACCTGACATTGTTGAAGCGGAGGCCCATGAGCAGTACATTGCCGGCCACGCGCGCGGCTACGATTTTGTGCGAGTGGATGGCGCCGAAGTCGTTGCCCTGGCCGCTGGGGCTCCAATCCTGCTGAAAGCGCGCAAAGGGGTAGATACCGTTCTGCCCGTGCTTCTGCCAGTCCGCGTCGTGGATCCAGATGCCGTAGGCCTTCTGCAGGTCGTTGGCTTCCACCGACTTAAGGAAGGCGTTGGCCGTGGCGCGGCCGCGCAGATGCGCCCACCAGTTCCAGGGCCAGTCCACGGGTGTGCCGGCCATTAGCCAGCCGCCGATGAACAGCACGCAAATGAGCGCGGCGCTGCCGTAGATCAGAACACTCTTTCTGCGTTCGCCAACCTCGTCATACGCCGGTGCATCAAGCAGACTCATGGCTACAAACCTCAGGGATTAGGATACGGCATGGCCGAAAGGCGCTGCTGGTTTAGACACCGCGACCGGCCCGCTGGTTCCCGCGGCTACTCCTCGCGGCTGTAGGTGTTGCGGTCCTTCTCGCGCTGGCGTTCGAGCGCCAGCTCAATCAGAGTGGTAATCAGGTCGCGGTAGCCAATGCCGGTGGCCTGCCACAGTTTGGGGTACATGCTGATTTGCGTAAAGCCCGGCAGCGTGTTGACTTCATTCAGGAAGATGCGGCGCTTGCCGCCCGGCTCCATCAGAAAGTCGACGCGCGCCAGGCCGGCCAGATCGCAGGCCTTGAAGGCCTCTACCGCCATGGCGCGGATTGTTTTGGTCTCGGCCTTGGTCAGTTTGGCCGGGATGACGGGCACCGAGCCCTCGCTGAGGTACTTGGCCTCGTAGTCGTAGAACTCCTTGCCGGGAATGATTTCGCCGACCACGCTGGCCTTGGGGTCGTCATTGCCGAGCACGGCCACTTCCAGCTCGCGCGCCTTGCCGCTTTTGCCGCCTACGCCCTCTTCAACGACAAGCTTGCGGTCGTACTTGGCGGCCACGGTCAACGCCGGGCCCAGCTCCTTGCGGTTGTGGGCCTTGCTGATGCCGACCGATGAACCCAGGTTGGCGGGCTTCACGAAGACGGGATATTTCAGCTTCGCTTCGACCTTGGCGATGGATTTGCGCGGGGACTTTTCCCACTCGGCGCGCAGCAGCGTGACATGTTTCACGATGGGCAGTTTGGCCTGCGCGAAGAGGCGCTTCATGGCGTCCTTGTCCATGCCGGCCGAGGAGCCAAGCACGCCAGAGCCGACGTAGGCGATGCCTGCCAGCTCGAAGAGTCCCTGAATGGTGCCGTCCTCGCCGAAGGTGCCATGCAACACGGGAAAGACAACGTCGAGCGATTTGCCGCCGGGCGCGTTGGCCGCAGAGGAAGGCTCAGGCGCCAGCAGAGTCGGCATGCCCTCTTGCAGCAGCCTTGCGCCGGGCGTGGCCTCGGGGTCGCCGGCGCGCAGCTTGCGCTCCAATGCGGCGTCGCCCTGCTGCAGCAGCGCGTGCGCGTCGCCGGCGGAAAGCCAGCGGCCCTGCTTGGTAATGCCGATGGGCACCACATCGAATTTGCTGCGGTCAATTGCCTTCAGGATGGACGCGGCCGAGAGCAGCGAAACTTCATGCTCGCCACTGCGCCCGCCAAACAGAATGCCTACGCGGAGTTTTTTTGCCATTTGTCGTTGCTCAGCCTTTGTGCGTGCGAAGCGCACTCATCCAGTCTATCGCCGCTACAGGATCTTCTTCCCAAACGCGGAGCAGGCCAGTTCGACGGCCAGGTCGGCGGTGCGGTTGTGTTCGTCGATGACCGGGTTGACCTCGACCAGCTCGAAGCTGAGCATGCCGCCATGGTCGGCGATGATTTCCATGGCCAGGTGCGCCTCGCGGTAGGTGGCGCCGCCACGGACGGGCGTGCCCACTCCCGGCGCGTCCTCGGGGTCAATCCAATCCATGTCGAGCGAAACGTGGAAGCCGGCGGTGCCATCGCTGGCCGCGCGCAGGGCTTCTTCCATCACGGCGCGCATGCCGCGCTCGTCGATGTCGCGCATGGTGTAGACGCGGATGCCGGAGCGGCGGATGTTGTCGCGCTCGGGGCCGTCAATATCGCGCACGCCGATGAGCACGGTATTTTTTGCCTCGACCTTGGGCGAGAAGCCGAAGATGCCGCCGAGGCGCGCCGGGCCCATGCCGAGCAGCGCCGCCAGCGGCATGCCATGCACGTTGCCGGAGGGCGAAGTGTCAGGCGTGTTGATGTCAGAGTGCGCATCGACCCACAGCAGGCCGATTTTTTCGCCGCGGCGGCGGTGGAACTCCGACACGCCGCTGACCGAGCCGGCGGCAATGGAGTGATCGCCGCCCAGCACCAGCGGGGTCATGCCTTCCTCTAGCACCTTGACCACGGCCTCGGCCGTGCGCGTGCAGGTTTCCGCAATGGGCTTGAGGTAGCGCGCCTTCTGCTCGCCAAACTCGAGTGTTTCGGCCACTTCCACGCGGATGTTGCCGCCGTCGGCCACCTGATGGCCCAGCGCCTCCAACCGAGCTTCAAGCCCGGCCACGCGCATGGCCGAAGGGCCCATGTCTACGCCGCGGCGGCTGGCGCCCATGTCCAGCGGAACGCCCAGCACGCGGATGCCGCGCGCCGGTTGCGCCTGCGCGCCAGCGGCTCCCGATTGTCTTCCCGTTTTGGTGTTTGTACGCATTGAATTCACCCACTCCGCGGGCTACATCAACCCGCGTCATTACGATAGGTTACGAGCGAGCTATGGCGCCATGACTCAAGTTCCCGCTCTGGGACCGAAAGAGCTATTAAACCAAAATTTATTCAGGGTAAGATTTCTATACGGGGTTCAGCGAACCGCTCGTGCGCTTGTATCTGTTTGTAGCAGACGAGTTTAGAGCGCACAAACCCGCTAGACTATCTGTGGAAGGGCATGGGGATGCGCATCACTGAGGAAGCTTTGCAGCGCGCCATCCAAAGCGCGACGGCCTTCCTCTGCAAACTGCCGGCTGTGGTTGTGCTGCTGGGCGCCCTGTGCGCCACGGCATGGGGGCAGTCTGCGTTTGCTCCGCTGACCACGCTGCGCGAGATTGAAACGCTCTCTCCGGACCAGGCCGCCAAGGGTGTTGCCGTCCAATTTGAGGCGACCGTCGTCTACTACCGCTCCTACGAAAAAACGCTCTACGTGCAGGACGGCATCTACGGCATTCTGGTGCAGCCGGACACCAACTATCAGCTTGCGCCCGGCGATCGCGTGCTCATCAAAGGCTCCACGCACCGGCTCCTCGGCCTCTCCATTGCGAGCGAGAGCATCACGGTGCTGCAGCATGGGCCAGTGCCGCCGGCCGTTCCCGCCAGCTTTGACCAACTGACGCGCGGCGACCTGGACGGACGCCTGGTGACGGTTTTTGCCAATGTGCACAGCGCCGATACGGTGGTGACCTCGGGCGTGCGCAGCACCCTGCTGCAGATGTATACCGAGGGCGGCGAGATTGATGCGCTGGTGGACACCGACACGCCGCTGGCGATGAGCCATCTGCTCGACTCCGACGTGGCGGTGACCGGCGCTGTCTCCGGCCGCTTCGACGGCAAGATGCAGCAGACTGGAATCCTGCTGCACGTCAGTTCGCTGGCCGACGTGAAAATTCTTCGGCCGGCCGCACTCGATCCGTGGTCTCTTCCGCTGACGCCGATGGATTCGGCGCTGCAGGCCTACCACGTGCGCAATCTCTCGCGGCGTATCCGCGTGCGCGGCAACGTTACGTACTTTGAGCCCGGCACCGCGATTGTGCTGCAGAGCGGAAGCCAGAGCCTGTGGGCCAGCACGCTTTCCACCGATTCGATCAAGATTGGCGAGACCGTGGACGTGATTGGATTCCCCGACGTGCAGAACGGCATGCTGATGCTGGCCGGCGCGCAGGTGAAGGTGCTGAACGACGCCGACCCCCTTGCGCCGCAGGGATTCACATGGGAGCAGCTGGCCAGCGGCAAACATGTTTACGACCTGGTTGCACTGCAAGGCAAGGTGGTGGCCCAGGTGCACGGCGTGGACAAGGACGAGTACGTGCTCGCAGTGGGCGACAACCTCTTCTCGGCCATCTATCGCTATCCCGCCTCGGGTGCGGACCGCTCGTCGGAGTCCATCAAAAATCTGCAGCAGGGCGCGACGATACGGGTGACCGGCATCTGCATCATGAACTCGCCTAACTCGTTCGATGCGCGCTCGTCTTTCGCCATCCTGCTGCGCTCTGCCGACGATTTGGCGGTGGTGGGCCGCGCGCCGCTGCTTTCGATTGCCAATCTGACCAAGCTGGTTTCCGTACTGGCAGTGCTGATGTTCGGCGTACTGGTGTGGGGCGCCATGCTGCGCCGCCGCGTACGCAAACAGACTGCGTCCATTACCGCACGCGTTGCAGCCGAGGCCAACGAAGAGCGCCGCAACATGCAGCTGGAGCAGTGGCGCAGCCGCATTCTGGAAGACATCAACAGCTCACGACCGCTGGGCGAGCTGATTGACCACATCTGCGAGATGGTTTCGTTCACACTGAACGGAGCGCCCTGCTGGTGCGAGATTGCCGAAGAGAAGAACCTGGGCAAGCGGCCCGCAAGCATGGACGGACTGCGCGTGATGAGCCACGACATTACCGCGCGCTCCGGCGGAGCGCTGGGCGCCATCCACGCGGGCCTGAGCGTGAAGACTGACCCGACAGACGATGAGGAAGTGGCGCTGGCCAACGGCGCACGGCTGGCCATGCTGGCCGTTGAAACGCGCAAGCTCTACTCCGACCTGCTGTATCGCTCGGAGTTTGACCTGCTGACCGACGCCTACAACCGCTTCTCGATGCAGCGTTACCTGGAAGAGCTGATCAACGGCTCCGATGGCAAGGGCAAGATTTTTGGCCTCATCTATATCGATCTGGATGAGTTCAAGCAGATCAACGATGTGTACGGACATCACGTAGGCGATCTCTATCTGCAGGAAGTGGCGATGCGCATGCGCCGCCAGCTGCGCACCGGCGATATGCTGGCGCGCCTGGGCGGCGACGAGTTCGCCGCGCTGGTTCCGGTGGTGCGCAACCTGGCGCAGATTGAGGAGATTGCCACGCGCATGGAGCGCTGCTTCGACGCGCCCTTCAACATGGAAGGCCACGTCTTCCGCGGCGCAGCCAGCGTGGGCTACTCGCTGTATCCGCTGAATGGCACTACGTCAGAAGAGCTGCTGAAGGCCGCCGACAGCGCTATGTACGCGGCCAAGAATGCGCGGCGCGCGGCGCGCGGCTCAAACCCCAGCACACGGACCGGCACGCTGGGCCTGCCCTTCGAGAACTGATCGAGGCCAGAGAGCAGAGACCAGAGATTAGAGATTAGCGCGCGCAAAAGAAGAGGCCCGGCGATTGCCGGGCCTTTCTGGTTGAGTTGTTGTGGGCAGCCAGAGGGCTGCCGCACCGCAGGTGCTATTCGGCTGCCATCTCTTCGGCTTCGCCTTCCTGGCGCATCATCTCCAGCTCGCGTTCTTCGGCTTCGCGCTCGGCGTGCACTTCCTGCTGGACGCGGGCTGCCGCTTCCTCCAGCTCCGGAGAGAGCTGAACGTTGCGGTAGTACTCCAGGCCCGTGCCGGCGGGGATGAGGCGGCCGACGATGACATTCTCCTTCAAGCCGCGCAGGTTGTCGATTGCGCCGTTGATGGAGGCTTCGGTAAGCACGCGGGTGGTCTCCTGGAAGCTGGCCGCGGAGATGAACGAATCCGTAGAGAGCGAGGCCTTGGTGATGCCCAGCAGCAGCGGACGGCCAATGGCCGGGCGGCCGCCGTTGGCCAGCACGCGCTCGTTCTCCTCGCGGAAGCGGAAGCGATCTATCTGCTGCTCAAGCAGGAAGTTGGTGTCGCCCACTTCGTCGACACGGACCCAGCGCAGCATCTGGCGGACAATCACTTCGATGTGCTTGTCGCTGATGGCCACGCCCTGCAGGCGGTAGACTTCCTGGATTTCGTTCACCAGATAAGCCTGCAGTTCCTTTTCGCCGAGGACCGCGAGAATGTCATGCGGGTTCAACGGTCCATCCATCAGAGGATCGCCGGCGCGCAGACGCTCGCCTTCCTGTACGTTGACGTGCGTACCGCGGGGCACCGAGTACTCGCGCTCATCGCCGTTGTCGGCGGTGACGTAGATTTTGCGCTGGCCCTTGGCGACTTCGCCGAAGCGAACCACGCCGTCAATCTCGCTGATGATGGCCGTCTCACGCGGCTTGCGCGCTTCGAACAGTTCCACCACGCGCGGCAGACCGCCGGTGATGTCCTTGGTACGGGTCGACTCCTTGGGGATCTTGGCAAGCACATCGCCAGGACCGACCTCGGAGCCGTCCTCGATCATCAAGTGAGCTCCGCGAGGCAGCAGGTAGCGCTTGTTGGCCTTGGCGTTCTTGACGAGGAAGGCCGGCTGGCGCTTTTCGTCGGGCGAATCGCCCACCACCCAGCGGGAGAGACCGGTGACTTCGTCGACCTCTTCGTTGAGGGTGATGCCTTCCTGCAGATCCTTGAAGCTGACCGTGCCGCCGATTTCAGTGAGGATCGAGTAGGTGTACGGATCCCACTCGGCCAGCAACTGGCCCAGCTTGACGGCTTCGCCATCCCTGACGCGGAGACGCGCACCGTAGACCACCTGGTAGCGCTCCTTTTCGCGGCCACGGTCGTCCACAATCGCGAGCGAGCCCGAGCGGTTCATGGCCACCAGCATGCCGTCCTTGCCTTCAACGGAGTTCAGGTTGAAGAAGCGCACGAAGCCGTTGTTCTTGGCGTCGAGGCGCGACTTGTCCTGCACGCGGCTGGCAGTACCGCCGACGTGGAAGGTACGCATGGTGAGCTGGGTGCCAGGCTCGCCGATGGACTGCGCGGCGATAACGCCGCAGGTCTCGCCGAGCTCGACCATGCGGCCGGAGCCGAGGTTGCGGCCGTAGCAGAGCGCGCACACGCCGCGGCGCGACTCGCAGGTGAGCACCGAGCGGATCTTGACCTTTTCCACGCCCGCGCCCTGAATGGCGGAGGCGATATCCTCGTCGATCTGCTGGTTGACGTCGATCACGACGTTGCCGTCGTAGTCCTTGATGCGCTCGAGCGAAACGCGGCCAATGATGCGGTCGCGCATGGGCTCGATAATCTCGCCGGACTCAACGATGGAGCCGACGTAGATGCCTTCGCTGGTGCCGCAATCCATTTCGGTGACGATGACGTCCTGCGCCACGTCGACCAGGCGGCGGGTCAGGTAGCCGGAGTCAGCGGTCTTCAGAGCCGTATCGGCCAGGCCCTTACGCGCGCCGTGGGTCGAGATGAAGTACTCGAGCACCGTGAGGCCTTCGCGGAAGTTGGCGGTAATAGGCGTCTCGATGACTTCGCCCGAGGGCTTGGCCATCAAACCGCGCATACCGCTCAGCTGGCGAATCTGCTGTTTGGAACCGCGGGCGCCGGAGTCGGCCATGATGTAGATCGGATTCATGGCGCCTTCCTCGTCAGCCTTCTTCATGTTGCCGAACATCTCGTCGGCAACCTGGTCGGTGACGGAGGACCACATCTGGATGACCTTGTTGGAGCGCTCGCCGTTGGTGATGGCGCCGTCCATGTACTGCTTCTGGACTTCGATCACCTTCTTGTCTGCTTCGTCCACCACGGTGTACTTGGAGGCAGGGATCACCATGTCGTCCAGGCCCACGGAGAGGCCGGACTTGGTGGCGTAATTGAAGCCGAGCGACTTGATGCGGTCCAGCATGCGCACCGTCACCTCAAGGCCGAGGTTCTGGTTGCAATAGTTGACCAGCTGGCCGATGCCCTTCTTCTTGAGCAGGCCGTTGATGAACGGCATGCCGGAAGGCAGGGAGTCGTTGAGGATGACGCGGCCGACGGTGGTCGACAGGAACTCCTTGTTGAAGTCGACCGGCTCGGTGTGGGTCAGGTCCTGGTCGTCGTAGGCCGTGGTCATGTCGAGCACCTTGCCGGAGTAGCGCAGGCGGATCGGCGTGAGGGTCTCGACTTCCTTGGCTTCCAGGGCCATCAGAATTTCTTCAGAGTTGGCGAACGTGCGGCCTTCGCCAACGCCGCCCTTCTTGGCCTTGGTCAGATAGTAGAGGCCGAGCACCATGTCCTGCGTGGGCACGGTAATCGGGTGGCCGGAGGCCGGCGACAGAATGTTGTGCGAGGCCAGCATCAGTACGCTGGCTTCCACCTGCGCCTCGGGCGACAGGGGAATGTGCACGGCCATCTGGTCGCCGTCAAAGTCGGCGTTGAAGGCGGTGCAGACCAGCGGGTGAATCTTGATGGCCTTGCCTTCCACCAGCACCGGCTCAAAAGCCTGAATGCCCAGACGATGAAGGGTTGGGGCGCGGTTCAGCAGCACCGGGTGGTCCTTGATGACTTCCTCAAGGATGTCCCACACCACCGGCTCCTGCATCTCCACCATTTCCTTGGCCTGCTTGATGGTGGTGCAGTGGCCCGTCTGCTCCAGACGGTGATAGATGAAGGGCTTGAACAGCTCAAGCGCCATCTTCTTGGGCAGGCCGCACTGGTGCAGCTTGAGATCGGGACCGACCACGATGACCGAACGGCCGGAGTAGTCCACGCGCTTGCCGAGCAGGTTCTGGCGGAAGCGGCCCTGCTTGCCCTTGAGGGTATCGGAGAGCGACTTGAGCGGGCGGTTGTTGGCGCCACGCAGCACACGGCCGCGGCGGCCGTTGTCGAACAGAGCGTCGACGGCTTCCTGCAGCATGCGCTTTTCGTTGCGCACAATGACTTCAGGCGCGTGCAGATCCATCAGCTTCTTCAACCGGTTGTTGCGGTTGATAACGCGGCGGTAGAGATCGTTCAAATCGGACGTGGCAAAGCGGCCGCCATCCAGCGGCACCAGGGGGCGCAGCTCGGGAGGAATGACCGGCAGCACGTCGAGAATCATCCACTGCGGCTTGTTGCTGGACTTGCGGAAAGCCTCAACGACCTTGAGGCGCTTGGCGAACTTGACCTTCTTCTGCGCGGAGGTCTCGGTCTTCATGCGCTCGCGCAGCTCGACACCGAGCTCGTCGACGTTGACGCGCTTGAGCAGTTCCTTGATGGCCTCGGCGCCCATCATGGCCTTGAAGCCGGAGGGGCGGTACTGCTGATCGAGCTCGCGATAGCGATTCTCGTCCTTGATAATCTCGCGCTCGCGCACGCCGGGCGCATCGCCCGGATCGACGACCACGTAGGACTCGAAGTAGAGCACGCTTTCGAGATCGCGCAGCGAGATGTCGAGCAGGTGGCCGATGCGCGAAGGCAGGCCCTTGAAGAACCACACATGCGAGCAGGGCGAAGCCAGCTCAATGTGGCCCATGCGCTCGCGGCGCACCTTGCTGACGGTGACTTCGACGCCGCACTTGTCGCAGATGACGCCGCGGTGCTTCATGCGCTTGTACTTGCCGCACAGGCACTCCCAGTCAGTGACCGGTCCAAAGATGCGGGCGCAGAACAGGCCGTCGCGTTCCGGCTTGAAGGTGCGGTAGTTGATGGTTTCGGGCTTCGTGACCTCGCCATGCGACCACGAGCGGATCTTCTCCGGCGAGGCAAGCATGATGCGGATGGCGTCGAAATCGGTAATCGGGCTCGTAAGCTCAAACGGGTTCGAACGGAACAAGGCGACCCTCCTTGGCAGGCTTTTTGGCGCTGCCGCGGCTGTTCCCGGGAGTTTTATTAAGGCCCCTCCTACCCGGGTTGCGGAGAAAGTTCCGCATTCGGAAGGACCCTGAAAAATCAGCTAGCAGCTCTCAGCCATCAGCCTTCAGCTTGGTTCGCCGCATCGCGGCTGACGGCTGAGGGCTGACAGCTGTCAGCTGGCTGTTAGTCGTCGGCCACGGCAGCCATTTCCGGCGCCGGAGCCTTGCGCAGCAGGTCCGCGCGCTTGATCAATTCCACATCCAGGCAGAGCGACTGCAATTCGCGAATCAGCACGTTGAACGACTCGGGCACACCCGGCTCGATGGCTGCCTCGCCCTTGACGATGGCCTCGTAAATCTTGGTACGGCCATACACGTCGTCGGACTTGGCGGTCAAAAGCTCCTGCAGGATGTAGGCGGCGCCGTAGGCTTCGAGAGCCCAGACTTCCATTTCGCCGAAGCGCTGTCCGCCGAACTGCGCCTTGCCGCCCAGCGGCTGCTGGGTGATGAGCGAGTACGGTCCGATCGAACGGGCGTGAATCTTGTCGTCGACCAGGTGCGAGAGCTTGAGCATGTAGATGTAGCCCACCGTGACCGGCTGCTCGAACTGCTCGCCTGTCATGCCGTCGAAGAGCGCTGTCTTGCCCGATGTCGGCAGCCCGGCGGCGGTCAGCAGAGCCTTGATTTCGCTCTCCTGCGCGCCGTCGAATACGTTAGTGCCGAACCAGATGCCGCGCTCCATGCCGCGTGCCACACGAATCAGCATCTCGTCGTCGAGATCGAGAAGCTGGCGCAGAGCAGCGGTGCCGGCAAACTCCTTCTTCATTTCCTCGCGAATGAACCTGGCATCGGAGTTGCCCTTGACCAGAGCGGCAATCTTCTTGCCCAGTCCGGCCGCGGCCCATCCGAGGTGGGTTTCAAGAATCTGACCCACGTTCATACGGGAAGGCACACCCAACGGGTTGAGGACGATCTCCACCGGCGTTCCATCGGGCAGATACGGCATATCTTCCTCGGGAAGAATGCGCGCGATCACGCCCTTGTTGCCGTGGCGGCCGGCCATCTTGTCGCCCACGGAAAGCTTGCGCTTCATGGCGACGTAGACCTTGACCAGCTTGATGACGCCAGGAGGCAGCTCATCGCCCTTCTGCAGCTTGGAGATCTTCTCGTTGGTGATCTTGCGCAGAACTTCAATCTGGCGCGAGGTCATCTCCTCGATCTCGTCAATCTGCTCGTTGACGCGCGGATCCTTGTCGTTATAACGGATGCGCTTCAGGTTCTTGGTCGAGATGCGCTCGATGGCTTCGCGGTCAAGAATCGATTCCTTGGTCAGCAGGCGCTTGTTGGTGCGCTCGTCGTGCAGGTCGGCCAGCACTTCCTTGCCGCCCAGAATGCCTTCGAGGCGCTTCAGGCGCTCGTCAGTCAGAATGCGGATTTCGTCGCCCAGGTTCTTCTCGAGCTGAGCGATGTACTCGGCCTCGATCTGCTTGGCGCGCTCGTCCTTCTCCTGTCCCTTGCGGCTGAAGATGCGGACGTCGACCACCGTGCCTTCGATGCCCGGAGGGCAGGTGAGCGAGGCGTCGCGCACATCGCCGGCCTTTTCGCCGAAGATGGCGCGGAGCAGCTTCTCTTCCGGCGTCAGCTGGGTTTCGCCCTTGGGCGTCACCTTGCCGACAAGGATGTCGCCGTGGCCGATCTGGGCGCCGATGCGGATGACTCCGCTCTCGTCCAGGTCGCGCAGCGCATGCTCGCTCACGTTCGGAATGTCGCGCGTGATTTCTTCCGGTCCCAGCTTGGTGTCGCGCGCTTCAATCTCGAACTCCTCGATGTGCACCGAGGTGTAGTAGTCCTCCTTCACCAGCTTTTCGCTGATGAGGATGGCGTCTTCGAAGTTGTAGCCGCGCCAGGGCATGAAGGCCACCAGCACGTTGCGGCCCAGAGCCAGCTCGCCCTGCTCGGTGCAGGGTCCGTCGGCAATCACCTGCCCCTTGAGCACGCGGTCGCCTTCGCGAACCACGGGCTTCTGGTTGATGCAGGTGTTCTGGTTGGAGCGCTTGAACTTGATCAGCGTGTAGATGTCGGAGCCGACCTCACGCGACAGCTGCGTGGGGTGATGCTCGCCTTCGACGCGCACGATGATGCGCTCGGAGTCGACCGAGTCCACGATGCCGTTGCGCTTGGCCAGGATGACGGCGCCCGAATCGCGCGCAGTCACGCCTTCCATGCCGGTGCCGACCAGCGGAGCCTCGGCCACCAGCAGCGGCACCGACTGGCGCTGCATGTTGGCGCCCATCAGCGCGCGGTTGGCATCATCGTGCTCAAGGAACGGCACCAGCGAAGCGGCCACGGAGACCAGCTGCTTGGGCGAGACGTCGATGTAGTCCACTTCCTGGCGCGCCACCAGCACAAAGTTGCCCTGACGGCGGGCGTTGACGAGGTCCTCGGTAATCTGACCGTTCCCGTCAAACTCGATGTTGGCCTGCGCGATGGTGTGCTTGTCCTCTTCCCACGCCGACAGGTAGAAGCTGAACGGAATGGTTTCAATCTGACGCTTGCCGGCCTTCTTGAGGCTGGCATTGAGCTTGATGAACTCATCCTTCTCGATGTGATCGCCCACGCGCAGTCCGCTTTCGCCGGCGTTGGCCACCTCAACGTAGTCCAGAATCTTCGAGTCCTTGACCTTGCGGTAAGGCGACTCGATGAAACCGTACTCGTTGATGCGCGCAAAGCAGGAGAGCGAGCTGATGAGGCCGATGTTCGGACCTTCAGGCGTCTCAATGGGGCAGATGCGTCCGTAGTGCGTGGTATGCACGTCGCGGACTTCAAAGCCGGCGCGCTCACGCGACAGGCCGCCCGGTCCAAGGGCCGAGAGACGCCGCTTGTGCGTAATCTCGGAGAGCGGGTTGGTCTGGTCCATGAACTGCGACAGCTGCGAGGAACCGAAGAACTCGCGGATGGCGGCCATCACGGGCTTGGCGTTGATCAGGTCATGCGGCATGGCCGTATTCAGTTCCTGATAGACGCTCATCTTTTCCTTGATGGCACGCTCCATGCGGACCAGGCCGATGCGGAACTGATTTTCCATCAGTTCGCCCACGGCGCGGACGCGGCGGTTGCCCAGGTGATCGATGTCGTCGACCATGCCGATGTTCTTGCGCAGCTTGAGCAGGTAGCGGATGGTGGCGTAGAAGTCCTCGGGCGTCAGCGTGCGGTGGTCCAGCTGCGTGGCGTCCTGGTTCTCGTAGAGCTTGATGTTGAACTTCAGCCGGCCCACGCGCGAGAAGTCGTACTTGCGCGGATCGAAGAACATGCCTTCGAACAGAGCCGTGGCCGTGTCCAGGGTTGGCGGGTCACCGGGACGCAGCTTGCGGTAGATCTCGATGAGGGCCTCTTCGGGCTTGTGCACCGAGTCACGCTTCAGCGTGTTGGTGATGATGTTGCCCACGTCGTCGCGCTCGGGGAAGAAGACCTCGAAGCTGGTGATGCCGGCGGCCATCACCTTGTGCAGGCGATCGGCGGTCAGCTCCACGTTGGCCTCGACGATGACTTCGCCGGTGGCGGTGTCGACCGCGTCGGAGGCGGTCAGCGCGCCGTCGAGCTCGGCGGCCTCGACCTCAACCTTCTCAATGCCGGCGGCGCGCAGCGCCTTGAGGGCGTGCGCGGTAATCTTGCGGCCGGAGTGCGCAATCTCATCGCCCTTGTGGGTGATGGCGTGCGCGGGCTTGGCGCCCTGCAGATGGGTGTGCTTGGTGGCGTCCTGCTGCACGGTCCAGAAGAGCTTGCCATCGGCAACCTGCATCCGGTCGACCGTGTAGAAGGTCTTCAGAATCTCCTCGTCGGAACGCAGGCCGAGGGCGCGCAGGAAGATGGTGCCCAGGAACTTGCGCTTGCGGTCGATGCGGACGTAGAGGGTGTTCTTCTGGTCGTACTCGAACTCCACCCACGAGCCGCGATAGGGAATGATCTTGCCCAGGAAGTAGGT
>DASVLI010000131.1:0-7525 GCA_036384955.1 Occallatibacter sp.
TGTTTCGCTGGGCGCGGCCTATGCGCATATCAAAGCCGGCCCGCCGCCGCTGCATGAGGGTGCGAACCTGGGCGGCCTGGACCTGAGCGCTTCGTACTGGTTCAGCAGGCGCTGGGCCGCGGAAGGCACTGGTCGCGCGTACATGGGCACCAGCGGCGCCGCGCCGAATGCCTACAACATCAGCGGTCCGTTCGTGAGCCAGTATGTGTTTGCGGCCGGCCCGGAGTGGCTGGGCCCGCACAACAAGCACGGCGCGCTGCTGGCGCATGCCATGGTGGGCGGCGCGTACGGCAAGTTCGAGCAGGACTTGCGTGGCCAGTCGCCGGAAGTGGTGGGCTTTTTCAACGACCAGGTGGGGTTGGCGGCTGTGATCGGCGGGCACATCGACCTGTACCGTTCGTCGCGGTGGGCGTTCCGCATTACGCCGGACGCGCTCTACACGCGGTACGGCATCAACTACGGCAACCAGCAGACGTACGGCTATTGGAACTTCGCGATTTCAGTGGGCGCGGAGTATCGCTTCAGGAAGAAGCGGTAGAGGAATTGAAGCAGCGACAGAAACCGGAGCCGAATGGCTCCGGTTTTTTGTTTATGCGGCGAAGTAGAACGATGTGAGGCGCATAGGTGCGTGCGTTTATTTTCGTGTGGTATTCTCCAGCGTTCAGGGCCGCCGTAGAAACTGTGCCGACGACGGAGATGGAATCCCAGATATCGGCACTGCACAGCGCCTGCGATAAAGTCGGATGACTGGGGGCAGGTAGGGATGCATACGATGAAAGACACGCTCGGGGTTCTGCTGGCGGGTGGCGCCGGCGAAAGACTGTTTCCACTGACCCGCGACAGGGCCAAACCGGCAGTGCCGTTCGGCGGGCACTACCGGATTATTGACATCACGCTGTCGAACTGCGTCAACTCCGGGTTGCGGCGGGTGTATGTGCTCACCCAGTACAAGGCGCTGTCGCTGAACCGGCATATCCGCGAGGGCTGGACCGGCATTATGGCCCAGGAGCTGGGCGAGTTTTATGAGCTTCTGCCTCCGATGCAGCGCACCGGCGGCAACTGGTACATGGGCACGGCCGACGCGGTCTTCCAGAATCTCTATTCCATTGGTAGCGAGCAGCCGAAGCATGTGCTGGTGCTGGGCGGCGACCACATCTACAAGATGGACTACAGCCGCATGCTGGACTATCACATTGAGACAAAGGCGGACGTGACCATTGCAACCCTGCCGATTGCGCCGAACGAGGTGAAGCAGTTTGGCGTGGTGGAGGTGGCACAGAGCGGCGAGGTGACGGGCTTCCAGGAAAAGCCGCCGTCGACCACGGTGCGCTCGCCCTTCAATCCCAATGCGGTGGACGCCTCGATGGGCATCTACATATTCGAGACCGATGCGCTGATCAAGGCGCTGGTGGCCGACGCTGAGGATCCGCACTCGAAGCACGACTTTGGGCACAATATTCTGCCCAACATGCTGGGCAACAAGCGGGTGATGGCCTACAGCTTTGTGGACGAGAACAAGCAGGAGGCGCTTTACTGGCGCGACGTGGGGACGCTGGATGCGTACTACGAGGCCAATATGGACCTTTGCTCGGTTTCGCCGACCTTCAACCTGTACGACAAGAGCTGGCCCATCCGTACGCGGGTGCGGCAGTATCCGCCGGCCAAGTTCGTGTTTGGCGAGCCAGGCCGCACGGGCATGGCGGTCAACTCGATCATTACGGCCGGCGCGATCATCTCTGGTGCGTCCATCTCGAATTCGGTTCTATCGCAGGATGTGCGCGTGAATTCGTACTCCGACGTGGCGGCGAGCATTATCTTTTCGCACGTGAATATTGGGCGGCACTGCCGCATTCGGCGCGCGATTATTGACCGAGACGTGCATATTCCAGAGGGCACGGTGATTGGCTACGATCCGGTGGAAGACAAGCGGCGGTACTTCGTGACTCCGTCGGGGCTGACGATTGTGACGCGCGAAGCGTCCATGTTCGAGAACCCGATCACGCCGGAGTTCATGGACCCTCACTAGACAGATGAAACAAGGCCGGAGCAGAGGCTCCGGCCTTGGATTTTCTCCCCCCATTAGCAACAGCGGAACCAAACCGTCCGGCTCCACGTATTAACGCCCTATGCAATGCGTGGGTACATTAAGCTGGTGCGAGGCGGGTTGGGCAGTGCCGCCCAGGGTGCGCAGGACGAAGGCCGAGCTGATTGCTCCGGCCACGCCGCGCCCAACGGCGCAAAGCCGCGGAACAGCGCCGCGGAGCCTGGCGCACGACGCACGGCAAGTGCGCGGGGAGGTGAGACCGCTGGAGATTGACTGGTCCCAAATCGTCCGCCTCTGTATGGACGGGGATTCCGGCGCATGGGCCGAGCTGGTCCGCACGCACCACCGGCGTGTCTATGGACTCTGCTTCCGGTTTACGGGGAATGCCGCCGACGCCGAGGATTTGACGCAGGACGTTTTCCTGAAGATTTATTCGAATCTGACCAGCTTTGACACCGCGCGGGGCAGCCTGCAGGTGTGGATTACCACCATGACGCGCAATTTGCTGGTGGATAACTTCCGTCGTACAAAGAACTTGAGGGTGACAGGCTCGCTGGACGAGGGCTGGGACGAGAGCGACGAGCTGCGTCCGGCCGACCGGCTGGCGGCGCATACACCTTCACCGCATGAAACGGCCGCGCAGAAAGAACTGGCCAAAATGGTGCAGGATGCCCTGGCCAAAGTCAGCGTGGAGCTGCGGGAAGCCGTCATTCTAAGGGATTTACAGGATATGGACTACAAGGAAATCGCGCAGGTGCTGGAGATACCCGAAGGTACCGTGAAGTCGCGCATCAGCCGGGGCCGGGCGGAACTTGCACGGCTGCTGGAACGTAATAAGCGGGAGGTGATGTAGCCATGACAGAGCGCAGTCACATTCCGATGTCTCCTGCATGCGGGCAGTGGGAAACCCTGCTGGCCGACGCGCTGGACGGGCTGCTGCGGCCCGAAGACGAGGCGACGTTTACGTCGCACATGGCTACCTGCGCGGCCTGCGCGGCCTTGTTTGACGAGGCGCGGCGTGGCCGGGAGTGGCTGGAGTTTTTGAGCCCTGAGCCGGAGGTGCCGGAGGGACTATTGGACCGGCTTCTGGCGGCGACAGGGCCGGGCCAGACGACGGTGTACGGGATGGTTCCGGCCGGGGCGGCCGCCGCAATCGCAATGCCTGAGCCGTGGCAGAAGCCGGGCTTTATGGGCTGGGTACGGCGCTTTGCCGAGCCGCGGCTGCTGATGACCGCCGCGATGGCGTTTTTCTCCATCGCGCTGACATTGAATTTGACCGGCGTGAAGCTGACCGACCTGCGGATGGCGAATCTGCGGCCGAGCGCGGTGCGGTCGTTCATGGAACGGCGGCTGACGATGGCTTCGACGCCGATTATTCGCTACTACGACCACCTGCGGCTGGTATACGAGGTGGAATCAAGAATGCGCGAGCTGCGGCGGAACTCGCAGGGCAGCCAGGGACAGGGCAGCCAGCAGCCGGCGGCTCCGGGTGAATCGCGGCAGGCGCCGCGCAAGGATGGCGGTTCCCGCATTACTCCTCCGCAACAGTCGGGCACGCCGTTGCTGACGGAAGGATCGGATTATCTCGAGACATCCCTGAGGCTTCAGGACCGGCCCGCATTGGAAAGCGGACTTGCGGGAGCGAAACGGGAAAGGAGCACATCATGGACTGCGTAAATCACACTGGAGTGGAAGCAAAGGCCTTTTGCCAGAACTGCGGCAAGGCACTGTGCGCGACGTGCGTGCGGAATCTACCCGGAGGGCAGGTGCTGTGCGAGCCGTGCTACGTCTCCTGGCAGGGATTGCAGCAGCCGTTCGTAGTTCCGCCGCCGGGTGCACCGAACCCGATTCTGGCCGCCGTGCTCGGTGTGATTCCCGGCGTGGGCGCCATGTACAACGGGCAGATTATCAAGGGCCTGATTCACGTGGTGATCTTCGCCGTGCTGGTGAATATGGCGGACCACTTCGGTATCTTCGGGCTGTTTATCGCGGCCTGGGTGCTGTATCAGGTTTTCGACGCGTATCACACGGCCGCAGCGCGGCGCGATGGATTGCCGCTGCCTGATCCGCTGGGTCTGAATGAGGCGGCGAACTGGTTCAACTTTGGCCAACGGCCGCCGGCAGTGCCTCCTGCGCCGGGAGCGGCTCCGCAACCGGGTGTGCCCTATGGCGCAGCGCCGGGCGCTCCGCAGGCGAGCTATACACCGCCGCAAGCCGGGCCGTACGCGGCAGGGTTTACGCCTGTGGCGGGGTATGGCGATCCCACGGTGCCGCCGATTCCGCCGGTTCCGCCCATACCGCCCGTTCCGCCGGTGTACTGGAAGCGGAAGGAGCCGATTGGCGCCATCATCCTTATCGGTCTGGGCGTCATTCTGCTGCTGAACCAGATGGGCTTTGTGACTGAGCGGCTGTGGGGCTTTATGTGGCCGCTGATGTTTATCGCGCTGGGCGCGTGGCTGATTGTGCGCCGCATGGGCGACACCACCAAAGGAGGCAAACAATGAACCGCTACATTCTGATTCGACGTCTTACGGGACCCTCGGTTCTGTTGCTTCTGGGCGTGGTTGCACTGCTGCACGAGGCGAACCTGGTGCATTGGGTATTGTTCTGGCCGCTGCTGCTGATTTTGCTGGGCCTGCTGAAGCTGGCGCAGCGCGCGGCCCTGGCTGCGGCGGGCGACGAAGCCTACTATCCGACCGGCTATCCGGGCTACCCGTATGCAGGAGCCCCGGCGCAGCCGCAGGGAACGCAGCCGCCGGCGCAGACGCCGGGCACAGCGATTGTGCCTGCCGCGCCTGAGGTTGGCACCACGCACGAGGGAGGCCAGCAATGAGCACGCAACCTCCGATTCCGCCGTACGATCCGCGTACGCAGTGGAAGGCCTACCGCGAGCAGCAACGCGCAGCCTGGCGCGCCCAGCGCGAGGCCTGGAAGGCGCAGCGCCACGTGTGGAAGGCCGGCATGGGCGGCTACTACGCGCCGCGTGTGCCCTCAGTGGTAGGCCCCATCATTCTTATCGCCATCGGCGTGGTGGGCCTGATGGTGTACACGGGGCATCTGGCGATGTCGACCGTGGGCCAGTGGTACGGGCGCTGGTGGCCGCTGCTACTGATTGCCGCCGGCCTGGCGATGCTGGCCGAGTGGATGCTGGACCTGCGCCGGGAGATGCCGGTGCGGCGCAGCAACGGGTTTATCGGCGTGTTGATTTTGCTGGCGGTCATCGGGCTGGGGCTTTCGGGCTGGAACCATGTGTGGGGCCCGATGCACATGCAGTTTGGAGACGACGGCGACAACTTCTTCAACTTCTTCGGTCTGCCGGAGCACAGCTTCGACCAGCCGGTACAGACGGTGCAGATTCCGGCCAATGCGTCGGTGCAGATTGAGATTCCGCGGGGCGACGTGAGCATTACCACTAGCGATAGCCCGAACATCGAAGTGCAGGCAAGGGTGACGGCATATGCCAACTCCGACGATGAGGCGAAGAAGATTGCCGATGGGGTAACGCCGCATGTGACGGTGAGCGGCAACGCTGTGCTGGTGCGCTCGGATGCAAATGACAAGTCGCGCGTGAACCTGACGATTACCGTGCCGAAGACCGCGCACACCACGGTGAATGCCGGACGTGGCGACATTACGGCAGCAGGGTTGAGCGGTGGGCTGAACGTGACTGCGGGACGCGGCGATGTGCATGTGAATGCCATCGAAGGGCCGGTGGTGGTGCGCTTCAACGGCGGGCACCACGACTTCTCCGCGCACCAGGTGGCGGGCGACGTGACGCTGAGCGGCGACACCAACGACCTGACCTTCTCCGAAGTGAAGGGCAAGGTGTCGGTGGATGGCGAGATCTTCGGCGACGTGCATATCGAGACGGTGGATGGGAATGTGCACATCCACACGTCGGTGACGCAGCTGGAGATTCCATCGCTGACCGGCGATATGACGCTGAACTCCGACGAGCTGCGGGTGACGGGCGCCAAAGGCAGCGTGCGCGTGACCACAAAGTCAAAGGATGTGGACCTGAGCCAGATTTATGGCGACACGTATGTGGAGAACCGCAACGGGCGGATTGCGATTGCACCGGCGGGCAGCTACAACGTGGAGGCCAAGAACGAGAAGGGCGACGTGGAGCTGACGCTGCCGCCGAATGTTTCGGCCACGCTGAACGGCACCACGCGGAATGGCGAAGCGATCTCGGACTTCCCGGTAACGGTGACTGGCGACGAACGCAAGACGGTAAGCGGTCGAATTGGCGCCGGAACGGCGAAGATCCAGCTGAGCACGGAGAATGGCGACCTGAATATCAAGCGCGCCGGCGAGGAACCGCCTGCGGTTCCGGCGACACCGGCACAACCGGAGGTAAGCCCCAAGGCTCCGCACCTGAAGGCGCCGAACACACCTCCTCCAGCGCCGGTAACGCAGTAGAGCGCAAGAGCAAGATAGCAGCGAATGGGCACGGGGCCAATGGCTCCGTGCCTATTCTGTTCTTAGGGCCTGCATGGGGTTGATGTGCGCGGCGCGCCAGGCAGGGAGCAGGCAGGCGAGTGCGGCGGCCGCAAGCAGAGCCAGGGCGACAACGGCGAAGACGGACGGGTCGAGCGGGCGCGTTTGGTAGAGCATGGAGCGGATGAGCTGCACGGTCGCGGCACTGGCGATGAGGCCGAGCGCAAGCCCGAAGAGCGCGGGACGGAGGCCGTCGAACAGCATGAGGCGAAGGACCGACTGACGCCGTGCGCCGAGGGCAATACGAATGCCGATTTCGTTGGTGCGCTGCGTGACGGTGTAAGAGAGTACGCCGAAAAGCCCGGCCACGGCCAGCAGCAAAGCGATGACGGCAAAGCCGGTGACGAGCATGGAATCAAAGGCGGAGTTGATGGTTGATTTTCCAATGGACTCGCGCATGGTGCGCACGTCGGAGACGGGCAGATCGCGGTCGAGGCGGCCGATGATTTGCTGGACTGGAACGGCAAGCGACTCGACGTTGCGCTCGGCGCGGATAACGACGGTGAAGCCGTTGCGGTCGCCGGCATAAAGCGGTGTGTACATGGTGGGGTTGGGCAGCTCAGCAACGTCCCAGCGCACGTCGCTGACGACACCGATGACCTGATAGACATCGCCGGTGAAGTTGGTTTTGATGTGCCGGCCGAGGGGGTCTTCGTTGGGGAAGTACTGCTGCGCGGCAGACTGGCTGATGACGACGACGTTGGCGCGATCGCCGCGTTCCGACGAGGTGAAGATGCGGCCATGCAGCAGCGGCAGGCCAACAGCGGCAAAGTAGCCGGGATCGGCGCCGCGCATCATCATGTCGAGGCCAACACCTTTGGGCAGCGGCGGATGCTCGGCGACGGAGATGAGATAGTCGCCGCCCCAGCCCTGTCCGGGCGCGGTGCTGACGAGGCCGGCGGATTTAACGCCGGGCACGGCGCGGACCTGGGTAATGAGCTGCTCAAAGAAATTGATTTTCTGATTGGCCGTCTTGTAGCG
>DASVLI010000132.1:0-21873 GCA_036384955.1 Occallatibacter sp.
AAGCTTCAAGATTGTGTAAGGGGATGGTGGCCAGGGACGGGATTGAACCGCCGACGCCGGCCTTTTCAGGGCCGCGCTCTACCACTGAGCTACCTGGCCTCAGTGCAGACTTTCGTTGCATTTTCCTGCGTGGGATTCCGGCAAACCGGAAGAGGTGGGCAAGTCCACGAACAGTGCGCTGCAACAACTGAGTCAGTATATCAATTTCGCGGGAGTGAGGCCAGCCGGGGAGGGGCGAAGATTCAGTTTCCCGCAGGGGCTAAGGCGAACAAACTTCAGGGGCCGCCGACGCCGGCCGATCCCGGCATCCGGCCCGGCCGAGGAGGGCCGCCTGCGGGTATAGTACGGAGAAGCGGGCCGAGCGGCGACAAAAGCCGCCGGTTCCAATCCGGAGGGGTCGGATGGGTTTTACTCGGGCCATTTGCGGTTTTGCCGCTGCGGCGGCTTGGTTTGCCTTGGGTTCGGTTGCGATTGCGCAAAGTGCGCCGGCGGCGCACGCCACCGTGGAAGCCCGCGCTTCGCATGCCTTTGATACGGCCGCGCATGGAGCGACACCCGCGCTGCGCGCCTTTCTCGATCAGTTCCCCAAGGGCGCGGACCTGCATGTACATCTGAGCGGAGCGGTGTACGCGGAGACCTTCATCAAGGACGCGGTCGAGGACGGCCTGTGTGTCGATCCGGTGGCGCTGAGCTTTGCCAAGCCGCCTTGCGCCGACCCGCTGCTGCCGGCCGCGCAGGCCGTCTCCAACCAGGATCTCTACGACCGGCTGGTCGACTCGTTCTCACTGCGCAGCTTTGTGCCGCGCGCCGGCTTCAGTGGACATGACCAGTTCTTTTCCACCTTCGGACGTTACGGTGGCCTGGGAAAAAAGCATATTGGCGAGTGGGTGGACGAGGTGGCCAGCCGCGCGGCTGCGCAGAACCAGCAGTATCTTGAGCTGATGGAGACGCCGATCTTTACGCGGGCGGCGGACCTGGCTAAATCGAATGCGCTGAACGAGGATTTTGCGGCCTATCGCAACACGCTGCTGGCGGTGGGGCTGGCGGGGGAAGTCTACGCCGACCGCGAGGATGTGCGGACCGCCGAAATGCTGCGCAAGCAGTTGGAGCACTGCGGCACTCCGCAAGCTGCGCCGGCATGCAAGGTGCAGGTGCGGTACATCTACCAGGTGCTGCGCGGCAACGATCCGGCGCAGGTGTTTGCGCAAACGCTGCTGGGGTTTGAGACGGTGCAGGCGGCGATGGATGCGCACGACGATACCTGGGTGGGCCTGAATTTCGTGATGCCCGAGGATGGGTATCTTTCCATGCGCGACTACACGCTGCAGATGAAGATGCTGGACTATCTGCACTCGGTGTATCCCAAGGTGCACATCACGCTGCACGCGGGGGAGCTGGCGATGGGGCTGGTTCCGCCGGAAGGGCTGCGCTTTCACGTACGGCAGGCGGTGGAGATGGGCCACGCCGAGCGCATTGGCCACGGCGTGGACGTGATGTATGAGACCGACGCGCAGGGTCTGCTGAAGGAGATGGCGCGCAAGCATGTGATGGTGGAGATCAACCTGAGCTCGAATGAGGGGATTCTGGGCGTGAAGGGCGCCGACCATCCGTTTATGAGCTATCGCGCGGCGCATGTGCCGGTAGCGCTTTCGACGGATGACGAGGGTGTGAGCCGCATCGACCTGACCAATGAGTACGTGCGCGCGGCCCACGACTACCACCTGAGCTATGCGGATATGAAGCAGCTGGCCCGCACCGGCATGGAGCACAACTTTTTGCCCGGCGCCAGCCTGTGGGCGCAGCCTGACGTGTTTACGGCGACGGCGGCGGCGTGCCGTGGAGTGATACCGGGCAGCGATGCAACCGGAGGGTGCAAGACGTTTCTGGAGGGCAGCCAGAAGGCCGCGGCGCAGTGGGAGCAGGAGCGGCGCTTCCGCGCCTTCGAGGCGCAGTTTTAGCGAAGGAATGGCGTGGGCCCGGAGGCCCACGCGACTGCCGGCCGGGAGGCCGGCGCTACACGGTGGTCGACGGTGCTGGCAGGAAGATGTGCGGCTAGGCCGCCACACGCTTGCGGTAGTACATCAGCAGAATCTGATAGACATCCCACAGGAACTGTATGCCCACGATGGCGCAGACCAACATCAGACTGAGGTGGATGGACCAGTTGATGCGGTCCAGTTGTGCCGCGTATTGCGAGGTGCTATCGCGCAGCAGCAGGTAGGCGTTGTTCGGCACGGCGATTAGCAGGCCCAGCGGCACAATGCCGATTGTCTTCACTATCAAGTGCTTGGCGTAGCTGGGCTTCTGCCACGTGCCGCGTATCAGGTCGAGGACATTCCAGCCGACCTGGACGATGTTCAGCGCGATTATCCACCAGTAGAAGGTCCACCATATTGGGGCAAGGTAGAACGGCACGGCGTGGATGTAGGCCGCCCCCGGCCCCAGCATCAGGAACGGGTAGTAGGGAACGAGCGCGAGCCAGCACATGGCGAGGAAGCCGAAGATGGCCTCAGCCGCGGCCCGTGCGAAGGTGCGTTGCTTGCAGCCGTGGCCTTCAATGGAGGCAAGCGGCGGCAACGCTTCCGGCGACCAGGTGCCGGCCATCTTGAACATCAGCGGCAGCTTCTCCGGGTGGCGCGCGATTACCTGCTCGATCACCGCGAAGACCAGCGTATTCCACGCTGCCACCATGAACAGCACGCCGGGGTAGCGCAGAAAAGCCTGCAGCAGGTCGACCTCCTGTGGCGCGGTGAGCGGCACCACCACCGCCATTACGACGGCATAGATGGCCGTGGCCCATGTGAGCGCAATGCGCAGCACATATAGATACACGGGAAAGAGAGTGGGGCCGATGAGCGAACGCTGCGGCTGAAAGCGCCCGGCTACCAGCATGGGCGGGCCCATCTTCTTCAGCAACTCCTCTATTTCGGCGGAGGTGAGCGGGCGGCCGTGCTCGGCTTCGGCGTCTTCGATCTGCGCTTCGAGGTTGGCGCGCAGCTCGGCGATGATGTCGTCCTGGCGCTGCCAGGGCAGATACTTCTTCACGGCTTGCAGATAGCGTTCCAGAATTTCCATGGCGTCATCCTTGCGGTGTTACAGAATGCGTTGAATCGAATCGTTGATGTTCTTCCACTCGTCCAGCAGCTGGTCAAGAATGCGGCTCCCATCGTCATTCAGGCGATAGAAGCGTTTGTTGCGCTTGTCTTCCTCGCGCCATTCGCTGGCCAGCAGTCCCTGGGTTTCCAGCCGGCGCAGGAGAGGGTAGAGCGTGCTTTCGTCGATCTCCAACCCTTGAGCGGCAAGACTTTTGCGGAGCGTATAGCCGTAGTGCTCCTGGCGCAACTGCACCAAAACGGCCAGGGTCAGGCAGCCGCGGCGGAGTTCGAGGCGAAGGTTTTCGAAGAGGTTTTCCGTGACGGTCATGCTGTGCCTCATACACTGTGTTGTACACACTGTATGACACACAGTGTATGGCGTCAAGTAGAAAATGCAAATTTTTTCCACTTGGGTCAGTCGTAGACTGGCGGTCATGGATAACGAGCGCATCCGCGAGCTTTGCATGGCCCTGCCTCACGTGCGGGAGACGATGAACTGGGGCCACCACTTGGTGTACTGGGCCGGAGACCGCGAGCTGGGCGGCAAAATGTTTGCCATGACGGACTTGGACGGCACCGGGACGGGCGTTTTGACGCTCCACGCCGGCCCGGAACGCTTCCACGAACTGCTGGAAACGGAAGGGATTATCCCGGCTCCTTATATGGCGCGGGCTTTCTGGGTGATGGTGGAGCGGTGGGACGTTCTTCGGCCGCGTGAGGTCGAGGAGTTGCTGCGGCAGGCGCATGCGCTTATCTACGCCAAGCTGCCCAAGCGGACGAAGACGCTGCTGGAGTTGCCCGAGAAGGAGCGGGCCAAGGTGGTGCGGGAGAAGAAAAAGGCGGCTGCGGCGAAGAAGAAGTAGAGATTACGCGGTATCAAGGCCAGGGGACGCGACGATAATCAGGGTATGACGCGCGAAGTCACTCCTAGGCAGTTGCAGCGGAAGTTGCACAGCATTCTGGACCAGGTTCAGAGCGGGCGAGGCGACGTGCTGATTCGCAGAGATGGTCAGGCAGTAGCGGCGCTTGTAGATGCAGAGCTCTTTTCGAGGATCGAGCGCAACCGCAGACGTTTCGACGAGCTTTGCAGCCGGATTGCATCGTCGTACGCGTCCGTTCCTGCTTGCGATGGGCTGGCCGAGATAGACGCTGCGGTAGCCAGCGTACGCGCGGGAGCAGTGGCACGTCACGGCAGCTGACTGCGGAACCGCAGGGCTGCTGTTCGCGTATTGCTAGACTGTGAGGCGCGGTGAGGCGCCTGAGCGATGGTCAGATTTCTTCTGTTTTGCATCCTTCTGGTTCTGTGCTGGCCGCTGGCTCTTCTGGCCCTGGTGCTCTATCCCTTCGTGTGGCTGATTCTCATCCCCTTTCGGCTGGCCGGGATTGTGGTGGGCGGAGTGCTCGAACTGGTGGGCGCTATCTTCACGCTGCCCGTACGCGTGCTGCGCGCTATCTAGCCTGCCGCTCGACAGCGCTTCCGGCGATGCTTTAGCGTTGCCCTATGGCTGGTCTTTCTCTCTCCCTTGAAGGAAAAGTTGTGCTCGTCTCTGGCGGCTCGCGTGGCATTGGCGCGGAGACGGTTCGTCTCTTCGCCGAATCCGGCGCGCGGGTGGCCTTTAGCTACCGGCAGGCGCGTGAGCGTGCCGAGGCATTGGTGGCCGAGTGCGGCGGCAGAGAAAACTGCATAGCCATCGAGCAGGATTTGAGCACTCCCGCGGATGGCCGCGCTCTGGTTTCCGCCGCGGTGACGGCCTTTGGAAAGCTGGACATTCTGGTGGCGAACCACGGTGTGTGGCCGCCGGACGACGCGCCAATTGCCCGGATGAGCGAGGCGCAGTGGCGCAATACGATGGGCATTAATCTGGACTCAGTGTTTGGGCTGGTGCAGGCCGCCGTGGCGCAGATGGAGCGGCAGGGCGGCGGAGGGCATATTGTGCTCATCAGCTCCACCGCCGGGCAGCGCGGCGAGGCCAACCATGCCGACTATGCCGTGACCAAAGGCGCGCTCATCAGTCTTACCAAGAGCCTTTCGAGCGAGCTTGCGGCGAAGGGCATTCGCGTGAACTGCGTAGCGCCGGGATGGGTTGCGACCGAGATGTCGGCCGGGACGCTTGGCGACCCTGAGCTGGGGCCGAAGATTGCCGCGGGAATTCCCGTAGGGCGCGTGGGCACGCCGCGCGAGATTGCCGGGCCGGTCGTCTTTTTGTGTACGCCGCTGGCGGGCTTTATCAGCGGAGAAGTGCTGAACGTGAACGGCGGCGCGGTGCTGGTGGGTTAGGAGCTGAATGCATTGGAGAGAGTTGGCAGCATGAAGAAGACGCTGGCTGTACTGCTGATTGCGATGGCCTGCATGGCGGGCGTTGCAGCGCAGGCGCAGGAGAAGGACAGCGATTCCGGCCAGAAGAACGCGCAGCAAGCGCGCGCGGTGCTGGATGCCATGGTGCAGGCGCTAGGCGGGCAGGCATGGCTGGACCAGAAAAACGTAATGCAGGCCGGCAGCATTGCGGCATTTTTCCAGGGGCAGCCGAACCTGGGCACCGTGAAGGTATGGCAGTTCCACTCGTGGCCCGACCATGATCGCATTGAGTTCACCGCGCACCGGGATGTGCTGCAATTCTTCGTGGGCCGCACGGGGTGGGAGGTTACCTATCGCGGCAAAAAGCCGTTGCCGCAGGACCAGGTGGACGAGTTTCTGCGCCGGCGCGACCACTCGATTGAAGTGGCGGCCAAGGTCTGGATGAAAGATCCGAAGACCATTCTGATCTACGAAGGCAAGCGGCTGGCGGCGCGGCATCTGGCCGACCAGGTGACGTTGATTGCCGCAGACAACGAAGCCATCACCATCATGACGGACTCGCAGACGCACCTGCCGCTCAGCCGGTCGTTCCAGTGGCGCGACCCTGTCTACAAGGATAAAAACACCGACACCGAAGAGTATGCGGACTACCACGTGATTGATGGATTCCCCACGCCGTTCAACGTCACGCGCTCGCGCAACGGCGAAATGGTGCGGCAGTTTTACGTGACCGGTGTGGAATTCAATCGCGAGCTTCCGGCGGATTTCTGGGACGTCGACGCCGCCAACGTGCGCATCAAGAAGTGAGCCGCGCGGCCTGCGCAGCGGCCAATTTCGTATAATCCTCAGGTGCGCAAAGCGGAGCCTTCCGCTCGCCGTTTGGAGCCCAAGCATGACGTTCGACATCCAGGACATCCTGGGTTTTCTTCCCCACCGCTACCCGTTTCTGCTCATCGACCGCATTATTGAATTTGAACGCATGAAGCGCGTGGTGGCACTGAAGAACGTCACCATCAACGAGCCGTATTTCCAGGGGCATTTTCCCGGCGCGCCGATTATGCCGGGCGTGCTGGTGATTGAGTCGATGGCCCAGGCCGGCGCAGTGCTGATGCTGAGCGAGATGCCGGACCGCGAAAACAAGCTGGCGGTGTTCACGGGCATCGACAACGCCAAGTTCCGCAGCCAGGTGGTGCCGGGAGATCAGTTGCGCATCGAGGTCGACGTGCTCAACTTCCGCTCGCGCTTTGGCAAGATGGCCGGCAAGGCTTATGTGGGCGATAAGCTGGCGTGCGAAGCCACGCTGACCTGCATGATTGTGCCGCGTGCGGCAGAGACCAAGAGCGCCGAGGCAGCCGAGTGAGCGTTCATCCCAGCGCGATTGTGGCCGAGGGAGCGGTGGTTCCCGCGTCGTGCACGGTTGGTCCGTTTTGCACCATCGGCCCTAACGTGGAGCTGGGCGAAGAATGCAATCTGATTTCGCACGTGGTCATCGACGGCCACACGAAGATTGGCGCGCGCAATATTTTCTATCCCTTCTCATCGATTGGCGTGCCGCCACAGGATTTGAAGTACAAGGGCGAGCCAACGCGCACCGAAATTGGCGACGACAACACGATTCGCGAGAATGTGACCATCAGCCGCGGAACGGTGGGCGGCGGCGGACTGACCAGTGTGGGCTCGAACAATCTGCTGATGACGTGCGCGCATGTGGGGCATGATTCGCATGTTGGCTCGAACGTCATCATGGCGAATGCGGCGACGCTGGCCGGTCACGTGATCGTGGAGGACTACGTAACCGTGGGCGCGTTCTGCGCCGTGCACCAGCAATGCACGGTGGGCCGGTATGCCTTCATCGGCGGCGGCACCATGGCCACACAGGATGTGCTGCCCTTCTCGCGTACTTCCTCGCGCCGCGAAAACAAGGCGTTCGGGATGAATACGATTGGCCTGGAGCGGCGTGGCTTCACGAAGGAGCGGCTGGCGGTGCTGCACAAGGCCTTCCGGACTCTGCTGGCTGCAAAGATGAACACCACCCAGGCGCTTGAAAAGATGCGCGAGCTCGATGGCGAAGATGTGGCACTGCTGGTCCGGTTCATCGAGGCGAGCCAGCGCGGAGTGATCAAGTAATCGTGAAGCTCGGTCTTATTGCCGGCAATGGACGGTTTCCATTTTTGCTGCTGGATGCGGCGCGCGCCGAAGGGCTGAGCGTTGTGGTGGCGGCCATTCGCGAAGAGACCGACGAAGAGATCAATGAGCGCGCGGCGAAAGACAGCTGCATCACGGTGCACTGGCTTTCGCTGGGAGAGCTGTCGCGGCTCATCGAGACCTTCCATGCCGAAGGCGTAACGCGCGCGGTGATGGCCGGCCAGGTGAAGCACAAGCAGATTTTCTCAAGCATTCGGCCCGACTGGCGCCTGGCCAAGCTGCTGATGAACCTGCGCACGCGCAATACCGACATGCTGCTGGGCGCGGTGGCCAAGGTGCTGGGCGATGAAGGCATCGAACTCATCAGCTCGACTTCATTTCTTGAGCCGCTGCTTGCCGCTGAAGGCACGCTGACCGCGCGTGAGCCGAGCGAGGACGAGCGCAAAAATATCGACTATGGCCTGCAGGTTGCGAACGCGGTGGCCGGCTTCGACATTGGCCAAACCGTGATTGTGGCCGCGCAGGCTTGCGTTGCCGTGGAAGCGATGGAAGGCACGGACGCGGCCATCGCGCGCGCCGGCGCGCTGATGCGCGGACTTGAGGGCGACGCCTCCACGCTGGAGCGCAGGCTTACCGTGGTGAAGGTCGCCAAGCCCAACCAGGACATGCGCTTCGACGTGCCAGTGATTGGCATGCGCACGGTGGAGACGATGATCGAAGCCGGCGCAAGCTGTCTTTCGCTTGAGGCGGACCGCACGCTGCTGTTTGATCGCGACGCTTTGCTGAAGCGCGCCGACGAGGCAGGAATTGCCATTGTGGCCCTGCCGCGCAGATACTGATTGAGCGCGCAGCGAGCGCGTTTCCCCGGCACGTATCCATTCCTATTCACAATGGAGGTTTTCCCCATGAAGAAACATTTTTGGAGTATGGCGGCAGCGGCACTGGTGGCCGCGGTGATGCTCGTTCCCGCACGCGCAGCAGATGATACCTTGCCTTCGGTGGGTGCGAAGGCGCCCACGTTCACTTTGCCTTCGCAGACCGGCGAGCCCATTTCGCTGAAAAGCTTTCATGGAAAGTGGGTGGTGCTGTACTTCTACCCCAAGGACATGACCACCGGTTGCACCATTGAAGCGCACAACTTTCAGCGCGACCTGAGCAAGTTTGAAGCGGCCAAGGCGGTGATTCTTGGCGTCAGCGTGGACACGGTCGATAGCCACAAGCAGTTCTGCACCAAGGATGGCCTCACCTTCCATCTGCTGGCCGATCCCGATCACAAGGTTGTGGATGCGTACGGTTCGTTGGGTCATTATGGCGCGGCGACAATTGCCAACCGCAACACGTTTCTCATCGACCCGCACGGCAAAGTGGCGAAGGTGTGGACCAAGGTCGATCCCTCGCATCACTCCGAAGAAGTGCTGGCCGCACTGGCTGAGCTGAAGAAGTAGAAGGGAAGCACGCAATGGCAGAGACGCTGGCAGAGTGGTTTCGCGCGGAGTTGAATGACGTGCATCGCGCGCTGACCGCATTGCCAGCGGAGCTGGCCGACACTCCATGGCGCGAGGGCGGCTGGACGCGCAAGCAGATTGTGGGCCACCTGATGGATTCGGCGGCCAACAACCGGCAGCGCTTTGTGCGCGCATCGATGGATGGAAGCTATGCAGGGCCGTTCTATGCGCAAGACGCGTGGGTGGCGGCGCACGGATATGCCGAGCAGTCGTGGCCCACATTGCTGCGCTGGTGGGAGACTGAACACGAACTGCTGATGGCCATCGTGGACCACGTTCCACTGGAGCGGCTCAGCGCAAGTTGTGTGGTGGGCGACGAGGCTCCGGTGACGCTGGAGCACTTGGTGCGCGATTACGTGCGACATCAGATGTGGCACATCCAGCAGATGCAGACGACGGCAATTTCCTGATCGACAAGCCATGAGCAGACGCAAAAATGCCCGGCACGAGGCCGGGCATTTTTGCTTGCCTAATGTTGCCTGTTGAGGGGTTACTTCTTCTTGGCAGCCTTTTTCTTCGCAGGAGCCTTCTTGGCGACTGCCTTCTTTGCTGCCTTCTTCGCAGGAGCCTTCTTGGCAGCTGCCTTCTTCGCGGGAGCCTTCTTTGCTGCTTTCTTAACGGCCAATTTCATACCTCGCTTGGTGGTTTTGGTGGCGCGCTTTTTGGCAACTGCCTTCTTGGCAATTGCCTTTCCGCCCTTCGCGCCAGCTTTCTTTTTGGCGGCGGACTTCTTTGTGGCCTTCTTCGCCACAATCTTTTTCGCGGCTACTTTCTTCTTCGCTACCTTCTTGGCAGCCTTCTTTGCCGCGGATTTCTTGGGAGCCTTCTTCGCGGCCTTCTTCACCGCGGGCTTCTTGGCGGCAACTTTCTTCGCCGCTACTTTCTTGGCAGCCTTCTTCGCCGGCTTCTTCTTTTTCCTTACCGGAATCTTGACCGGCGGCGGAAGCTCTTCGACAAACACGATTGCTTCTTCAATCACCATGTCGTCGTCATCGGATGAAGTGAGCAAGCTGGTGGTTTCAATTTCCTCGTCGAGCATTTCATCGCTCGCTGCAGCGCGCTCGATCTCTGCATCGCCTTCATTGGTTGCGAACAGCTTTACCTGGTCTTCCATTTCAAAGCCTCCAGCGGCTCACCGCTGTGTGTTCACGTTCGATGCGTTTGCACGCGGCCAATACCTCAGAGCTCCACGCGCCAGAACATTCTAGCAATTGATGAGTGCAATTACCACGAAAACAAACAACAGGAACACGTAATACTAACCCGGCGAGAATTACTGCTTGCTGCTGGTATGCGGCCTGCGCTTGTGTGTTGTCTTCTTTTTTGCCGTGCTTGAAGAGCCGCTTTTGCCCGTTGTGCGTTTGGACGCGGATGAAGTGCGGCGGTGAGACGACGATGCGCGCGCTTTGAATGTGGGCGGCGCAACATGCAGACGTTTGCCCGCAGCCACACGCGTGCCGGTGAGCTTGTTCCATTTGCGCAAGTCGTCGAGCGAAACGCCGAAGCGATCGGCAACGGAGACCAGCGTATCGCCGCGGCGCGTGGTGTAGAGCAGCGTCCGCGCGGTGGAGGCCGCGGCGGGCGGCACCGGGACAACCAGCGCTTCAATGCCTGCCAGCGGGGCGTTTTCATCCAATTGGTTGGCGGCGGCGAGCTCATCGGCCTGCACGTGGAAGTTGCGCGCAACCGAAGCCAGCGTGTCGTCGGCAGCCACGCGATGGTAGCGCCACACGTTGCGTTTGGTCTCAGGCACCAGTGCGATGCGTTGTTGATAGAGCGCGGCGGTGCCCGCGGGCAAATGCAAATCGAATGCGCTGTCGGGCGGCGTGTCCATGCGCAGCAGGCTGGGATTCAATGCCTGCAATTCATCGAGCGGCGTGCTGGTCACGTCGGAGACAAGACGAAGATCGACCGAGTAGTTCACGGTGACCGTGTCGGTGAGCAACGGCGGATCGAGTGTGATGTCGTCGAAACCGTATTGCGTGGGATGATTGGCAATGATGATGGCGGCAAGAATTTCAGGGACGTAGCTTCTGGTCTCGCCGGGAAGATTGTTGCGCTTGTAGAGTTCCCAGAAATCCGCGTAGCCGGTTTTTTGCACGGCGCGCTGCACATTGCCCGCGCCCCAGTCGTAAGCGGCCATCGAGAGATACCAGTCGCCCAGCTGGTCGTAGATGAACTTCATGTAGCGGGCGTAAGCGCGGGTTGATTTCTCTGGGTCGAAGCGTTCATCGACGTACTGGTTGCGCACCAGGCCGTAGTTTCCCTGGGGCATAAACTGCCACATGCCGCCGGCTCTGCCGCCGGATCTGGTTCTTGGACCGATGGCGCGGGGATTGAAGCCCGATTCGGCGACGGCGAGATAAATCAAATCCTGCGGCATGCCCTCTTCAGCCATTACGCGCTGAATCATGGCGCGATAGCGGCCGGAGCGCTGAAAGCTGTGCAGCAGCGTGTTGTGGCCCTTCTTGGTGTTCGCGAAGAAATTGATGTAGGCGCCGACGTAGTCGTTGACGACCAGCGGAAGATCGGACTTGGTGGTGGCCAGATCGGCGCGCGCTTTGGCGACGAGATTGGGATCGACCGCGAAGGTGACGTCTTCGGCGGCTTCGGCCGGAGTTTCTTCTTCCTTGGGCACAAAGCCGTTGCCCTGCTTCAGCGCTTCCATCTCCAGACTGTTCACGCCGTCCACGATGCGATCGAACTCTTCCTGCAGAGCGGGCGTGTTCTTGATATCGATGCCGGAGGAGAGCATCAAATCGACGGCGCGGTCAAAGGCGGTTTTGGCCTCTGTAAGCTGGCCTTTTTTGTATGCGGCCTGGCCCTGGGCATAGGCCTTCTCCACCTGCGCAATCAGCTGCTGCACGCGCTGGTCCGAGACTTCCTGGGAGGTGGGCCTGGGTGGCTCAGGCGCGGGCGGCGCCGGAGCAATTGCGGGCGCGACCAGCTGCGCGGGCGCGGCGGCAGCCGCCTGCTCGTGGGGCGTGCATCCGGATAGAGTGAAGGCCAATGCGCCGCCGACGGCAATTCGATTAAAAATTCTGCTCATGAGAAACGGTGCCAAAGCAGCGCAAGCGCCGCCGAAGAGCCGGCAGCACAGCGAACAAGGCCCTTAGCCGATGATAAGCTATGCCATGGAGGCACTGCGCGTTGAACGGCGCGTTTGTTCCCTGGCGCCGCAAGCGTTTCTCTCTACCCATTGAGCAGCGCGGCACAGTTGCACGGCGATACTCCGCGCAATTGAAACGCAAATGATTTTAGATGCCGGGCCATTGCCCGGTGGAGCAATTGCAGAACTCCGCATGGACGCACGCTTCCTTCGCAACTTCGCCATCATTGCCCACATCGACCATGGAAAGTCGACGCTGAGCGACCGTCTGCTTGAATACACCGGCTCAGTGACAGGGCGTGAGATGCAGGCCCAGATACTGGACGCGATGGATCTGGAGCGGGAGCGCGGCATCACCATCAAGGCGCACGCGGTGCGCATGATGTACAAGGCCAAGGATGGCAATACCTATCAGCTGAATCTGATTGATACGCCGGGACACGTGGATTTCAGCTACGAGGTTTCGCGTTCGCTGGCTTCGTGCGAGGGCGCGCTGCTGGTGGTGGATGCGAGCCAGGGCGTGGAAGCGCAGACGCTGGCCAATGCCTATCTGGCCATCAATCACGGCCTTGAAATTATTCCGGTCATCAACAAGATCGATCTGCCCTCAGCCGACATTGTGCGCACGCAGGAAGCGATTGAGAAGGCCGTGGGCCTGGATGCCACCGATGCGATTCCGGTGAGCGCGAAGACCGGCCAGGGCGTGGGAGACGTGCTGGAGGCGATTGTGCATCGCCTGCCTCCGCCGACAGGCGACCCGAATGCGCCGCTGCAGGCGCTGATTTTTGACTCGTGGTTCGATGCGTATCGCGGCGTGATTGTGCTGGTGCGCGTGATGCAGGGAACGCTGCGCAAGGGCCAGCGCATTCGCTTCATGTCGAATGGCAAGGTGTTCGATGTGGACTCGATGGGCGTGCTGATGCCCAAGCCGGTAGCCATTGAGCAGCTCGTAGCCGGCGAGGTGGGATTCTTTGCCGCCACCATCAAGACGGTGAGCGACACGCGCATCGGCGATACGGTGACCGACGACCTGAAGCCCGCGACCACACAGTTGCCCGGTTTTGAAGACATCAAGCCGATGGTCTTCAGCGGACTCTACACCGTGGACTCGCACGAGCACACGCTGCTGCGCGACGCGCTGGAGAAACTGCGACTGAATGATTCGTCGTTTTTCTTCGAGCCGGAGAGCTCGGTGGCGCTGGGCTTTGGATTTCGCTGCGGCTTTCTAGGCCTGCTGCATATGGAGATCATCCAGGAGCGGCTGGAGCGCGAGTACGAGCTGGACCTGATTACGACCGCTCCCGGCGTGCGCTATCACGTAACCCTGACCGACGGATCGGTGCTGGAGGTCGACAACCCCTCGCGCTGGCCCGACCCCACCAATATTGAGAGCATTCGCGAGCCGGTGATTACGGCGAAGATTCTGACCAATGAAGAGTACGTGGGCGGCATCTTCAAGCTGGTGGAAGAAAAGCGCGGCAAGCAGGTGAACTTCGAGTATGTGACGCCGACGCGCGTACTGCTGACCTACGAGCTGCCGCTGAACGAGATTGTGCTGGATTTCTACGACCGGCTGAAGTCGATTTCGCGCGGCTACGCTTCACTGGATTACCAGCTGGCCGGTGAGTGGGAGTCGCCGATGGTCAAGATGGACATCCTGGTATCCGGCGAGCCGGTGGATGCGCTGTCGATCATCGTGCACCGTGATTTTGCCTACGAGCGCGGCAAAGCGCTGGTATCGAAGATGCGCGAGCTGATTCCCAGGCAGCAGTTCGAAGTGGCCATCCAGGCCGCCATCGGCGCCAAAATTGTGGCCCGAGAGTCGGTGAGCGCCCTGCGCAAGAACGTTCTGGCCAAGTGCTACGGCGGCGATATCTCCCGTAAGCGCAAGCTGCTGGAAAAGCAGAAGGAAGGCAAGAAACGCATGAAGCGGATTGGGAAAGTGGACATTCCGCAGGAGGCGTTTTTGGCCGTGCTGCGCGTGGGCGAAGACCAGCAGAAATAAAGGTTTTGAGGCCGTGTGCTGGCTCACAGTTTCATCTGCTGTTCATGGCAAATTGTGGAAAGCTTCTGCGCGGGAGGGGTGTTTCCGCGATTGGCACCTGTCAAGAATCGCCTGAGGCCTTTCCCTGCAAGTATTGAAAATAAATAAGTTATATGTGCTAGCAGAATGGGAACTGGATTGGCAAGAGCGATTTTTGAAGAAATTGCGAAGCAGGTGCGCACGCAATCCACAATTTTTTCCACAGAAAAGTTGGATTCGTAGGCGGCCGCCCGCGGCCAGGTGGCATGATGGTTGCTCTTCCCATATAAAAAGGAAAAGGCCCCGCAGAGCGGGGCCTTTTTCCGTGCCGATTTTTACTTGGCGCCGGCCGGCTTGGGCGCCGGAGCGACGGGAGCGGCGGCTGGCGGAGCCGGAACGCCGGACTTGACGTTATAGGCCTCGATAACCGCTTTGGTGATGTTGGTGGACTCGGCCGCGTAGAGCACCGGGCTCTGCTGCGTGGAGACATCGAGCACCAGGGTGTAGCCGTGCTCCTGCACGTAGGCCGAAAGCGAGTCGTACACCTTGCCGGCCAGGGTGTTGTAGAGCTCCTGCATCTCCTGCTGGAAGTCGTTCTGGGCATCCTCGGCATCGCGCTGGAGCTGCTTCTCCTTGTCGTCGATGGCCTTGGTGCGGCTGGCGCGCTCTGCGTCGTTCAGTTTGTCGCCCTGGGTCTGCAGCTGCTTTTTCAGGCTTTCAACCTCGTCGTTCAGGGTCTTCAACTGCTGGCGCTTGGGCTCGTACTTCTTCTGCAGGTCAGAGAAGTTGCGCTGGCCTTCATTAGTCTGGGCCACGGCAACCTGGAAGGCGATGACAGCGATCTTGGCAGGACCAGCCGGAGCAGGCGCGGTGGTGGTGGTCGGCGCGGCGGGCACCTGGGCGGCGGCGTGCAAGACAAGGCCGGAAGCCAGAGTAAGGGCGATGGCGAACGTACGCTTCATGTGAATCGAGAGCTCCTTCGGAATTCCTGGATGGCGCGCTGCGGCAATGGCCGACACGCCTGTGCCTCCTGAGAAACCTCTGGGCCGTTTCTTCACTCCGGGCGGCGAACAGCCTGGAAGCACCCCGGATTGTAGGGGGTTCCCGCCCAGGCAAGGGCAGGTGCAGAAATGACGCGGACGGAGACGTCAGCAGGAACTAGATGGATTATAGGAGGGCGTCAAGGGTGCGTCAAACAAGGCGAATCGCGTTTTGGCGTGGAGCGTGAAAAGAAAAACGGCGCGCAGGCAAGGCCTGCACGCCGCTGTTTGGAGCCGGTTGGCTTAGTGAGCCGCAGGCTTGGCGGCAGGCTTGGCAGCGGCCGGCCTGGGGGCCGCGGGAGCGCCAGCCGCGGGAGGCGGAGGCGCGGGAACACCGGACTTGACGTTGTAGGCGTCGATGATTTCCTTGGTGATGTTGGTGGAGGGTGCGGCATAAAGCACCACCGGCGCCTGCTGGTCACCGCCGTCCAGAACCACGGTGTAGCCGTGCTCCTCCGAGTAGCTGATCAGCACCTGGCCAACCTTCTGGGCCACGGTGCCGTAGGTCTGCTGCATCTCCTGCTGGAAATCATTCTGGGCGTCTTCGGCATCGCGCTGCAGCTTCTTCTGCTTGTCGTCAATGGCACGCGCGCGGCTGGCCTTGTCGGCATCGCTGAGTGTGGCTGCCTGCGACTGGAGCTGCTTTTTGAGGTTCTCGATTTCCGTGCTGGTCGCCTGCAACTGGTCGCGCTTGGGCGTGAACTTCTTGGTCAGGTCGGCGAAATCGCGCTGGAACTCGTTGGTCTGGGCGACGGCGGCCTGAAAGTTGATGACGGCAATCTTGACCGGGCCCGCGGGAGCCGCGGCGGCAGCCGGTGCTTGGGCCGCGGCGTTGAGGGCAAAGCCCGCAAAAATAGCGGCGAGAAGAGCTGTGGAAGGTTTCATGGGCGGCGGATGCTCCTTTTCTTCATCCGTAGAACGGTCCGCCCTTTGGGCGGACCGCAGGGTACTGAATTTTAGAACGTGGTTGAGACCGTGAGGCGGAAGGTCTTACGCGGTTCGCGGAACAGGTTCTGCGCTCCGAAGGCCTGGATTGCCTCTTGGTACGTGTAGTCGCCCGCGCCGCCTTGGGGGAACATGTCGCGAGTAATGAGTTCGGCCGAGCAGCTCTGGACCTTGGCGCCGGTCAGCACATCGTTGCAGTACGGGCGCTCGTAGAGGCGCAGCGGGTTGTAGGCGTAGAAGAGCCGGAACGGCGCATTCACAATCGGCATGATGACCGAGATTTCGGCGCCCAGAGACATGCGCGGAACCCAGTTGGTGCCGGTGATGGGCCGGATGTTGCGCTGGAAGCCAACCTGGTCGCCCGGAATGCCGCCCTGGCAGGAGCCGTTGTTATAGACCGGGCAGCCGTAGAGCGGAGCAATCAGCGAGGCGAAGCCTTCGGGGCTCTGCTTCAGCTGACCCTTGTTCAGCGCGACGTCCATACCGAAGTCGTCGAAGAACGAGAAGGTGACCGGCCCGGCGATCGGGATGCGGTATTCCAGGTTGCTGGTGAAGCTGGTGTCGCCGCCGATGGAGGCCACGCCGTATACCGGCACGGGCACCTGGATGCACTGCTTCAACTGCGGATTGTTCGGGTCGCGCGGCACGCAACTTCCGTCGGGGTTGGTCAGCTGCACGTTCACGCGCGTAGGCACGTAGCCATAGGGCGTTGCGCCGCGGATGTCGAAGCCGCGCAGGTCCGCTTCGCCGCCGGTGTAGAAGCGGTTCTGCGGGGGCGCCACGTCGCCGCCGTAGCCCTGAATGTAGCCAAGCTGGGCGCGGACGCCGAGCACGTTGCGGCCATTGGGGTCGAACTTCAGGTAGCGCATGGAGTGGAAGCTCTTGTAAGCCACCAGCGGAGAGAAGTACCGCAGGTTGCCCCAGATGCCGCCCACCTGGAAGACGGCCGTGTATTCCTTGCCGCTGCGCGGGCGCAACGGGTTGTTGATGGTGTTGTAGCTATAGCTGAAGCTGGCCGAGCTATTCACGATGCCGGCCAGGGCGTTTGCGCCCTCGATGCCGGAACGGAAGCTGATGGTCTGGAAGAACGTCTGCGAGGCCGTGCTGAACGCCGAAATGGTGGAGCGGTTCAGCGTGTAGGTAAAGCCCACGCGCTGGAAGGCGTGGCGGCGCAGCGGATAACTGGCCGAGATCGAAATGCCCGTGGACGCCTGGTTGTAGTTCTGCGTTAGCGATTGCTGGGCCGTGGTCAGGTTCACGCTCTGGCCGGTGGTGGCCTGGTAGTTCTTCGCGGCGTTGTAGTCCTGCTTGTTGTTGTAAATCTGGAAGCCAACGTTCAGCGGACGATTGCGGACGTAGGGCTCGGTGAAGCCGAACATGAACTGGCGGCTGACGTTGCCCAGGTTGCCCTGCAGGCTGAGCGTTTCGCCCAGGCCCAGGAAGTTGTTGGTGGAGTAGTTGACGCCGAGGAAGGCGCCGGACAGGCCGCTGACGCCACCGTTGAGGCCGATGGAGTTCTTGCCCTTTTCCTTCACCTTCAGCAGCAGGTCCACGGTGCCGGCCTCGGCGTTCTGGTGGGCTTCGGAGTCCTGATCGACCTTGAGGGTTTCGAAGTACTCCAGCTGGTTCAGGCGCAGCAGGCTGTACTCCCACAGCTGCGAGTTGTAGACCTGACCCTCTTCGAGCATCAGCTCGCGGCGGATGACGCGGTCGCGGGTGATGGTGTTGCCCTGGAACTCAATGCGTGAGACGTAGAAGGGCTTGCCCTCGTCAATGTCGATGTTGAACGAGACGGTGTGGTTGGCCTCGTCGTACTTGGGCGTGGGCACGCCGACAAAGTTGATGTAGCCCAGCTCGCCGTAAGCCTTCTTCAGGTTCTCCAGGCCCTTGCCAATGAGTGTCTGGTTGAACCAGTCGCCGTCCTTGACGGCAAATGTGCCGCGCAGAGCCTTCACGTTCCTGACGGCCTTGTTGCCGCTGAAGGTGATGCCGCCCAGGCGATAGCGCTCGCCTTCTTCAATGGGCATCAGGATGTCGATACGCTTGCCGTGCTTGGGGCGGAAGGTAAACCAGTTAAGGCCGCCTTCGTCGCGAATCTGTGTCTTCGGCTCTTCCACGGCCGCGTTGGCGTAGCCCTTGTCGCGATAGGCGTAGCGCACGCGCTCGGTGTCGATTTCAAGCTTGGAAGCGTCAAAGGTGCGCGGGAAGATGTTCTCAAGGAACAGCGAGTAGGGAACGCCGATGGGGCGCAGCTCCTTCATGGAGCGGCGCAGGTACAGGCTGCTGAGGTGCTGGTTGCCGGTGAACTGGATGTTGCCCACCTTCACGGTGGGGCCTTCCTTGATGTTGAAGTTGACCTGCACCGAAGCCGGCGGAATGGTTTTCACTTCCGTCTTGATGGTGGCGAACTGGTGGCCGTGCTCGCTGAGCAGGTCCTTGATCACCGTCTCGGCGCGCTTGATCTTGGTGGGGTCGTACTGGCCTTCCACCGACAGGCCTACCTTCTCCTTTTTGAAGCGGTCGAGAATGTCGGACTGGGTGACCGAGTTGTTGCCCTTGTAATTGATCTCGCGGATGGTGGGACGCTCACGGACGAAGACGTCGAGGATGATGCCCTTCTCGGTCTCCTCGCGCTCGATGCGCAGGTCTTCGAAGTACTGCGTGTTCCACAGTGAGTTGAAGTCGCGCTCAATGGAGATGGGATCGTAGGTGTCGCCGGGGTGGGTAAACAGGCGGGCCAGGATGGTTTCCTTGGGAATGCGCCGGTTGCCGATGACACGAATCTGGTCAATGGTCTGCGACTGCGCCAGCGCCATGGCGCCGGGAAGCGTGACAAGACCGAGCAGTGCAATGCCCGCCAGCCGGACGGTGGTCCGGCGCGCGCGCGCGAAAGCCGTGTGCTTAATCTTCACCGGGCTGGGGCCCTGCGGCGAGCACATGTACTGGTGCGATCCAAGGTTCCGATTCACGGGAAAAATATGCACACCCTCATTACATGAAAATTCTGGTACATCTTCGAGGAAAGACTGATTTTATCACTCCGGAGGAGCCTTCCTGCGCCTCGAAGACCCCCGCTCAGGAGGCCTTTGGGAACCGGCTGGAGCGCCGCCCGGAATGGCAGCTTCGCAATCTCGTCTTGCCCTTAACTACCGCGCAGCTCCGGACCTACTCCACAGGAAGATGTATGACGCACGATAGACGGCCCTGCCCCCGCCCTTCCGGCGGAAAAGGACCCTACTCAGTCTACTTGACCGAGGCGGGGGCATGGGCCGCCGAACTCCCTGGTTGTCCTGCTGCACGCGTATTAGACGCAGCCGGTAGCCGCATGACATCCTGAGTGCGGCGAGGAATTTGCGGAAAATGAGCGCGGATGCCGGCACAATCCATGGCTTTGAGGTCCAGCGGCTGGATGGCGCGCCGATCAGCCTGGGCCAGTATGCGGGAAACGTGCTGCTGGTGGTGAATACTGCCAGCCAGTGCGGCTTTACGCCCCAATATGCAGGACTGGAGCGGCTCTACCAGACTTATAAAGACCGCGGATTCGAGGTGCTGGGCTTCCCCTGCAACCAGTTTGGAGGCCAGGAGCCGGGCTCGGCTGCGGAGATTGGCGCCTTTTGCCAGAGAAACTACGGGGTCAGCTTCCCGATTTTTGCCAAGGTCGAGGTCAACGGCCCCGGCGCCCATCCGCTCTTCGACTTCCTGAAACGCGCGCGCCCTGGAATCTTCGGTACGCGCAAAATCAAATGGAATTTCACCAAGTTTTTGGTCGACCGGCAGGGAAGAGCCGTTGCGCGCTTTGCGCCGTCGAAAAAACCAGAGGCGCTTGCCGGCGAAATTGAGCGGCTGCTCGGCGAGAGTTCATCGAAATAAAGCTGAAGATGCGATAGGCTGTAGGCGAAGCTTATCTGGCCTGTGCCGCGCTCGAAGATCCCTCTCCCTGGAAGCGCCCGCGCCAAACCACCCGCGAAGAAAGGAGACCCCATGCGCAGAAATCTGGCGTTCATCCTGTTGCGGGTGATGGTGGGTCTGGTTTTCTTTACGGAGGGGCTGCTGAAGTTTCTGCTTCCGGGCGAACTGGGCGTGGGGCGTTTTGCCCACATCGGCCTGCCGCTGCCGCAACTGCTGGCGCCGTTCGTCGGAGGGCTGGAGCTTGTCGGCGGCGTGGCCATCGTCTTCAACTTCTACGCCGGCGACGCCGCACTGGTGCTGCTGGTGGTGATTCTCTCCGCGCTGGTGACAACCAAGGTGCCGATTCTGCTGGGCCACCCGCTGTGGCGCTTTGAGCCGCCCAAACTGAACCACTACGGCGTGCTGAGCTTTCTGCACGAGGCGCGTACCGACCTGTGCATGCTGCTGGGCAGTGCGGCCATTCTGGCCGAAAGCGGCCTGAGCCTCTTTAAAAAGACCAAGTGGTACGCCCGCTAGCGGCGCTTCATTAATCCTCGTTGCCGCGCAGCCTTTTTCTTTGAGTAGCGCCGGCCTCCTGGCCGGCTGTCACGTGGGCCTCCCGGCCCACGCACGGCTCAGCCGTCGAAGCGATAAGCGCTGATGGCGGCGCCCATCGGCTCATCGGTAAACACGCGCTTGCCCGGCGCATCGCCGCCCGCGCCAGCCGCAATCATCAAAGGAATCAGATGCTCTTCGCGCGGGTGCGCAAACGCCGCGTACGGCGCAGTCTGCCATTGGGCAAGCTGCGCCGCGCGCGCGGCGGCCGGCTGCTCCACCGCCTTGGTCAGCCAGGCATCGAAGGCCCGCGCCGCGGCCAGTGTCTCCGGCCGCATGTACGCGCGCAGATTGTGGAAGCTCATGCCGCTGGCGACGATCAGCACGCCCTCGTCACGCAGCGGCGCCAGCGCGCGCCCGGCGGCAAGATGCAGCGCAGGGTCGAGCGAGGCGGCCAGCGAGAGGGTCGCCACTGGAATTTCGGCATTCGGGAAAGCGACCTTCAGCGGCACAAAGACGCCGTGATCGTAGCCGCGCGTGGGCGTGGTGGCCGCGGGCAGGCCGGCAGTGGCAAGCAATGCGGCCACGCGCTCGGCCAACTGCGGAGCGCCCGGAGCGGGCCAGGTCAGCTGGTAGGTGGGTGCGGGGAAGCCGGAGTAGTCAAAGATGAGCTGTGGCTTTTCGGCGGTCGAAGCGGTGAAGGCCGGCTCCTCCCAGTGGCCGCTGATGACCAGCAGGGCCTTGGGCGGTTCGGGCAACGAGGCTGCGATGCCGGCCAGGAAGCGCTCGGTGGCCTTCCAGGTGTCCGCCGGCCCCCAGGTCCAGTCCATAAAGAAGCACGGCCCCCCGCCGTGGGGAAGAAAGATCGCGGGTTGACGTGAAGTAGCAGATGCCACAGGCGCACCTCCAGCCACATGGTGGCTCATTAGCTGTTTAAACAGCTAATTTTAAGATGCGCCCGCTGTATGCTCGGATTCAAAGCCTTATCGCTTATCGACTGGAGCGGCCAGCACATAGACGTAGACCAGCAGCCCAACCCCGATCAGCGCGGGAATCAAGCCGACCATGTAAGGGGAGCCATCACGGCCCCCGAGCGACCAGAGCAGGCACGTAAGCCCGATGCCGACGCCAAGATTCACCACGCCGCCAATCTTCAGGCCCTCCATTCTCTTCAAGTCCTTCAGGCGCCCTTCCTCGCGCAGCAACTCAATGGCGCCCTTGGCCCCATCCCCTGAAGCTTCTGCGACCCGCCGGATGGTTTCGGCGCGATAG
>DASVLI010000133.1:0-6571 GCA_036384955.1 Occallatibacter sp.
GGGACTGAGGGACTAGGGGACTAGGGGACTGGGGGACTAGGGGACTAGGGGACTAGGGGCTAGGGACTGGGAACTTTGTGGGGGGCGCCTGCCGCGGCGGGGTTAAGGCGCTGGCGGCAGGCGGGTTGGGGAGCTACTGGAAGCGATAGAGGCTGACGCGCTCCAAGGTGACCTGGGTGGGCGAGAAGCGCCAGCCGTGGCCCTGGTCGTTTTCGTCGCCGTTAAGGCGGCGGCCGGGCACCCACTGGCCGTTGACCATGCGGCCCTCGTCGACCGCGGCGATGCCGGCCGGTGGGCCGGAGCGGGGGGTGAAGGAGACGCGGAAGCCCTTGCCGAGGCCGAGGAACTTGTCTGGCCCTTCGGCGAGGATGAGGCCGTAGCCGTGCTCGGCGCGCATGCCGAAGATTTCGTCGAGTGTGACGTGGAGGGTGTAGCCGCCCATGGTGAACTCGACCGAGGAGTGGTCTTTGGTGAGGGTGAAGCCGTGGATTTGGCCGGCGGCCTGGGCGGCGGTGATTTGGGGCATGATGCTGGCGATGGCGTGGTAGCTGGCGGAGAGCTCCTCATTCTGGTTGGCGAGCGAGGTGACCATCTCCTTGTAGCTGTCTGGGAGCTTGCCCGCTGGGGGTGTCATATCGATGGCGAAGGGTGAGAAGCCGAAGCCGGCCTCTTCTCCGATGGCGTAGAAGACGTTGGCCGCGCCGGCCGAGCCGCCGTTGGTTTCTGGCATGAAGAGCGGATTGCCGGCACGGTGATAGCGCTGGCACCACTCCATGAAATTGCTGGCGTAGAGGTCGGGGGCGTAGACGTCGATGGCTGAGCCTGCGGCGCGCCAGATATCGACCACGCGGGGCTGCGGGCCGCCTGAAGGGTAGTCGCCGGGAGCTGCATCGGGGCCGCCGAGCCAGGTGTTGACGTACATGGGAATGTTGTAGGCGGCCTTGCCGCTGGCGGTGACGGCCTGAATGAGGCGCGCGTAGTTCCAGGCCATGAAGATTTCGTCGACGCGGGGCGAATCGCCAAAGACCTGGGCCCAGGTGCCGGCGGTTTTGGCGCCGTTGGCATCCCACAGTTCGCGCAACTCGGGGTAGAGCGTGTCGCGATGGGCCTTGAGGTAGGCGGTGAGCTCGGCGGGGACGGGCGAGGCGAAGGCCTGGTTTGCGGCGTCGGAGCGGTCGCGCGAGTCGCCGAGGACGCCGACCTCGTTTTCGACCTGCATCATGAGGACGGTGCGATCGGCGGAGTCGACCTGGGCGATGTGCTGCATGAGGGCGGCGAAGGCGCGGGAGTCGGCCTGCTGCAGGTTGGCGGAGGCGGGCGAGAGCACCTCAATGGGCGCGCCGCGCTGAATGACGCGCGGGAAGCGTTTGGTATCGCGCTTGACCCAGACGGGCGCATAGCTGGACATGCCGTTCTTCCACGAGGCGAGCCAGAGGAAGACGACCTTCTGGTGCTCGGCGCGGGCCTGGGCAAGGAGTCCGTCGACGAGGGCGAAGTCGTAGGCGCCTTCGGTGGGCTCGATGAGCTCCCATGTGAGCGGGGTGATGACTGTGTTGAGGCCGAGGGCGGTCATGCGGGGCCAGATGGGCTTCATGTAGTCGAGCGAGGAGGAGGAGGAGTTGAGGAGCTCTCCGCCGAGGATGAGGAAGGGATGGCCGTCGACGATGAACTGAGTGGTTTGGCCGTGGGATTCGAGGCGTGGGGGAGGGGTTTGAGCGGAGAGGAGGGCGGCGGAGAAAACGATTACAATTCCGGCGGCAAGTAGCGATTTGAGGTGCTGAGCAGGTGAGTTTTTCATAGCGCGAGGGAGCATAGCACAACTGGGAATTGGTTGGCGCGAGGAATTTGGTGTAGGTTCCACTCCGGGCTCGGTTCCGAATGGGTCGGGGTAATGCGCGGGGAGCGGTGCGTGGGGGTTGCGGCGTGGCTGGGGCCGGCCTATGGTGGGCGCATGGCAGTGTTGAGCGTGGATTTGGCGTTTCGCCGCTGGGTTGATTTGGGCGTGGTGGTGCTGGAGCGGACGGAGCCCGGCGCGCCGACGGCCTGCGAGATTGTGATGTGGAATGAGCGCGGCGTGGTGGAGGCCGAGGCGCTGGCCGAGCGGCTGGACAAGCTGGCGACGGAGCGCGGCATTGAGCTGATGCTGCTGGACGGGCCGCAGGCGTGGAAGTCGCGCGGGAATGGGTTGCAGCATGCGCGGGTGAGCGAGCGGCAACTGAATACCGCGGCCAAGACGGGGCTGCCGGGGATGGTGAAGCCGGTGACGTACCGGCGGTTTGCGGAGTTCTGCGTGGATGTATACGACGGACTTTGCCGGCGCGGATGGCAGCGGCTGACGGCGGCCGACAAGCCTGGATTTGGCGGACGGCGGGTGCTGGTGGAGAGCTATCCGCACGCGGCGTGGAAGTCGCTGGGGCTGCGGCCGCTGGCGGCCAAGCGGAAGGCGCGCATCAGCGACCTAGCTGAGGCTTACGGCGCGCTGAAGGCGGTGGTTCCCTTTACCACCAACCGGCCGCCGAACCACGACCAGTTGCAGGCGATTGTGGGGGGCCTGGCGGGACTGGAGCTGGAGGCGCGGAACTCGACCGCGATGCGGATTGTGGGCCACGCGCCGAAGCGCGAAGAGGGCCAGTGGCGCGAGGGGTATATTGTGCTGCCCGCGCCGCGGCTGGGGGTGCGGTGGGGGGATTAGCGGGTCGGCGGGTCGGCGGGTCGTAGTGGATGCCCTTGGCGTCGTAGCTGACCGTCAGCTTGCCGCCGGAGAACAGATTCGAGTGTGTCCACGCGCCCGAGCCGTTCAGCTCCGTTACCTGCTGGCCGCCCTGGTCCACCAGATACCGCTTGTTGACGGAGATGTTTGAGAACGCGCTGCCGCTGGCCGACGGCGCGCTGCACAGCGCCGTGGTGCCGGACGGCAACGAACCCGGCGTGCCCTGCGCAACGCGCTCGCCCGACGGCCCGTACACGTATTGAACATTCGTGCCGGTCACCGAGCTATGCACCGCGCACACACGCCCCTCCGCGTCGTACCAGTAGCTGTTGCGCCCGTCGTTGGCCATATCGCCCGAAGCATCGAGCGGGAGCGTATGCAACGGCTCATCCGCCGATGGCTTTCTCCGGCCCATATCTGCCATCCGTATCCTTCGCGCCGTCTGCGCGTCACCACATGAGGCAAGAGCCGGATGCGGGAAATCCGCCCGTCCGGATCTGTGCGGGGGTACGGCGTAAGCCGTATCCCTACCGCGACACCCCTAAAACCGATGCCGTAGGCAGCGTGCCCCTCAGCGAATCGCGCCACTGCTGTTTACAGACGTAAACACGCCACAAGCCGCCCCGAAGAGCGGCTCGCTGGCACTCTACCGAAGCAACTCATTGATGCCTGCGTATATGAACACAGCGCATATCGCAGTGATGCCGATTGCGATCCATACACTTGTCTTCTGGCGTTCTTCTTTCCTTAGGTAGCTAACCCAAGTAAGTGCAAGAACTGCAAAACCAACGATTAGGTCGAACGTTGGACTACTATGTCCGCCGTGAGCTGCTTCACCAACCGGTCCGAATATATTCATCTTTTCGCCGCCATGCACCCTGCGTTCGTGGTTATGTTGAGGTAGGCACCTGCGCCAACCTCTCTCCCGCCAGCTGAAACATCCCCATAGACTCCCACCCCACCACCGAAACCTACGAGTCCAGTGCTTGCATGAGCACCCGGAAGTTCCACGCCAGCTCCCCCATAGGCAAGACCTTCACTTCCCATGCCATTGCTGCTATTTGCCACGACAAGCCCACCCCCTCCAACAATTCCTTCTCCTCCGCCACCCTCGAAAAGTGCGCCTTTGCTAATTCCGGAATTCGAGTCCGCCTCGATAATTCCACCGGCAAATCCATTTGCTGGACCGACGTCTAGCGAACGACCACCGTAGGCAAAGGCTCCGCCACCGCAGACTGTCGGTTGCGCGAGAGCGATCTGGTATATGCGCTGCGCAGGCGACATACTCCAAATGGATAGGCTACGAAGGGCCCTCTCTTTCAGATAACGCATTAACATCTCGTACTGCACTCGGCATAGCGGGTCGTTCATGCTACAGACATCGGCGTGCACCTCAACCGAATAATTCGGATCATTGGGAGCATGGTCTACATGAATTTTTTTGGCAGCTGCCGCCCATTGTTCGGACTGCCCTTCCGATAATTGCGACTGTTCCTTATTACAGGAACCATCGCCGTCGGAAGAGCTGTCGCACGCCGACAGTCCTGTCGGGTCAATATTCACGAGAGGGTTATTCAAAGCGTAGGCATATCGGTTCAGAGACTGCGGATTAGCGAGCTCTCCTAGCAGCAGATCAGGCGATAACATTCTCCCCATGCTGGAAGCCAAGTACCTTGCTTCGAAGTAGTCATTCCCTGATTCGGCGTCACGTTCTTTGCCGGTATAACGGGATCGCGAAAAACACACGTTGGTTGCACATGTGAAAGGGAGCGTCATAGTGTTATCCGCTCTCGTCATAAGCTCATTGCGACTTCGGCGGATAATCCACCTTCCCAATTTCATAGTTGATCGACATGCTCTTCCACTTCCGGTTTTGATATGAAATTGAAGAGACCTCAGGAATTGAGATCAGGATCGTCGATTGAGATGGTCGCGTAATCGAGGGTAGTGGATTGTCAGGCCTCCCGGGATCGTACCGAAAAATCAGCGTTCTCTCATTCGTCCATTTCGTAAACCATGGCTTTTCACTCTGAACCGCTGGCGAGAAGTACACGCTAACGTCCTCCTGCTTCGCTAAGGTATCGCAGTTGGTATAAACAATTTCCACCTTGGCACCAGACAGATCTGGGATGGTCTTCAGTTGCTCAGAAATGCAAGCGCCAGAGTCATCACGACCGGTAAAGTGAACAAAAGCTCGCCATGCACCCCAAAGGATGACCACACCGATGACGCCGATTCCTATCGTTTTCGCGATTCTTTTAGTGGTCATAAGCTCCACTCGCTCCTGCTTGATAGCCGTTTATCTCCCATTGTGCAGTTTGAGGATCAAGGCCATTCTGGCCATTTGAAGATCTCAAGCGGGCATAACCGTCGGCAATACCCAGTAAAGTATTGAGCGGTATGCCAGCTTCTGCCCCGATTAGGCCAACGTTGAAGTTCGATACATCTCTAAATTGAGGCAACTGCTGCAAGTTACCACCGGGCAAAATAGTGCGTTGATAATCGAAGTCTCCATTTTGAGCGACTGCGCTTTTGAGTGCGCTAGTAAGATATGCCAGCGCTAGCGCTTGGGCTCCCGGAACGCCGGAATTCAGAATTGCTTGATATTTGGCTCCGATTTCTTTTCCTTTAGCAGCTGCATCACTCAAGTCGCTAGTTGGCGACATTAGCTGACCAGTGGGAGATTTTGCGTCTGGGACGGTTTTTCCATTTGGCAGTTTCACCGGAACACCCGGAAAATCGCTCTTCTTTGCTGTGGGACTTATGCCGTGATCTGCGTTCCACTTCGCTATAGCCTGACAACCAACGCCCGCCGCGTTTTTGCCGCTGCAATCAATATGCCCATCGGGATCAAACCTCGTCATCGGGTTGTTTCCAACGTAGGCGTACAGGTTCAAGCTCTGGGGATTGTCCAGCTTCGCGTACGGCACAGGCTCCGCTTTGGCGCTCCAGTCCGGTGACATCCACCGGCCCATCGTAGATGCGTAGTACCTTGCCCCGAAGTAGTCGTTCCCTGATTCTGTATCACGTTCTTTGCCGGTAAAGTGGTGCTCAGTGGCGTCGCTGTTGGTCTGCAGGGTGTTTGGCGGCGCGCCGCAGTTGGCCGTCAGCGGGTTGTTCAGATCATTACCGAAGGGCAGGCTGAAGCAGTTCTCGTCCACCTGGCCCTGCGCGTTGGCCTGCACACGCTTGGTTCCCAGACCACCCCAGCGACGAAGACCTGTCGCCGGGGACCCCGGTAGCGGGTCGGCCAGGTCGTAGTGGATGCCCTTGGTGTCGTAGCTGACGGTGAGCCGCCCGCCGGAGAACACGTTCGAGTGCTGCCACGTGCCCGAGCCGTTCAGCTCCGTAACCTGCGCGCCGCCCAGATCGACCAGGTACCGCTTGGTAACCGAGACATTGGAGAACGCGCTGCCGCTGGCCGCAGGAGCGGTACACAGCGCCGTGGCGCCGGAGGGCAACGAACCCGGCGTGCCCTGCGCAACGCGCTCGCCCGACGGCCCGTACACGTATTGAACATTCGTGCCGGTCACCGAGCTATGCACCGCGCACACCCGCCCCTCCGCGTCGTAGACGTATCCGTACGTCCCGCTGCCCGGCGTCTGAGGTTCGAGGTTTCCCACCCATCCACGATACGACTGTGGATGGATGGGGCACAGAGGATTTGTGGCTTTTTCATGGGTTGGCCACGTGCCGCGGAAGGGTGGGGCATCCATGATCGTGAGGCTGACTGCCGTTCAAGACTCAAAGACGCTGCGGCTACTTTGTGCCGAGCGCTTTTTCGAGGAAGTCGATGAGGCGCTGGCGGGCGTCGAAGCCGTGCCAGGGTTCGGTTGAGGGGCGGCCGAAGATGCCCATGGC